>NZ_JBQRUM010000016.1:0-110251 GCF_053485795.1 Thalassotalea ganghwensis
GCTGTGACATCCCAAGTTACTCCAATCTTAACAGGCTTGTCCGCTACAGAATCAAATGAGAAGAAAAAAAGACAAAGTACGAATAAAACTTTTTGATGATACATAAACCTTCCTTGTATGCCTAACAGCTTATTAGGAGGAATTATTCTCATTAATAACGGCAAGAACTTTTCACTTCCTTGTTTTCATTAATCCGAACGCTACCAGCTCTTTTACATGAAATCAATAACATAGTATTAACAAATCTCGTTTTCTGCGGAGAAAGCGAGATTTTTTCTCTATTTTTTGTCAAAAACGAGAATTAGCACCAAACTGTATAAATACACAGACTCTAGAAATTATTTTTACTACTGCATGAACCATCAATGTTCAGCGCTTTACGCTTGTCTTGTTATCTTAACTTGTTATAGTGTCGGCAATTTTTTACGAAAAGCAGCTGTTATGGATTTATTTTTATTAAAGAAGATTACTGGCGTATTATTGATGCCGATGTCGATGGTATTAATACTGTTTTTAATGGCACTTATTTTTCATCGTTCAAAGCCACAATTTAGCTTTAAATGCTCTCTTATCGGTTTTATTCTTCTACTGTTCGCTTCATTTACCCCGCTTTCAGACAGAGCACTTGCGCCGATAGAAGAGCAATATGACACCTTTACCCGTTCAAGCCAGCCTATTGATTACATTGTGATTCTAGGCTGTGGGCATACTTCAGATGCAACCCTTGTGGCAACGTCAGAACTCAAGGCTTGCTCGTTGCAACGTTTAGTTGAAGGTTTGCGTATATTTCGCCTTCACCCTGAAGCGACAATTATTACTTCTGGCGCAGCATTTGGTGATCGCTACTCTAATGCCGAAAAAGTCAAACAAGCCGCGCTGCTGCTTGGTGTACCAGAGCAAAAAGTTCTTGTTGAGCCTTTCCCTCGCGATACGGAAGAAGAGGCAGCGCTTATTTCACCTCGCGTTAAAGGGACACGCGTCGTATTAGTTACTAATGCGAATCATATGCCGCGAGCGATTAATTATTTTTTAAGTCAAGGAGTTGAGGCTATGCCTGCTCCTGCTAGCCCAATAGTGAAAGGATTAAATGACGAAAAGGGTTGGGGTTATTACGTACCGAATGCAAAAACATTGCAAAACTCAACCCTTGCTTGGTATGAATATTTAGGTTTAGCCGTTCAGTGGCTTAAGAGTTTATAAGTCACTAAGCATAGCGTCCCTTAATGCAACTTACACTGGATTATCAATATCGACAAAGCGGGCATCAATGTTAAGTTGCTTTTGAATATAGTCAGCAATAGCTTTGACACCATAACGTTCAGTCGCGTGGTGGCCAGCGGCAAAAAAGTGAATATCCATCTCTCGCGCTACATGGGTGGTTTGCTCCGACGCTTCGCCAGTGATAAACGCATCAATGCCCTGCTCAGCAGCTAGCTCTATATACCCTTGCCCGCCTCCTGTGCACCATGCCACCGTATTAATCGGCTTTTTAGATGCTGGCGCTATATGCAAACATTGGCGTCTCAAAGCATTAGAGATTTCATCTGCAAATAAATGACCACCGATTGGCTGACTAAGTTTACCCTGCATCGCAACACTTTGTGGGTTGCCAAGCTCTAACGGCCCAGTAACTTCGATATCCAATAATTTAGCCAATTGAGCATTGTTACCATATTTTGGGTGAATATCTAACGGTAAATGATAAGCAAACAAGTTAATATGGTTATCAAGTAGCGCTTTTATCCGTTGATACTTCATACCACGAATGACGTAAGATTCATTTTTCCAAAAGTAACCATGATGAACAAAAATCGTATCGGCCTTTTGTTCGATAGCATGGTCGATAAGTGCTTGAGTTGCGGTAACACCGGTGATCACTTTAGTAACGGTATCACTGCCCTGTACTTGCAAGCCGTTAGGACAAAAATCTTTAATTTGATCGGGTAATAATAATTGATTGAGGTGTTGCTCAAACTGTTCTCGCTTCATTGTTATGAACCTTTTACTTTTCTTTTACTCGAATTCATCGTAGAAACGTTTAGTGGGGCTAATTTAGCGCGCAGTTTCCACTTTGGTTTAATTGGCGTTAATGGCAGTACACGTTTTTTCGCAACAATCACATAAACAGAACCAAGACTCGGTAAATAATGATTGGCAAACTTGCGCCAGTTTCTTGCGACAACCCCTTGACTCACCTTACCGACTAAAGATGAATGCAAGCATTTTTCATCTGCTAATATTTCATAGCCCATCAAATGTAGCCAATCTTTAACTCGCATCGCAGAGAAAAAACGTTCGTTCCATGGGGATTTATCACGTCGATAAGGTATTAATTTATTCAGTCCAGCTAAACTAAACGGGTTAAAACCGGTGATCACCAAATAACCATTGGGGATCAAAACACGGTTTGCTTCGCGAATAACATGGTGCGGGTCAAGCGTAAATTCCAATGCATGACTAAGTACGCAAACATCAACGCTATGCTTTAACAGCGGCAAATCATCCATATCAGCAGTAATATCACCATGATGTCGTGGTTCAGCAATCGTAATTTGATGGTTGATACTACACATTGAGCTATCGATGGCACCACTCAAGGCGCCTATCTTTAATAAATGATAACCAAAAAATTTCGGCCACCAAGGTGCAAGACATTGATTGATATGTTCAAGCACAAGTTCCCCATTTGGCAACTTCTGCCAAGATTTAGGATAGTTGGGCTGTCGAAATGCTAAAGCTGGTTTCATCAATAAAAAATATCAGTATACTACTGTCAGTTTAGTATATTGAGGATATAAACCCATGCCAACTAATTCTCGAGAACTTATCGATATTTATCCGATAAAAGCATTTAGCGACAATTATATTTGGGCGATCTCTCATCATCAGAACAATAAACTCACCTTGGTAGACCCTGGCGATGCTTCGGTATGTATCGACTATATTGAACAACATCAATTGCAGTTAGACACCATTCTCATCACTCATCATCATAGTGATCATATTGGCGGCGTTGTACAATTGCGCCACTATTGTCAAGACAAAGGCTGGACAATAACAATATATGGCCCGGCAAAAGAAGCCATTGACTTAAGTGACATTCAGCTTAGCGATGGTCAACACATTCATATTGACAGTTTAGGGGTAGATTTCACCGTACTTGAGGTTCCCGGCCATACCCTTGGTCATATCGCCTATTATGCTGATAATACGCTATTTTGTGGCGACACATTGTTTTCTGGTGGTTGCGGTCGAATTTTTGAAGGTACGGCTGAGCAAATGTTTACTTCATTAAATAGACTTGCCAGTTTAAGCGGCGATACAAAAGTTTATTGCACTCATGAATATACGTTAGCCAACTTGACCTTCGCCTTGGCAGTAGAGCCAGACAACGTTGAACTTATTGACTACTATAATCACGTCAAAAATCGACTAGACAATGGTGATATCAGTTTACCCAGTACCATAGAACAAGAGCGGAAAATAAACCCCTTTTTACGCTGTCAGCAACACACCATTCAAGAAAGTGCGATGGAGTATGCCAGCATTGAAAAAATAAATACGTTAACCACCTTCGCTACCATTAGAGAATGGAAAAACAACGCTTAGATGATAAACACTTAACAAAACTCACAATAGTTGACTAAAATTATCATCAGCCTATGGTTGTATAGTCATAACAAATAAGTAACACTATTGCCCAAATTAGATAAACCAAATGTATATGAAGTATTATTTTTCCCTTAGCGCTGTGCTATTTTTATCCGGCTGTCAATCTCTTGAGCCATTAGCCGTAAATGAACCGCCAGTAGCAGTTAATCAACCCGAACACCTTGCCACTGCAGTAGATATTAATGAAGCATTAACCGTAGATGGTTCCGTAGCAGTTATCCACCCGGTTGATGATATCGACCTTTCATTAAACGATGATATCCATGTTAACGATAATTTATGGCAGCGTATTCGTGAAAAGCTTACCTTTGAGGTACCTGAAAATCGCCGTGTCGTTAATCAAAGAAACTGGTACGCCAAACATCAAAGCTATTTAGACCGCGTTGCCAAACGTGCCGAACCTTATTTGCACTTTATTGTTGAAGAGTTAGAAGCCAATAATATCCCGCTTGATATCGCCCTGCTTCCAATCGTCGAAAGTGCCTTTGACCCATTTGCCTATTCGCATGGTAGAGCCTCTGGTATGTGGCAGTTTGTCCCTGGAACGGGAACACGTTTCGGGATGAAGCAAAACTGGTGGTATGATGGTCGTCGTGATGTCGTGGCTTCAACCAAAGGCGCGGTAAAGTATTTACAATACCTGCACGATTACTTTGATGGTGATTGGATGCTAGCGCTCGCCGCTTATAACTCTGGCGAAGGTCGAGTTAAGCGAGCAATGAGGAACAACGCTCGTAAAAATAAGCCAACCGACTTTTGGTCTTTGGATTTACCGAAAGAAACTCGGGCTTATGTACCCAAATTACTGGCGTTAGTTGATATCGTTCGTCGACCAGAGCACTTCAATGTCAAACTTTATGAAATTGAAAATAAAAGTGTCATCACTCCTATCGACGTTGGCTCTCAAATTGATTTAGCCAAAGCCGCTGAGTTAGCAGAAATTACCTTGGCCGAACTTCAACATTTAAATCCAGGTTATAACCGATGGGCAACGGATCCTAAAGGCCCTCATTATTTGGTTATTCCTAATCAAAAAATTGACGTTTTTAAGCAAGGCCTCAGCCAACTAAGTGAAAAAGATCGTCTTGCATGGCAGCGTTATAAAATACGTCGCGGAGATAGCTTAGGCAAAATCGCGCAAAAATTTAACACTGACATTGGCGTGATCAAACAAGTAAACAATATTCGTGGAACGCAAATCCGTGAAGGTAAACATTTATTGATCCCTGTCGCGGCTAAATCGTTGGATGAGTATATTTTGTCGAAAGATCAGCGCTTAGCCGCTAAACAAAACCGTGAGCGTCAAGGCGAAAAAACGTTCCATACCGTTCAATCGGGTGACACGTTATGGGATATTAGTCGCGCGTACAATGTCAGCTATCGTCAACTAGCCAAATGGAATGGTATGGCACCAAGAGATACCTTAAAGCTAGGGCAAAAGTTGGTTATCTGGCAACCAAAATCTGTAGATTCTGTTGATATAAAGCCCGCTGAAAAAGCAATCATGCGTAATATCACCTATCGCGTAAGAAAAGGTGATTCTTTTGCCCGTATCGCTGATAAGTTTAATGTCACTATTCGCGATATTGAGCGTTGGAATAAGCTAAATCGCAATAAATATTTGCAACCCGGGCAAATGTTAAAATTGTCGGTAGACGTGACTAATAGTATTTAAGCCGCGACTTGCTCAAGGTACGTTAATAGCAAATAATCGACGTAATCATAATGTTGCGTCGATTACTATAACAGTAACTTCAAAACAAACACTCTATTAACTTTTTTGTAAAGTTGCTTTTAAGCTAATTTTTAGACTTAATTAAAGCGGTTTTTAAAAACGATAAATTGGTTCTATCGTGTCATGTTGAGTAGCGTTAAATACAGATCGTTTCACACCTTAATTTAACTAATTATCTTAATATCTTAGCTAATGAGTTAGAGGTGAATTAGTACAGTACTATATTCTCCTAACCATATACCATGCCAAATTTGAACAAGCGAGCGCCACTAAAACGTTTCTATTTTCACCTTGAGTTATGTTAACAAAACAAAAGTTTGTCAATCATTCTACGACTTCATTCGTAAACAAATTGTAAAAAATTATTTGTCTAAGCTGTTTAAATAGTGTTAATCTTCCTCAAACAGTAAAGTTCTCATGCGCTAATTTAAGCACGTCTCTACTTTAAAACTGGTTAACAAGCTTATCGATATAGTGGTTGATGGCTTGTTGATGTAAAACCGCTGCTTTATACAGTATAAGGATGGACTTATATGTTTTTAAATGACGATATCGCTCCACCAAAAGGCTCTTGGCTTTCAAGTACTCGCACGTCTGTTACCGTCACCGTATCTATTGGCGCTCTGATAGTAATTGCGTTGTTAGTGGTACTTTACATGGACTATTCAAAAGAACAAAAACACACACAAACGGTGATCGCTTCACCGAAAATTAATGACATTTTATTTGTTGACTATCGTCAAATCGATAGTAATTTAAGGCCAAATCAAAGGTATCGTCTAGCGAAAATTGTTGATATTACCGGCGACATTATCTCCCTTCAGTACAGTAGCCCTCTATACAAACACGCCAAAGCCCCCATAAAAAGTATTAAACTGGGTCAGTTAACACATGAGAGTTACTTTGAGAGTAAACGCTACAACATTCCTTTTAGCAAACTAGAAGAGATGTACAATCAAGATATCATTTATCTTGCTAAAAGACCGCTCGCCAACACCCTATATGGCAACTTGGTTTCACCACGCGTTACCGAGCAAAACCATAACTATTACATTTATGGTAAAAAAGAGAATCTACAAGGCATCGCCTATTTGGAAGATGGTAATACCCCAGAAAACCTTGAAAAAGCCTTTGACATGTTCAAACAAGCTGCTGACTTAGGTTATGCCGAAGGCCAAGTGAATCTTGCCCAAATGTATATTAATGGACAACACGTTGAGAAAAACCTAGATAAAGCCTTAGATTACTTAAAAGTAGCCGCAGTACAAAGCCATAAAAATGCCATTCTGAAGTATGAAATTGTCTGTCAACAAGTTGATTACTGTGAACTTAACGGCTTCTACCAAGAGTTGGTAGACGCAGGCGTTAACATTGAAGTAAGAGAATTAGCAGAAAATCCAAGCCGTATCGCTGGAACTGACTAAACATCATTATTATCATGGTTTCATATCCTCACTTTCATTTAGCCTTTTGGCGAAATAAAACCGATATGAAACCATGATAAACAAACAGTAAAATGAAAATCATCGCAGATATTAAATGGGCAATAGCATTATAATATTGCGTTCGCTCCTGCCCCGCATAATACAAACCAATTGCACTGCCACCTAATAAAACAATAGCGATAATTAACAAGCTGCCACTGAAACGCTTTTGCTTTTTACGCCAATTAGCTCGGCTATGTATTGGCCATAATGCTCCCAATAGCATCCATAGTAGCCAGCCTGTCAATGCATGCCCACCAGCAACTATTGCCCACGAAGCCCCCGGCAAACGCCAGCCTACTTCCCATTCAAATTTAAATGCTAAAGACGTTGGTGTCATCACCATACCTGTGATCATCACCCCCAACATCACTAACATTAAAAGAATATAAAAGTATCTTGGGTAACCGGCTAGCTTTCTCATGATGATAAGACTCTCACATTAAAACGGCGCTCTTCGCTTAACCTCTCACGCCCGTGATAACCAGCCATCACCTTTGTCATCGCATCTGCTCGCCATGCGCTATTACTGAGCACCGATATCGAAGTGCGTTGAAGAACATTCTTGCCGATAAACATTGCTTTGTAACTGTCACTAAAAGTGGTTAATTGCGAGCTAGCCACAGCTTGGTTAGACAAATAAATTTCTTGTTTAACATTGGCACCTGATTTTAATTGAACCGATATCCCATGACGGCCACAATGGCGAACATCTCCACCCGCGTTTATCCAACATCCTTTTAAGCCAAGACGATTGAGCAAGCTAATAGCGGCATCAACGGCGTAGCCTTTGGCGATACCATCTAAGGTTAATAACACCGGTCTTTTAAGCCTTACGTAATCGCCATTAATGTCAATGTCAGCGGCATTACCTATCTCAATAGATGTTTGGTTAAAAATATCAGGTAAAGCACCGCGGCGAACTAACGCGCCGCCAACGGTACAATTAAAACGGTTTTCGGTAAGTTGTCCTAAAGCTCTAGCGAGCTTTAGGACTCGCAATGTATGAGTGGACACCTCAACCCAACGATTCGGTGCTCGATTAATTCGATTAAGCTCGCTGTTTGCATCATGAAAGCTTAATAAATTTTGAATCTTCATGATTTCGTTAAACGCTAATTGTGAACAACGCACTAACGATGAAAATTCAATATTTTCTTCATTAAATATCCCTATTTCTACAAAGGTACCAAGCAGTGGCTTATTTCGTCGAAAAGGCGTCATACTATTGTTTTTGTAACTTATATTGATACATGACAAGCAGTCGATGAACGCCATCTGTGACGTTACGGCAGCTTAATGTTGCTCCAGAGATATTAATAATATCTTCATCTAACTTAAAGGCATCACCTAGTTGTTTGTCAACAAACTGATTACGCCAACTTTGCTGTCTAATCTCGTCACCATGAGTTTCACGATAACTCATAATTTCAATGCCTAGTACCCTGCCTTCTTCATTTAGTGCTAACGCATAGGTAATATATTCATGTTTGCCTACCACATCGTCTACAATAAACCACCCAATTGGCTTTTTATCCTTAAAAACCTGCCATATAGGTTGGCTGTCTTGACGTTGTCTGACACCCGAATGCTTTTTGATATACTCTTTATCATCATCTGTAAAGCTGATGTTAGCGCTGATAAATTGGTCAGCTTCAGGAAACAATACCTGCTGTGCTTGTTCAACTGAAAAATAGTTTACCGCTGCTGCAGGATAAGAAATCACCGATAGCGGAATAAACCACAAACTATTATTTAAGGTAATATTCATAAGGATTTATTTTCTTACTAAATAAAGGGCAATCGTCTAAAAGTTAAAACCAATCATTAAACGCAGTTCTTGCTTGGTTTTCTCAATTAAGTGTAAACTCGCGTCTAATTGTCCTTCATACGCTTCGCCACCGCCTTCAATTTGAGAAAGATAGGCTGCTGTTGCCCACCAAGTAGCAGATCCATAATGAACCGATGGCCCAGCAAATATTGACCAGCGCTCCTGTCCTACTTCAGTTTCAAACTCTGTTTCGTAGTAAGTTTCAACACCGACAAACCACTTGGGCGCGACCCGATAAGTAACCGCTGTACCTACCTTTATTTCAATTTCCATTTCAGGATCTGTCGGCCAATCAAACCCTTCTGGTAAATTATCAAGAGTGGCTCGGTCAGCAAAAGTTGCTTCAAAACCTAAATTAGTTGCCCAAATGAGTTCTCCCTCTAAGAAATATTTCTGTGCCAATAATTCTGTTTCTAATGAATAAGTGTCTTTATCTTGACCTGAGTGGCTATCGATAAAATCATAGTTACCGCTCATATATACCGATAAACCAATATCGTCTTTTGCTGGGCTTAAAAACATATATTTCCCGGAGACGGCTACTCCAGAAGGCTTTATTGAAAAATCATTTTCAAAAGGTAAGTAGCCATCAATGATTAATCCATGCGTGTCTAACGACATCATTTTAAAGCCAGCACTGGTTGAAAAACGGTTTGATACGCCGTATTCAACTTCAGTAATATAATCGTAGGCAAGGTAGTGGCCTTTACCTTTGTCTGAGCGGCGATTTACCTTTTGGTAAATTTCCATTGCTCCTTGAGGCAGAGTTTCAGCCCCTTTTACAAAACCAAACATATTTTCCGCCGCTACAGCTGACTGTGAGCAAACGGCAAGAGTTAGTGCAGATAACACTGAAGAGAACAGATAAGATCGCATAAATTTCCTTAACAATTTTTTAACGGCGCAATCATAATCCCCCCTCACAACAAATGCAAATAATTATCATTAGCGCTTTTATTATTGTTTGTAAGATATAAATAAAAACCCAGTGGATGTTCAAACGCACTGGGCACTATGTTGGGAATGGGCAGAGATGAGTAGCGGTGAGCTAAATAAATTGAGCGGCTTTGGTTAGCATCTGTTTAATTTGTTGAACTATTTTTTCACTTGTCGTGGGTTCAAAACCTGTAATTCTAGGCGTATGTATATGGCCGACAGGCAGCAGAGGCTTGAACTGCTCTCGCAATAAAATACTGCGGTAGGAAACTTCATTGGATAAATAGCCACCACCAGAGCCCTCAACCGACTCTAAGCGATTTATATCTTTTAATTCCTTAACCAACTCCTTACCGGCCAATGTTTCTACGACACGATTATCGTTAACTTTATAGGGAGATTGTACGGTGAGCATTGCCTCTGCCGGTAAGCTAAATTCAACAAATTCAGGCCCTAAAAGCACTTTATTATTTAGTTTCGGTTTTAACGGGCTACTTTTGCTTGCCCCGCTAAAGACATTTATATTGTCAGGCGCTTTTGCACTGCGCCTCAGGCCAGGAAATCGCTCCAAATCAAAACTATCACGCCCCATACTTATCGTGACAATCATATCTACATCTCGAATATAAGTGGTCAGCATTTCTTCAACCATACCTTGATCAAAATCAGCAAAGCGCACGGGCAAGATAATACTTTCAATTTCTGCCCTGACACCATCAATGCTGATAGCCAAATCATCGAGAGCTAACGCACTGACGCCGGAAGGATTACTTTGGCTGATATCTTTATCCAAAAAGAACGGATCAAAACCAGTGATAAGAATTTTTTTCTTTGAAGATGAACGAAACTTTACGTCTTTCTGCCCACGTGACAACAATTCAAATAGCCATAGCAGTTTTTCTTGCTGCATTGGTAACAGTTGACTGAAGGTTTTTGATTTTCGTAACTCCATCGTCATGCTTAGTCTTGACCAATACAAGATACGATCGTCCATCTGCGCATCGTTAGAAAAATACTGCACCGCGTCACGCCAAAGGCCATCGCCATGGCGAATGATCAATTGAGTTAAGGCCGTATAGTTTTTTGCTATAGATACTTGCTCTGCAAATTGCGTAACTCGGCTTTTTAGTGGCAATAATACCTGTGGCATCACTTTTTTGACACTTGCTAAGCGTTGCTCTTCTACCGTTAATTCGGTTAAAGATTTAGCCTCAATGCCGCTGCTATAAGAATTAATGCCAATAAAACAGCTCATCAGCCATAGTTTGAGGCTAACACCGTTATAGCGATTAGATTGCTTTTTCTGCTTCATGATTCATTCACACTGATTAACATTAGGGATAACTTAGGGAATTTCGTGAGTGGTTACAACACCTTTATGCCGAAAGTCGTCATCAAATTAAGCCATGTTGCTGCTCTCTAGACGGTTTTTACAGTAATTGATCATCGTATTATGCAAAGCAGTGTAAATAATGTGAGTTTTGCTCTAATAAATTAGGGATAATTAAGTAGAAAGTAGTTGATATTTATAATGACTGTGGCAAAGTTAGCCGTGCAGATCGTTAACGGTTTGCAAAAGATTATGTTGTATCGGTTTAAGTATTACGCTTTCCCCTCTTCAATATAAACAAGCATCGCTTGTATTTGCCATCTGGCATAAAAGACAATTTGATTCACGCTAGTCATGCATCTTGATTAGCCATAACCAAAGGAGTAGCGCTTCAATGTGTTCGATTTTTGGAATTTTAGATATAAAAACAGATGCTGAGGCTTTACGCCCTCATGCATTAGAATGTTCTCGCCTGTTACGTCACCGCGGCCCTGATTGGTCTGGGGTTTATCACAACGAAAATGCTATTTTAGTCCATGAACGATTAGCAATCGTTGACACCGAGCATGGTGCACAACCACTTTATAACAAAGAAAAAACGCATGTCCTTGCGGTAAACGGTGAAATTTATAACCACAAAACCCTTGCCAGTCACCTCAATGTTGACTATGAATTTCAAACGGGCTCAGATTGTGAAGTCATCTTACCGCTATATCAAGAATATGGTGTTGAGTTTGTAGACAAGCTACAGGGTATGTTCGCGTTTTGTTTATACAATGAAACGGACAACAGCTATTTAATCGCTCGAGATCATATTGGCATTATTCCACTTTATACGGGTTATGATGAAGACGGAAACTTTTATGTTGCCTCTGAGATGAAAGCTTTAATGCCGCTATGTAAAACGGTATCAGAGTTTCCTCCTGGTCATATACTTGATTCTCGCGTTGGTGAGCCTCAACGTTATTACCAACGTAACTGGCAAAAATATTCAGCGATAAAAGATAACTTCACTAGCGAAAGTAAGTTACGTGAAGCACTGGAAGATTCAGTAAAAAGTCATTTAATGACCGATGTACCATACGGCGTTTTACTTTCAGGTGGATTAGATTCTTCCCTTGTGTCAGCCATTACTCAAAAGTTTGCTGCAAGACGCGTAGAAGACAATGATTTAGCCGAAGCATGGTGGCCTAAGGTACATTCTTTTGCCTGTGGTTTAGCTGGCTCACCTGATTTAATTGCCGCACAAAAAGTTGCCGATGCCATTGGCACAATTCATCATAGTGTCATCTTTACCGAGCAAGAAGGTATTGATGCCCTAAAAGAAGTGATTTATCACTTAGAAACCTATGATGTTACCACGGTAAGAGCGTCAACGCCGATGTACCTTATGGCGAGAAAAATTAAAGCGATGGGGATAAAAATGGTGCTTTCAGGTGAAGGCGCTGATGAAATTTTCGGTGGTTACTTGTACTTCCATAAAGCACCAAACGCACAAGAGTTTCACGAGGAATTACTACGTAAACTCGACAAGCTTCACATGTTTGATTGTTTGCGAGCAAATAAATCAATGTCAGCATGGGGTATTGAAGCACGCGTACCTTTTTTAGATAAAAACTTCATGGACGTTGCAATGAGAATCAACCCACAAGATAAAATGTGTGGTAACGGTAAAATGGAAAAAGCAGTTCTTCGTTCTGCGTTTGAAGGTTATTTACCAAAAGAAATCTTATGGCGACAAAAAGAACAATTTTCTGATGGTGTTGGTTACTCATGGATTGATGGTTTAAAAGCACATGTTGAAGAGCAAGTAACCGACCAACAAATGGCTAGTGCCGCTTATCGATTCCCGGTGAATACGCCTGATACAAAAGAAGCCTACTTTTATCGTGCAATCTTTGAAGAGCACTTCCCTCTGCCCAGCGCAGCAGATTGTGTACCTGGCGGTAAGTCAGTAGCATGTAGTACACCTCAAGCACTGGCTTGGGACGAAAGCTTCAGTAAAATGGCAGATCCTTCTGGTCGCGCTGTGCAAAACGTTCACAACGATAGTTATTAACCTTTTAATAACTTGAGAACATAACAACTTAAACGGAAAACTGTTCGCAGTTTTCCGTTTTTTCATCATTGAGCCTTAAAAATATACTTTCTCACAAAAAACTTTACATTAGCGGTTAAAAATACTGTCTTTTTCGTTTAAAGTTGCTGTTATTATTCGTTAACCCTGTTTCATTAGGAATCTACCTTGAGCAATAGAATTGAACCTGAGTTACCAAGTATTACACCAGATATCGATGACGTCAGTACTTTTAAGTCTCATCGTCAATCTAGTAAGGGTAACTCAACCACTACTCTTCCAAATGACGAAACTTCAATAGCCTCATCGCCAGCGAAGACTTCTCTTGCCAACAAATTGGCATTAGTGGCGATTTACCTCGGGTTATCTGGGGCGAGTTACTGGTTTTATCAGCAAAATGTCCAATTAATTGCCGAGCAAAACGCTGCCGAACAACGTATTGCCAAGTTGGAGCAACAATTATCAGCAACAGGTGAAGAGATTGGCGAATCAACCGTTGCTTTAAAAGTAAAGCTAGAAGCATTAACTGAAAAGACCAACGAGCTCTGGAGTGAAATGGATAAACTTTGGGCCAGTGCTTGGCGCCGCAACCAAAGTGAAATTAAAGAACTACGTGCCAACACGATTAAAATGGATAAAACCTTAGATGACAACAGTAAGGTCATTACGTCTTTGGCTAGTAAGACACAACTTAATGAATTAAAAGATAAAGTCACTGCTGCTGAGTTTTCGCTAAACGCCTTATCTGAAAAATCCGCAGCGAGTGAATCATTAAAAGCCGATTTAACGGCTTTAGCTAACCGACTGACAACCCTTAGTCAAACAGCAGATAAACGAGAGCAACAACAATTAGAAGTGGTCACGACTGTCAACCAATTCGATACCACGATTCAATTGCTTGTTGAGCGAATTGATCAATTAGAAGCGCAATTAAAATTGCAAGCTGATAAGCCGTTGGCGCCCGCCCAAATTAACTAACCTAAGGTTTATAACGAAATTGCCATGAGGTTCACTCATGGCAATCATTGCTATAAAAATAGCAGTCTTAGGCAATATCAAAGCGATCAGCATTCATCACTTTCGTCCAAGCGTTAACAAAATCTTCAACAAACTTCTGTTGATTATCATCTTGGGCATATAACTCAGCATATGCACGTAAAATAGAATTTGAGCCAAACACTAGGTCGACCCGAGTGGCTGTCCATTTTACCGAACCATCATTTCTACTGATAAGCTCATACAGATTGTCTCCCTTGGGCTGCCATCGATAATCCATACTGGTCAAGTGGACAAAGAAATCATTAGTTAACACCCCTTCTCTTTGTGTGAGCACGCCATGATTGCTACCACCATGATTGGTTCCTAGAACACGCATACCACCAATAAGTACGGTCATTTCAGGTGCCGTTAACCCCATTAACTGACATCTATCGAGTAATAATTCTTCAGGTGCTGGAACAACATCGTATTTTAACCAATTTCGAAAACCATCATGTATTGGCTCTAATACCTCAAAGGATTCGAAATCAGTTTGCTCTTCTGTGGCGTCACCTCTACCCGGTGTGAATGGCACCGAAATTTCAATGCCTGCAGCCTTTGCGGCCAATTCGATACCAGTATTCCCAGCTAAGACAATGACATCAGCTAAGCTTGCTCCATTTTCTTGAGCTATGGGCGTTAGCACTGACAATACTTTATTAAGCCTTTCAGGTTCATTTCCTTGCCACGTATTTTGCGGTGGTAAACTGATACGAGCACCGTTTGCTCCACCACGTTTGTCTGATTGACGAAATGTGCGAGCACTATCCCAAGCGGTACTCACCATATCGCTAATCGACAGTCCACTGTTAATGATTGCTTGTCTTATCGCGAGAATGTCATAGTTTTTACTGCCTCTAGGAATAGGATCTTGCCAAAGAAGCTCTTCATCTGGTACTTCTGGCCCAACGTAACGTGCTTTGGGCCCCATATCTCTGTGCGTTAACTTAAACCACGCTTTCGCGAAAACTTCGGAAAAGTACTCAGGATCGCTATAAAACCGCTCTGAAATTTTACGATACTCAGGATCTTCTTTCATGGCCATGTCTGCATCGGTCATAATGACATTAGCATGTTTACTTGGGTCTTCTACATCGATAGGCCGATCAATCTCTTTGAGATCGATTGGTTGCCATTGCCACGCACCTGCAGGGCTTTTCTTTAACTCCCACTCATAATTTAATAATAAATGAAAGTAGCCGTTATCCCACTGTGTCGGATTTGTCGTCCAGGTACCTTCTATACCACTGGTAATGGCATCACGCCCGATGCCACGAGGATTATGGTTATGCCAACCCAATCCTTGCTCTTCTATTCCCGCTGCTTCAGGCTCTGGGCCAAGTTTGCTCGCATCGCCGTTACCATGACACTTACCAACGGTGTGACCACCCGCCGTTAAAGCAACAGTCTCTTCATCATTCATCGCCATTCGCGCAAATGTTTCTCGGACATCTTTTGCTGTTTTTAACGGATCCGGTTTACCGTCAACCCCTTCGGGATTAACATAAATTAATCCCATCATGACGGCGGCAAGCGGGTTTTGTAAATCTCGCTCACCGGAATATCGACTATTCTGTGAGTCACTGGTCGCTAACCACTCTTTTTCACTCCCCCAGTAGGTATCTTTTTCAGGGTGCCAAATGTCTTCTCGGCCAAATGCAAAACCATAGGTCTTTTGCCCCATAGACTCATAAGCTACGGTACCTGCGTAGGCAATTAAATCAGCCCAGCTTAACTTATTGCCGTATTTCTGTTTAATCGGCCAAAGTAGTCTTCGAGCTTTATCCAAATTGGTATTATCTGGCCAGGAATTAAGCGGAGCAAATCGAAGATTGCCTGTCCCTGCACCACCTCGGCCATCAGCAACTCGATAGCTGCCAGCTGCATGCCAAGTCATCCGGATCATTAAACCACCATAATGTCCCCAATCTGCAGGCCACCACGATTGGCTCTTGGCCATCAATGCTTTGAGATCACTTTTTAATTGCGCAAAATCCAACTGCTGTAGTGCTTTATGATAGTTAAACGTTTGCCCCATAGGGTTAGTTTTTACATCATGCTGATGCAAAATATCTAGATTTAACGTTTTCGGCCACCACGATAAGTTCGTTTTTTCTTGTTGAGTTACCGAGCCATGCATCACTGGGCATTTTCTATCGGTCATAATACTCTCCTGTCGTTAAACTCCATTACTGAATGAAATTTCCATTCAACAAATCAGTATTGATATAAGGATAGCTAAAGTGATGAATTTTGCAGTGTATAATGAGAAAAAGAATTTTAATTGAATAGCTTAGCGGTAATAGCGTTAAGCTATTACCGCTTATATATTGATATCGCAAACGACGTTAATATGGATGTTACCTCAATAATAAACACATTGGTGTTACATGCCTATTGCTTGTATATATCTTCAGGTTTAATTTTTGGTTTAAGCTTTAATACGGTACGGTTTGACTGCGATGGCTTAGTAGTCGCCTTAGGATTAACATAAATTTTCTTTTCAGCCGGTTTAGTATTGCTTTTATTGGCATTAGGTGACTTTTTATGGCTCGATTTTTCTGCGGAGGCTGGGCGATAATGTTCTTGAAGTGCTTGAATAAAGTTTCTCAAAAACTGTGCTTTACAATGGCGGTAATTTTTATGTTCAGGATTTCTAAAAAATGCCGTTAACTCAGACTGCCCCACGATAATACCAACCTTAGCGAGTAACTTTTGAATATCTTCAGTTTGCAGTTTTAACGCTATTTTCAATTTCATTAATATTTGGTTTTTGGTTAGTACGCTTTCGGCAACAGGAACTTGATCATCTTTAGCACCACGTTTATCGATAATAAAACCGTTTAAAAAATTGGCTAACTGAGTATCGTCCAAAGGCATAAACTCGATATCATCGTCTTTTTTTAGCCAAGATTGCACCGTTTTAGTATCGACATTAACTCCCACTAAACTAAAAATCTTTACTACTTTATTGTCTTTTAAATCAAAAGCATAACGAACACGGCGCAGGACATCATTATTGGTCACGCGTTACTCCAAAAATTACTAAATTATAGCGAAAACGCAATAACCTCATGGTTATTTGTCTATCGCAACTGTAACTACATTATATCCGCTTACCGATAAATTGACCTCTCTTTTATTGGTTCATTAAATTAACGCGATTATTTACGATATTAACAAAAATTTTATCTTAACTCGTGTTAAGATACGCGCCGTAAAAAGAACGTGCACGTGGGCGTACTGGACAAACAAGAAAACAAAACAAGCACGGCTAAAACCCAAAACGTAATTTAACGACTGTATTGATACTCATGAGTAAACAACAATTATTATTCTCTCCTTTACTAACTAATCGCAAAGGTCAACAAGCTGACAAAAAAGTTTGGAGTCATTTAATTGGTAGCAGTGCAACATTAGCCATTTACCAAGCGGCCTTACAAAGTAAACGCCCTATTTTGTTGGTTGCCCATGATACGCCGAGTGCGATTAGACTTGAAAATGAACTACTGAGTATTAATCATCAAAATATTGATATTTGTTTATTCCCTGATTGGGAGACTCTCCCTTATGATACCTTTTCTCCTCATCAAGATATCATTTCTCAGCGATTAGCGACCTTATATAAATTATCTCGAATGAACGCTGGAATTATTGTTGTTCCCGTGACGACCTTATCGCAACGCTTAGCACCAAAACAGCATATCGAGTCTAATTCATTATTGATCAAAAAAGGTCAAAACAAGGATTTACATAAATTACGAACTGAGCTTGAAGCGAGTGGCTACCGTTGTGTAGACCAAGTAATGGAACATGGTGAGTTTTCTGCTCGCGGTGCTATTCTTGATTTGTATCCAATGGGCAGTAATACGCCTTTTCGTTTAGATTTTTTTGATGATGAAATTGAAGAAATAAGGCTTTTTGATCCAGAAAATCAACGCTCTACTGACAAGGTTAACAAAATTGAGTTGTTGCCAGCTCATGAGTTTCCTATGGATAAGGACGGTATCAATACCTTTCGTCAACAATATAGAGATACCTTTCAAAGCACTATAGATAAAGAATCGATTTACCATCAAGTAAGTAATGGCATTATGCCAGCAGGTATTGAATACTACTTACCGTTATTTTTCCAACATACCAATACCTTGTGTGATTATTTATCTGAAGATACCTTGGTTATTATCTCAGGGGATATTGATAAGGCACTTAGTCAATACTGGCTCGATATTAATTACCGCTTTGAAGACCGACGTTATGATCCAACTCGACCATTATTGTCACCTGAATTATTATTTCTTAATCAGGAAGAACTTTACAGCGCACTAAAACCCTTTGATCGGATCACGATAAAGCCGAGCATAGCAAGTGCTGAGGAAGAAACTAAGCTTGCTCGAGGCGTTGCACAGTACGATGTTCACCCGCTTCCCGATATTGCTATTGACCATCAACTAAAACATCCTTTCGATGCCTTGCAGCTCTTTCTAAATGATAAGAACACACCGGCTAAAATTCTCTTTATCGCGGAAAGTGAAGGACGAAGGGAAAGTGTTATAGAGCTATTACAACGCATCGACATATTGCCAGCCCTATTTACTACTATTGAACAATTTATTGAAAGTGAAGAGCGCTATGGTATTACCGTCAATGCCCTTAGTCAGGGATTTAGCTTTCAAAACAAAGGGGCAAGTAGCAAAAATGCAATTGCGCTTATCACCGAAACAGAGCTATTGGGTGATAGAGTTCGACAATCTAGACGTCGGAAAAAGCACCAAGATATTAATGCTGATGCGTTATTTAAAAACTTAGCCGAATTGTCTATTGGCCAACCCGTCGTACATATTGACCATGGTATTGGTCGCTATATGGGATTACAGACATTAGAAACTGGTGGTATTACTACTGAGTTTCTTACCTTAAGCTACGCTAACGAAGCAAAGCTCTATGTTCCTGTTGCTTCACTGCACCTTATTAGCCGCTATTCTGGTGGTGAAGCTGATAGTGCTCCACTGCATAAACTGGGTAATGACAGTTGGAGTAAAGCAAAGAAAAAGGCAGCTGAAAAAATAAAAGATGTGGCTGCCGAATTACTCGACATTTATGCCAAACGAGCCAGCCATACCGGCTATAGTTTCAAACGTAACAAAGATGACTATCGTGCTTTTGCTGATAGCTTTGGCTTTGAAGAAACGTTAGATCAAGAACAAGCAATTAATGCTGTGGTGAGTGATATGTTATCACCAAAAGCGATGGACCGTTTAGTATGCGGAGATGTAGGCTTTGGTAAAACTGAAGTTGCCATGAGAGCTGCGTTTATTGCCGTTAATGATGGCAAGCAAGTTGCCATGCTGGTACCAACCACATTGCTTGCTCAGCAACATTATGAAAACTTTCGTGATCGTTTTGCAAATTGGCCGGTAAATATTGAGGTGTTATCTCGCTTTAAAACAACGAAAGAACAGAATGCGGTCATTGATAAGGTTGAATCTGGCCATATTGATATATTAATTGGTACTCATAAGCTACTGCAAAACACTATTAAATATAAAGATTTAGGTTTACTCATTGTTGATGAAGAGCATCGATTTGGTGTTAAACAAAAAGAAAAAATTAAAAAGTTACGTAGCAATGTTGATATTTTAACACTTACAGCAACGCCAATACCTCGTACACTAAATATGGCGATGGGTGGTATGCGCGACCTTTCCATTATCGCGACACCTCCAGCCAAACGCTTAGCGGTTAAAACCTTTGTTCGCCAGCGCGATAACGCCTTAATACGCGAATCAATATTGCGGGAAATATTAAGAGGTGGTCAGGTTTATTTTCTTCATAATAATGTCGATACGATTGAACGCACAGCACAAGAAATAAAAGCGCTATTACCCGAAGCGAAAGTGATCACTGCCCACGGCCAAATGCGTGAACGGGACTTAGAACGTATCATGAGTGACTTTTATCACCAAAGATACAATGTACTGGTTTGTACGACGATTATTGAAACAGGGATTGATATCCCAAGTGCCAATACCATTATTATGGACCGGGCTGATCACCTTGGTCTTGCTCAACTTCATCAATTAAGAGGTCGAGTTGGTCGCTCACATCATCAAGCTTATGCTTATTTATTAACACCTCATGAAAAGTTAATGACTAAAGACGCTAAGAAACGTTTGGAAGCAATTGCCTCACTGGAAGACTTAGGTGCCGGCTTTACCTTAGCCACTCATGATTTAGAAATACGTGGAGCGGGCGAACTTTTAGGAGAAGAGCAAAGTGGCTCAATGAGTCAAGTTGGGTTTAGTTTATATATGGAAATGCTTGATAATGCCGTAAAAGCGCTAAAAGATGGTAAACAACCTTCACTTGAACAAGTGACATCAAAGCAAACAGAGATAGATTTGCGCTTACCCGCGTTACTGCCTGACGATTACATTTTTGATGTTAGTTTACGATTGAGTATTTATAAGCGAATTGCCAGTTGCCACGATAAGCAAAGTCTAGATGATATTCAGGTCGAACTCATCGATAGATTTGGCTTGTTACCCCAAGCGACTAAAAACCTGATCCATATTGCAAAGCTGCGCTTAAAAGCACAAAAGTTGGGTATTGATCGTATTGATGTTGGCCCTAAAGGAGGTTCAATAGAGTTTTCCGACGACACCAAGGTTGATCCGGTGAGTATTATCGGTTTGATTCAACAACGACCCAGTGTTTATAAGATGGATGGAGCGAATAAACTTAAATTTAATCAAAGCAGTGACGATGCGAAATCGCGTTTTATTGTGGTTACCTCTTTACTCGACGAGCTAGCGAAAAAGTAATAAAAAGAGCACAATAGCGCATTGTTCAGCAACAATTATTTGTTATGATGACAATGTCTTTAGGAAAGTTGGTTAATAAATGAAAATTAAACAAGCGGTTACTCTTCTTTGTTGTCTAGCCTTAGGCTCGGGTTACAGTGCTAACTTATCTGCAAATGAGCGTTGGTTTGAAGTTGAAGTCATTTTATTAAGTCAACTCAGTGATAAGTCTTCGCTTAAAGAAGAATTTTCCGATAAAACAGCCTTACCAAGGGTGCGTAAGCCTGTTGATTTAATCAAGCAACATTTACATAACGGCATTGCCGAGCTTAAGCAAAAACTCCCCTTTTGCCAACAAACTAATCAGCTTGTTCCTTTTTATTCTCAAGCAAAACAACCGACATTATTTGAGCTTAAGACCTTGAATGAGCTAGAACAAACAGCAGCGTTTGCCAATGTCACTCAAGTGAAGGTTAGAGATGAGCTAGACCCACTAAGTAGCCATGAAAGTGAGACAGCTACCACACAACAGGATGACTTTTTTGATCGTGTCCTTACCGAAAAGGAAAAAATGTTAAATGAAGATGCTGAATCATTAGCACAACCGATCAACGCCGTGAACACCGTTAGTGAAGAACCAATAGCACCGCTAACTCAAGATCAGTTAGCACTGCTAAGCCAAGCTGAGCAATATTTTCACGCTAAAAAATTCCCTTTCAGTGACATTGAAACGCACCAACACTTACTGTGTCGGATAACAGCAGCTGAATTTGAACAGCTTGAGGTTGATGAAAATCACTATAGTTATCTTGGCTATACCATAAACACGGTACCTGAAAAGATCAGCGCCTATGAATACTTGTTCAGTAACTCGCCTTACTTACTTAATGAATATTCATTTGAGCTCAATGATATTGTCACCCAACTTAAACGTAGTAAAAACTTCAAACCTCTATTACACATCGGTTGGAGGCAACCAGTATCATCAAGAAGAAAAGCGATCCCGATAACGTTATATGCGGGGGACAATCTAACGGCCGACTATCTACAAAAATTAGAGAATTACCAAACGCAAGTAGCCTTTAAACACACAGCAGATGAAAGCAATAACCTAAATAGCTTAGAAGGCATAGGTGGTATCAATAGCTCAAATACCTTATCGAGCGAACAGCCTAAGACCGAGCAACAAATAAAATTAGATCTCCTGTTTAGTCAGTTATCAACACCTATTAACACTCAAAGTCAGTTGATCGCAGCATTGTCATCACTTGATAGCATAAATAGCGTAATGGGTAACAACCAAGCGATGATGCCTTTGTCACCGCCACAACCTTGGTACCTTGATGGATTAATGCGTATCTATATTAACGATAACAATCGACTCAATATTATTGCTGATTTTAATATTGCCAACGTAACGCTTGCTGAACAAGCGACCAAAGCACTAGCCTTAGGTAATCCCGAAGAAATTAAAAGCATTCCATTTAGGCAACATCGTCAAGTGATCAGTACCGAAATTCACTATTTTGATCACCCCTATATGGGGATGATAGTACAAATTCGCCGTCATAAAAGACCTGAACCAAGCTCAGAAATTGATTTAGCTGACATCAACAATCAATAGGAATCACAATGGATAAAGAAATTGAAATTCAAGCTGCGGTTTTTCGCCGCCTACTCGCTCACTTGGATAATCGCAAAGATGTTCAAAATATTGAGTTGATGAATCTTGCTGGCTTTTGCCGTAACTGCTTTTCTAAATGGACAGTTCAAGAAGCAGAAAAGCTTGGCGTTGACATAGATATCGAGAAAGCAAGAGAGCAAGTTTATGGTATGCCTTATCAACAATGGAAAGATAACTACCAAAAGCCCGCCACACCAGAGCAACTAGAAACCTTTAATCAACTCAATAAAGGAAGTAAATCGACAGGTTAACGAAACTTCAGTTTTCTTGCTAAAACGCTAACCTCCTAAGCTTGTTAAACTATTATCGATAGGCACGTTATGATCATTAATTTTGATAACTATTCTGCGAACCAGCGTTACCATTTAATGACGCAAACAATTATTCCTCGCCCTATTGCTTGGGCATTAACCCGCTGTGGTAATGATGCTCAAAACGAAAGCGCTCCTCTTAACCTAGCACCATTTTCTTATTTCTCTGCAATAGCAAGTGAGCCCCCGATATTGATGATATCTATCGGTAAGAAGCCCACTGGAGAGTTAAAAGACACCATAGTTAATGTTAAAGATAACGGATATATCGTTATTCATATTGCTAATGAACAGCACGCTGATCTGGTTACACAAACAGCAGCTACCTTAGCTCATGGGCACTCAGAGCTTGAGCAAATTGAAAAATCAATGTTAGAAACTGTCGACTTCGACGGTTTCCCGCTGCCGAGATTAGCGCAATGTGACATCGCCTATGGTTGTAAGTTATATGAGATTAAAGAACTAGGCGCTGTCCCCCAATCTTTATTGTTTGCTGAAGTTAAACAACTCTACATTAGCCCGAATGTCATGACTGAACAAGACAATCGTATAAAAGTACATGCAGACAAAGTAAATCCATTGGCGCGATTAGGTGCGAGCGAATATGCAGGGATCACAACACCTTTTAAAAAAACTCGACCTTTTTAAACTAAGAGGTAAACGTTAACTGCGATGGTGGATACAGGTTAAATAATACCCACCATCGTAAACATTAAATTTAGTAGCTAGTTTTCAACAACGACATAATGGTGATTGTTTTTTAATTCTCTTAACACCGAGTCATTAAGAAAAGAAAAAGTCATAGCCCTACCAGCAGCATCTAGTTCACCATTATTTTCAATTGTATTATCCATTATTTTATGTGGTGTCAGCGTGTCAATAGCGTACAACTTCAACCCATAGCTTTGACTTTGAACAATCAAGTTATCTTGATATACGTGAGCTAAACCACTCCCCATTTGATTGCCACTTTGCGCTGGGTTTCTAGCAAATATTCCATTTTCTCCTGCGTAAAATATAGCGTTTCTCATTACCTGCAAGTCATTTCCATCTAACATTAAACCATTACCACCACTATGATAAATAACATTATTTGAAACTTTTACATTATCTCCACCTACTTGTATTCCTGAATTTTGCCATACAGGGGCAAATGGGCTAACACCTGTTCGGTATATGCTATTATTCTCGATGGTTGCATTACCTACTACTGAGTTCAACTGAATACCGTCAGCAGCAATTTGCTCCAATTTATTATTATAAATATGTACATCGTTAAGCATGTGAGGCAATACTGTAATTGGTTCACCGTTACACTCTAGTGTCCTACTTTTTCCGGTATAACCGACATACATTCCCTCCCCCTCTTCTGTATGATGAATATAGTTATGATGAATGCTAATGCCATTCATCGTGAAGTTTTCTTGCCAAGTATCGGGGTTACAGTTAGGATCCGTTTTTATCAGCATACCTGCAAAACGTGCACGATAAATTTCTAAATTATCGATTTCAATTTGTTCTGATAACTGACCGACGCTCAACGTTCCTCCAAGTTGAATTCCATAACTTGCATCATTTTTCATAGTTGAAGTCAATCTCAGCCATTTCGATGATTCTATCGCTATACTGTACTCATATGGAGTTGTGCGAACAATCCCCCCGTGATTTGTAATAATTACAGGAGCTCCCTCACGGCCTTTTATATTGGTTATTTTTATTGGTCCTCTCTCCCCTGCAGCTAGACAAATCACATCACCAGAGGCTATGTTTAATTGATTGCCGTCTATAAGATATTGATTGCGCGGTATGACAAGATCACAATCAAGACCATTATTAATAGCCGAAAAGCCAATATTGGGTAAGGCAAAATTTAAGCTAATGAGTAGAGTAAGTGGTTTAAAATTCATACATTTCCTTATTAAAAAGTTAACTCCAAGCATAAACATTACATCTTATTTACATTGAACACCAATAGAAGCTCGGTTTTATACAAACTTTTTGTTATGGCGGCCTTTATCAAGGCCGCAAACCACTATAAAGCTAATATCCCTTCGTTATTTTCAAGGATTTTATTTCCGATCCCCTTAATTTCTTGCAACTGCTCTAGCGATGTAAACTGCCCATGCTTTTGACGATATTCAACAATTGCTTGAGCGCGTTTAGAACCAATACCTTTTAGTTTTGCTAATTCATCAATATCAGCTTTATTGATATTGATGATAGCAGTTGATTGCTCGATAGATTGGCTTGTCGCAAGCTCCTTTGAATCATTAGCAATAACAGGAAAGTTAAGCGCTAAACTAGACAACAAGAGAGCTGGAAATAAAACTGTTTTTTTCATGATTTCGATCCTTGTATTAATTAAATATGAATTCCTTAAGTGTTGCCACATTGTTAACAACACTTAAGGTTTAGAATCGATTAGCTATTCTGTCAAGAAATGCGAAAAGTTTTTATTGCGAATTAAACTAACGACTGATTAATTTGTTGCAAAATGTGATGCGGATCGTCTGCTTTAGTAATGGGTCGACCAATCACTAAATAATCAACGCCAACATCAATGGCCTCTTTAGGGGTCATAATACGTTTTTGATCATCACTGTTAGCACCTGCAGGACGAATTCCTGGTGTAACCAGCTTAAATGTTTGCCCAAGAGATTGTTTTAGCATTTGAGCTTCCCATGCTGAACACACCACGCCATCAAGACCTGCTTTTTTAGCTAATGTCGCTAACAGCATTACCTGCTCTTGAGGTGTTCTTTCAATACCTAATCCTAATAAATCTTCTTGCCCCATACTCGTTAACACCGTAACGGCAATTAACAAGGGGGCGTCTGCGCCAAATGATTCAAGTGCTAGTTTAGATTGATGCATCATCTTCTCACCACCACCGGCGTGAACATTAACCATCCACACACCTAAATCGGCAGCAGCAGTGACCGCCTTTGCAACAGTATTGGGAATATCATGAAACTTAAGGTCGAGAAATACATCAAAGCCTCTATTAACCAATGTCTTAACAAAATCAGGTCCAAAATAAGTAAACATTTCTTTGCCGACTTTTAATCGGCAATCACTTGGTTGAACTTTATCAATAAATGACAATGCAGCTTGTTTTTCATCAAAATCTAAAGCAACAACAACTTTAGGATCATTCATATATCTTTACCTTTCTTTTACCTGATTTTACTTGATTTTACGTTTGCATAATTAACGAGTGCTGAATTTTAGTACCAAGTTCGTCGCCGAACTCAATTATTCGCCTTCAAACCCTCGAATAGGCTTCATTTGTTCCCAGTCATGGCAAGATGGGCAAGCCCAATAGTGTTTGCTGCTGTTAAAGCCACAGGTGCGACAGCTATATCTATGCTTAATGTTAATATATGCCGAGATTAACTCTTTAATCATGTCTAAATTTTGTTGATTCGCTTTACTGTTATCAAGCGCCATCTGCAACTTAACAAAATAATTAAAAGCACGGACGGTTGGTCTGCGTTTAAGCGCAACCAACATAAACTCAACCGCTTTTTCTATACCAGATTTTTGTTCGATATAGGTTAAATACTTAATCAAAGCAGTAGAGCTTGCTGTTTCATCGTAAACTTTTTTGATAAATTCAAAAAATTCATCGCAAGCGCCTAATTGATTATAACAACGCTCCATACTTTCAATAACATCTGGGAAAAACTCTTTATCTTGATGATAGATAGCTTGATAGCATAAGCACGCTTCATTAAATTGCTGGTGATTTTCATAAACCTTGGCAAGCAGCCAGTTGGCTCGACATGAATCTGCATCATATTTTAATGCATTTTCGAGTAACTCAACTACTTCAATAAACTTGTCTTGCTCCAACGCAATCGTAGCTAATTCACAATAAAAATTAGCGAGATGATGAAGTAAATTTTTATCTTTCGTTTTAAGAATTTCTTTTTTAATTAACAAGCCTTGCTGCCAGTCTTTTGTCGACTGATAAATCTGAAGTAAGTAACTAATAGATTTGACACCATAGTCTTTGGATTTAACTAAACGTTGAAACATTGATTCAGCGCGATCAAATAGGCCTGCGCTTAAAAAATCTTTACCTAATTCATAGGCCGCTTGTTGCTTTGCTTTTGAAGGGAGGTGCTTTTGTCTGACCAAGTGTTCATGAATTTTCAAAGCCCGGTCTAGCTCGCCTCGTTTTCTAAAAAGGTTTGCCATCGCAAAGTGAGCTTCTACCGTATCATCCTCTACTTGCAACGCTTCAATAAGATGCTCAATCGCTTTATCTTGTTGATTTGATAATAGGTAGTTAAGGCCAGTGGAGTATTTTATCGATAAATCTTGTTTTGCGCTGTGATTTTTCTGCTTAACACTATTGCGCCCCATAAACCAACCATAGGCCATGGCAACGGGAAGTAAAAGAAAAAGTAACCCTAGCATATAACGTTTATCGCCTTACTATTCACTTGACGTTTTTTGATTTAAGTAATCGAGACACCTTCCACAATAAGGCAATCAATAGGCCAATGATAACCCCGATAGTGGTAAATATACTGACCGCTGTTGCGACCGACATCTGCGATTCAGCAATTAAATAATTAAGCGTTAATGTTTGATTGTTTTGGCTGCCAAAGATGAAAGCTAACGCCAAAAGTACAATGATGATCAGCGTAAGAAATAGTCTCACGGTTTATATCCTTTTACCTGACAAAAAAAACGGCATGCTTTAGCATGCCGTTTTATATTAACTCTTTTTTACTACGACAGCGAGAGATTAACTCGTTCGCGTAATTCTTTACCAGGTTTAAAGTGCGGAACATACTTACCCGACAAATTAACTGATTCGCCGGTTTTCGGGTTACGCCCAACGCGTGGGGCTCTAAAATGCAATGAAAAACTACCAAAGCCTCTAATTTCGATACGCTCCCCTTTTGAAAGGGTTTGTACCATCATTTCAAGAATTTCCTTTATAGCTTGCTCTACATCTTTAGCAGACAGATGACTTAATTGATCTGCCAATCTTTCAATGAGTTCTGACTTGGTCATTCGACCTCCCAGTGTTCATTTAGCATCACGCCAATGGTTTTAAACAAGAGGAGTGCTAATAATAGTACTCCTCATTTTCCTGGCTAAAATTAACTTTTAGCGTTTTTAAACGCTTCTGCCATAGCACTTAAACCAGACTCTTCAGGTTGATTTAAGCTTTCGATAGCTTCACGCTCATCTGCTTGGTCTTTCGCTTTGATAGATAAGCTGATAGTGCGGTTCTTACGATCTACACCCATAAACTTAGCTTCTACTTCATCACCAACAGATAATTCAGTTGTTGCATCTTCAACGCGGTCACGAGAGATGTCAGAAACACGTAAGTAACCTTCAACGCCTTCTGCTAATTCAACTTTAGCACCTTTTGCGTCAACTTCAACAACTTTACCCTTAACAATAGCACCTTTTTTGTTATCTGTCAGATACATATTGAAAGGATCGTCTTCAGTTTGCTTAACGCCTAATGAAATGCGCTCACGCTCTGGGTCAACTTGTAATACAACAGCTGAGATCTCATCGCCTTTCTTGTATTCACGAACGATTTCTTCACCGCCGTTCCAAGAAATGTCTGATAAGTGAACAAGACCGTCAATACCACCGTCAAGACCGATGAAGATACCAAAGTCAGTGATTGACTTGATCTTACCTGAAACTTTATCACCCTTGTTGAAGTTCTTAGCGAACTCTTCCCATGGGTTCGGGATACATTGCTTAAGGCCAAGAGAAATACGACGACGTTCTTCGTCAATTTCTAATACCATTACTTCAACATTGTCACCTAAGTTAACAACTTTAGATGGGTGGATGTTTTTGTTTGTCCAATCCATTTCAGAAACGTGAACAAGACCTTCAACGCCTTCTTGAATTTCAACAAAACAACCATAATCAGTTAAGTTAGTAACACGACCAGTTAGCTTAGCGCCTTCAGGGTAACGTTTAGCGATAGCTACCCATGGATCTTCACCCAATTGCTTCATACCTAATGAAACACGTGTGCGATCGCGGTCAAATTTCAATACTTTAACTTGGATTTCATCACCAACGTTTACGATTTCACTTGGGTGCTTAACACGCTTCCAAGCCATATCTGTGATGTGTAATAGGCCGTCGATACCACCTAAGTCTACGAACGCACCGTAATCTGTTAAGTTCTTAACGATACCCTTAACTTCAATGCCTTCCGCTAATGACTCTAATAATTGATCACGCTCTACGCTGCTTTCTGATTCGATAACTGCGCGACGAGAAACAACTACGTTATTACGCTTCTGATCAAGCTTAATAACTTTGAATTCTAAATCTTTACCTTCTAGGTGAGCAGTGTCACGTACTGGACGAACGTCAACTAATGAACCAGGTAAGAATGCACGAATATTGCTTACTTCAACAGTGAAACCACCTTTAACTTTACCGTTGATAACACCGATAACAGTTTCTTTTTCTTCGTAAGCTTTTTCAAGCACTTGCCATGCTTCGTGGCGTTTTGCTTTTTCACGAGAAAGTACAGTTTCACCGAAACCATCGTCTGTCGCATCTAACGCTACATCAACTTCTGAACCTACTTCAATTTCGATTTCACCAGCAGAGTTTTTGAACTGGTCAATTGAAATTACAGATTCTGATTTAAGACCTGCGTCAACGATTACGTTGTCTTTTTCAATTTTTACAACAGTACCCTTGATAATTGAACCAGGGCGCGTTTCGATTTCTTTTAAACTTTCTTCAAAAAGTTGTGCAAAATTTTCAGTCATAATGTGTATATGAACTCAATGTGTAATCCAATCTACATACCTTGTATCATGGGGTTGTTAAAATAACCTACTGTATCCATACCTTAGGTTTTCGATTAAGTTAAGCAAAACTTCGTTAATGCTTAGCTCTTACGTTAATTTTTCATTAGCAAAAGATAGCACTTTAGCTACCACTTCATCTATAGAAAGTTCTGTAGAATCAATAATTAACGCCCCTTCAGCTGGCACTAACGGCGCGACTTCACGATTCTGATCGCGTTCATCACGTTGACGTATGTCATCCAAAAGGCGCCCGATTTTAACATCAAAGCCCTTCTCTTTCAACTGATTATATCGACGCTCTGCTCGCTCTTCTGCGCTTGCCGTCAAAAAGACTTTAACCGGGGCATCTTTAAACACGACCGTCCCCATATCTCGGCCATCAGCAATAAGCCCTGGTGCATTTTTAAATGCTCGTTGGCGACGTAGTAACGCTTCTCGAACGCGTGGAAAAGCAGCAACTTTAGAAGCTAACACGCCAATCTCTTCTGTACGAATAGTGTCGGTTACATCTTCACCTTCTAGAATAACTTTGCTTTCACCGTCATTGCTGGTGGTAAATTGCACATCTAAATGAGCAGCAATCGGAATAAGCGGCTCTTCATCTTCCGTGTCTATATGATGGTACTGTGTTGCCACAGCTAAAACGCGATAAATGGCACCACTGTCTAACAAATGCCATCCTAACTGTTCAGCGACGATGCGTGCCACAGTGCCTTTACCTGCACCACTTGGGCCATCAATCGTGATCACCGGAGCGTTTTCCTGCATACATTTTTCTCCTAATGTCGAAAATCGGGCAAAATTATACGGGAATTATTAGATAAAATCGCGTAAAAAATTATTCTGTTACAGATTAACAAATAGAAATCGCCTTGTTTAACAAATATTTAACAAGTGCTTTTTGAACATCCGCCCAAAAGTGATAACTAAACGCAATCATAAAAGGATAGGCGGTATGATTTGATACCGCCTAAAATAAAATATCGATGGATGATGAAAATATTTCTTTAATGAGTAATTGACGCGAGTTTATCAAAGTAATCCGGGAAGGTTTTCGCTGTGCATTTAGGATCATTGATTGTCACTGGCGTATGACTTAACGCTACCAGTGAAAAACACATAGCGACACGGTGATCGTTATAGGTATCAATCTCTGCATGAATAAGCTTTTCAGGAGGGGTAATTGAAATATAATCCTCACCTACTTCCACTATTGCTCCAACTTTTTTCAACTCGGTTGCCATAGCGTGTAAACGATCGGTTTCTTTAACTCGCCAATTATAGATATTGCGTATAGTCGTGGTGCCCTTAGCAAAAAGTGCTGCAGTTGCTATGGTCATCGCAGCGTCGGGAATATGATTCATATCCATATCAACAGCAACAAGGTCACGCCCCGATACCGTAATAGATTCATCTTGCCAAGTAACCTGAGCCCCCATTTTTTCCAGTACATCAGCAAAATATTTATCGCCTTGTACACTGAGCTTACCTACACCATGTACAGTGACATCTCCGCCTTTTATTGCCCCAGCAGCAAGAAAGTAAGAAGCAGAAGACGCATCTCCTTCTACCATATAACGCTCAACAGCTTGGTAATGCTGACCACCTTCGACATGAAATACTTGATAATTATCGTGGCTAACATTGATGCCAAAACGTTTCATAATATCTAAAGTGATATCAATATAGGGCTTTGAAACGAGCTCTCCTTCTATTTCAATCACAGTATTAGTTTCGAGTAGCGGTGTTATCATTAATATAGCGGTTAAAAATTGACTCGATATTGAACCATCTATCAATACCTTTGCGCCTGATAACGGACGACCGACAATCTTAACTGGGGGGTAATCTTTATTCTCTAAATAGGTTATATCAGCATTTAATTGCAACAAGGCGTCAACTAAGTGTCCGATCGGACGCTCTTTCATACGCGGCTCACCCGTTAAAATAAATTCTCCTTTACTTGCTGCTAGCGCTGCACACAAAGGACGCATCGCGGTTCCTGCATTTCCTAAATATAATTCTGTTACTTTATCAACATGAAAGAACCCATTGTTACCAACAACCATGCATTCAGTGCCGCACTCGCTTAATGAATACTCAACACCTAAACTCGTTAACGCATCTAGCATGTGTCTAATATCGTCGCTCACCAACAGGTTGGTAATTTTCGTTGTCCCTTTGGCAAGGGCCGCAATAAGCAATGCGCGGTTTGACAAACTTTTTGAGCCTGGTAAATAAATGTCACCATTAACTCGACTGATCGGTTGTAAAGTTAGCTGTTCCATATTACTTATGCTCCTGTTCAAAGCGTTTCATAAACTCAACAAGTTTTTCAACACCTTCTAATGGCATCGCGTTGTATATGCTCGCCCTCATTCCGCCAACCATGCGATGACCTTCGAGGGCCAGTAATCCTTGAGCATCTGCTTGTGTTAGAAAAGCAGAATTAAGTGACTCATCATTAAGCCAAAAAGGTACGTTCATTCGCGAACGATTGTTTTCAAAAACATTATTGAGATAAAAGCAACTACTATCGATGTAGTCATACAACATAGACGCTTTGTCTTGGTTGATTTTTTCTATCTGATTGACGCCGCCAAGCTCTCCTAACCACTCAAAAACTAAACCCGCTAAATACCAAGCATACGTAGGCGGCGTGTTGTACATCGAATCATTTTCAGCACTGGTTGTATAATTCATGATACAAGGCGTTTCCAGTCGTGCTTTCCCAAGCAAATCATCTCTAACTATCACTATGGTTAACCCCGACGGGCCAATATTTTTTTGTGCTCCCGCATAAATAAGTCCAAACTTCGAAACATCGATATTGTGCGATAAAATAGTAGAAGACATATCTGCAACAATAGGAATATCGCCAAACTCAGGGATATCGAAAATTTCGATACCATCGACAGTTTCATTTGGGCAATAATGAACGTATGCCGCTTGCGGCGAAATATTCCACTCAGAAAAAGGTTTAACCTGTTTCCTACCATTTACCTCTTCGATTACATCCTGGGTGCGAATTTCGCCAAAATTCTGTGCTTCTTTTGCCGCAATATTAGACCAAGAACCGGTAACAATATATTCAGCAAAGCGACCTTTGGGGAGTAAATTAAGTGGAACGGCTGAGAATTGACCTCGACCGCCACCATGACAAAATAAAACCTTATAGTTATCAGGAATGGACATTAAACTTCTAATATCTGCTTCCGCTTTACGAGCAACTGCCATAAACTCTTTGCTTCGGTGACTGAGTTCCATCACGGAGCATCCTGTGTGGTTCCAATTTAAAAATTCAGTTTGGGCTCTTTCCATTACCGCTTTAGGTAACATGGCTGGGCCAGCACAGAAATTATATACAGCAGACATTCAAGTTAGTTCCTTAGTCAAATTTTACAAAAAAAATAGGCGGTAAAAACCGCCTATTTCTGAGCTTTTGCGGTAACCGTTAGTTATTGGTCACCGTTTTCAAGCGTTTCATCAGCATCGGCTTGCGGTGTTTCAGCCTGTTCTGATGTTGATGAAGTATCACTATCTTCGTCGACCATGACTTCATCATCTTCTTCGATTTCATCTATACGTTGAAGCGCAACAACATGCTCATCATCAGCGGTGCGAATGATACGAACACCTTGAGTATTTCTACCAATCACACTCACTTCATTTACACGTGTTCTTACCAAGGTACCATTATCAGTGATCAACATGATTTCATCTTGATCTTCAACTTGAACCGCTCCAACCACTGGGCCGTTACGCTCACTGACTTTAATTGATACAACACCTTTCGTTGCCCTACTCTTTGCTGGATATTCAGCTAATTCAGTGCGTTTACCGTAACCGTTTTGTGTCACGGTTAAAATGGCGCCATCAGACTTAGGTACAATTAAAGACACCACTTTTTGGTTGCCTTCAAGTTTGATACCTCGAACCCCAGTAGCTGTTCTTCCCATCGCACGTAACGCGTGGATCTCTTCGCCAGTTTCAGGGTCAATCTTCACTTCACCCGTTTCACTGTCGCGAGCTTTCTCGTTAAAGCGAACAACCTTACCTTCGTCTGAAAATAACATAATGTCATTTTCACCGTTGGTAATATCGACACCGATCAGTGTATCATCGTCGCGTAAATTCAATGCGATAATACCATTAGCACGTTGATTTGAGTACGCCGTTAATGGTGTTTTCTTCACTGTACCGGAAGCGGTCGCCATGATGATAAATTTATCATCTTCGTATTCTCGAACCGGCAAAATCGCGGTGATTTTTTCATCACTTTCCAATGGTAATAAATTCACAATTGGACGACCACGAGCAGTGCGACTCGCTAAAGGCAATTGATAAACCTTCAACCAATATAATTTGCCTCTGTTCGAGAAACATAAAATGGTATCATGTGTGTTAGCAACCAATAAGCGCTCGATGAAATCTTCTTCTTTCATCTTAGTTGCGGCTTTACCCTTACCACCACGTCGTTGAGCTTGGTAATCGGATAGTGCCTGATATTTCACATAACCTTCATTAGAAAGCGTCACAACAACATCTTCTTCGTTTATTAGATCTTCTAACGAAATATCATGAGAAGCATTGGTGATCTCGGTACGACGTTCATCACCAAACTCTTCTTTTATTGCTTCTAACTCTTCACGAATAACTTCCATTAAACGTTCAGGGCTTGCAAGAATATGCAACAATTCGGCGATAAGTTCTAATAACGATTTGTACTCGTTTAGAATCTTTTCATGTTCCATTCCCGACAATTTGTATAGTTGCAGATCAACAATGGCTTTAGCTTGCTCTGATGTTAAATAATACAAACCATCACGAATACCGTATTCTGGTTCCAACCATTCAGGTCGCGCAGCATCAGTACCTGCTCGTTCAAGCATCGCACTTACATCACCTAAGGCCCAGCCTTGGGCAATAAGTTTTTCTTCGGCTTCTTTACGGTTATTTGATTCTTTAATCAATTGAATGACAGGGTCAATATTTGCTAATGCAATCGACAAACCTTCAAGAATGTGAGCACGCTCACGCGCTTTGCGTAATTCAAAAATCGTACGTCGTGTGACCACTTCACGGCGATGCAAGATAAAGGCTTCTAACATCTCTTTTAAGTTGAATAACTTCGGCTGACCATTGGTCAATGCCACCATATTCAAACCAAAAGACACTTGCATTTGCGTCATTTTATATAAGTTGTTTAAAACAACTTCGCCAACATCGCCACGTTTAACTTCAACGACCATACGCATACCGTCTTTATCAGACTCATCACGTAAAGCAGAAATACCTTCTAAGCGTTTTTCTTTGACCAGTTCAGCCATTTTCTCTATCAAGCGTGCTTTGTTAACTTGATAAGGTAATTCATGAACAACAATAGTCTCTTTTCCAGACTTTTCATCGACTTCTATTTCAGCCCTGGCGCGGATTTTGATTTTCCCTCGTCCGGATTTATAGGCTTCTTCAATACCTGAACGGCCACTAATGATGCCTGCAGTAGGAAAATCAGGACCTGGAATAAACTCAATCAGTTCATCAATAGTGATATCGTTGTTGTCAATAAGCGCTAAACAGCCATTAATCACTTCAGATAAATTGTGTGGAGGAATGTTGGTTGCCATACCAACAGCAATACCTGAGGTACCATTGACTAATAAATTGGGTATGCGCGTTGGCATGACCGCAGGAATCTGTTCTGTACCGTCATAGTTGGGCACGAAGTCAACGGTTTCTTTCTCTAAATCTGCTAATATCGAGTGCGATATTTTTTCCATACGGATTTCGGTATAACGCATCGCCGCAGCAGAATCGCCATCGACCGAACCAAAGTTACCCTGGCCATCAACCAGCATGTAACGCAATGAAAACGGTTGCGCCATACGAACAATTGTATCATATACAGCAGTGTCACCATGAGGGTGATACTTACCGATTACGTCACCAACAACACGGGCAGATTTTTTGTATGGTTTATTAAAGTCGTTACCTAATACATTCATCGCAAACAACACACGACGATGAACAGGCTTTAATCCATCTCGAACATCCGGTAATGCTCGCCCTACTATTACACTCATGGCGTAATCTAAGTAGGAACTCTTTAGCTCATCCTCAATATTGACAGGAAGTATTTCTTTTGCCAGATCGGTCATAAAACGGCGGTATCCCTAAAATAGATTGTCTAATTTATTATTGTATAAAAGCTGCTTTTGCTAGTGGATAGCATCGTCAACCATACGTCTTTATAACCTGACATTTTGCGCTGGTTAAGCACAGTTTTCAAGCGTTAATTTCAATCACTTACTGTATTGGTTAACTTAATGATTTTATTACCAATATATAAGTGTCGTTTAGATAAAAAAAATAAGCCGACAAATTATTGAACACTATTTATACAAGCTTTAAGACGTTGTTGATTTTAGTTGTTCAAAATCACGGCGTTTTTCTATTGCCATGGCATGAACATCTGCTGCTAGTGACTTGTTAAGCCCTAAAGCAAAATATATTTCGGCAATTAGAAAAAGAGGTCCTATCGACAATTGATTAATGTCATCAACAAATGCGGGTTTGGCTTTTTCATAGCCATGACCGATGAATTGAAATACCCAACCAATAATAAATACGATGATCGCAACATACCAAGGAAAGTTATATTGAGAAAACAACACAGCGCTATAAATCAGTGCCCCAAACAATGCGAGAGCGATTAAGGCAAGTGGTAAAGAAAGTATCAGGTAATAGAGAAAGATAATGCTTGCAACACAAGTGGCTAGCGATAGATTAACAGTAGCATTTAACAAAGAGAATTCGAAGCTTACGCCGGCTAGTAATACGGCTATCGACCAAATAATTAAAGGTATACCAATAAAATGTGTTTTTATGTTATTGATATTTAAGTGTACACTTTTGTAGGTTGACAGCTGCTCTTTTAACGATTTCATTTCCAAGTCCCTCAATATAAAATCAGCACATTTGTACGATAACAGATGTTTTAAGCTATGCTATCTTGATTGCTAGGTCAAATGGTAGAGTCATAGAACGACATTTTATGGGATTTAACCAACGTAAATTTATCTTGAGTGCTATTGCGATACTCGAGCTTAATAAAACACAACATTTCCACTTTACCTCAGGTTTGTATAAGAAATTACTCGAAAACAATAACATTTTGAATGATTAATCACGTTAAATCAGTTTAAAGCCACCTTCGCTCTTATCCACACTATGCATTGAAATTAGATTGGTTTAGAATTTAGTTAATTCTTAGCTAATATCTATTCTTATGACTGATACCGTTAACGTAAACCCAAAAGAAATTGAAAAATTTGAAAAAGTTGCTCACCAATGGTGGGATCTAGATGGCGACTTCAAACCACTCCATCAAATAAACCCGATCAGAAGACAATTTATTATTCAACACTTAGGTGACCTTTATAATAAAGCAATTATTGATGTCGGTTGTGGCGGAGGGATACTCGCTGAAAGCATGGCAAAGCTAGGCGCAAACGTCACCGGCATAGACATGGGCGAAGAACCACTTAATGTGGCAACACTCCATGCATTGGAAATGGGTGTAAAAAACGTAAGTTATCAAAAGATCCCCGCAGAACAGCAAGCCACATTAATGCCCGCGTCTTACGATGCGGTGACTTGCATGGAAATGCTCGAGCACGTGCCAGATCCTAAATCCATTGTACAAGCGTGTGCTGCTATGGTTAAGCCAAATGGTTTTGTATTTTTTTCTACATTGAACAAAACGATAAAGTCATACTTATTAGCTATTCTAGCTGCTGAGAAAGTCTTTAAGTTGGTACCCGATGGCACACACGACCATGATAAGTTTATTCGCCCTTCCCAACTCATTGGCTGGGCTGAACAATGTGGTTTAAAATGTATCGATGCCGCTGGTATACATTACAATCCACTGACAGAAAATCACAAGCTTATCCCATCGCTAGATGTAAATTACATACTCTGTTGTCAAAAGGTTGAATAATGATGTTAACAAACCTTAATAATTCCCCTCAAGGGATCTTATTTGATTTAGATGGTACCTTGCTTGATACCGCCAACGACCTTGGCGCCGCATTAAATCATGTCTTAAATCATCATCAACTCCCAACAGTACATCGCAGCGCCTATCGACCTATAGCATCTGATGGCGCCAAAGGTTTATTGGCGTTAGGATTTGCGGAAAAAATCCATCAATATAATTTTGATGAACTTCGTCATCAATTTCTTGAATACTACCGCAATAATATCGCCGTAAATACTGTATTGTATTCTGGCGTCGATACGTTAATTTCTGCACTTGATGACAATGGCATTCCTTGGGGAATTGTCACTAATAAGCCGGAAACGCTAACGCTAGCGTTGCTGCCGTCCTTCCCAGAGCTTAATCAGTGCAAAGTAATCGTTGGTGGTGATACATTAACGAAACGAAAACCAGATCCAGAGCCGTTATTATTTGCCTGTGAAAAACTTAACTTACCACCAAGTCAATGTTTATATGTAGGCGATGCACCAAGAGATATTGAAGCAGGCAATGCCGCCAATATGACGACCATAATTGCCAAATGGGGGTATATACAAAACCTTGAAGAGTGCCAACATTGGTCAGCTGATATTCATTGTGAGCAACCCACTGACATTTTAAATTTACTCAGGTAGTTTGGTTAACATTTTTTTAATACATATCGCTCATTATCTTGGTAGTAACTATTGCGTTTTAGTACACCGTTGATTAAATAACCAAGGTGATGAGATAATAACCTAACAATCTAATTGATTGATAATTAATATAATTTAATTACTTATTTGATTTTGCTATAACCTAATTACAAAAATAACTAAAAGAGTTCTAAAGAAAAAAAATAAAACGAAATAACCGTTGCGTTTTGAATAAATCAAAATAAAAAAGCGGTACTAAGTTAGTCACTACTAACCCCTTTTAAATATGCCAATTTTTATCACTAAAATAGTCTATTTTGCTACTTGCAATAAAGGCTAAACCTCATTATCTTGTGATTACTAACTAAGTTACCCCCTAGATATAGTGTTTTTATGACGAGTTACACTGTTGTGGTCAATAGGAGGTAGTAACAATCCGTCTAAAAACTAAAACAATAACTAGATTTACAGGATCTTCATGAATAACAATCTTTTTGTAACCAAGCGCAACGGCGAAAAAGAACCCATCGATTTAGAGAAAATTCATAAAGTAATAGCCTGGGCAGCTGAAGGCTTAAATAATGTATCAGTATCTCAAGTTGAACTTAAATCACATATCCAGTTTTACGATGGCATCAAGACCGAAGACATCCACGAAACCATTATTAAAGCAGCGGCTGATTTAATTTCTGAAGAAACTCCTGATTATCAGTTTTTATCTGCACGATTAGCCATTTTCCACTTACGTAAAAAAGCGTATGGTCAGTTTGAACCACCCAAGTTGTATCAACATGTCGTAAATATGGTTGAGGCGGGTAAATATGATCAACATTTGCTTGCTGATTATGACCAAGCAGACTTCGAGCGCATGGAAAGTTTTATCGACCATACTCGCGACCTCACCTTTAGTTATGCGGCGGTAAAACAATTAGAAGGTAAATATTTGGTTCAAAATAGGGTTACAGGCGAAATTTATGAAAGCGCGCAATTTTTGTACATGCTTGTCGCTGCTTGTCTTTTTGCAAAATACCCAAAAGAGACTCGTTTAGAATATGTAGAAGGCTTTTATAATGCCATTTCGACCTTTAAAATATCACTTCCTACGCCAATTATGGCGGGAGTTAGAACACCGACTCGTCAGTTCTCATCATGTGTATTAATTGAATGTGGTGATAGCCTTGATTCAATTAATGCAACATCGAGCTCCATCGTTAAGTACGTATCTCAACGCGCAGGTATTGGTATTAACGCTGGTCGCATTAGAGCGCTAGGAAGTGCGATTAGAAACGGAGAAGCGTTTCATACCGGTTGTATTCCATTTTATAAGCATTTTCAAACAGCGGTTAAAAGTTGCTCTCAAGGGGGAGTCCGTGGTGGTGCTGCTACCCTATTCTACCCATTATGGCATTTAGAAGTTGAAAGCCTGCTGGTATTGAAAAACAACCGAGGCGTTGAAGAGAACCGTGTTCGCCATTTAGATTATGGCGTGCAATTTAACAAATTAATGTATCAACGATTAATTAAAGGTGAGTCGATTACCTTATTCAGCCCAAGTGATGTACCTGGCTTATACGATGCATTTTTTGAAGATCAAGAAAAGTTTGAACAACTCTATCTGCAATATGAAGCGGATAGCTCAATTCGTAAAAAATGCATAAAAGCGATCGAGTTATTTACTTTATTCGCGCAAGAGCGAGCAAGCACTGGTCGTATCTACCTTCAAAACGTTGACCATTGCAATACTCATAGCCCATTTATTCCAACAATGGCACCTATTCGTCAAAGTAACTTGTGTTTAGAAATAGCCCTACCTACTAAACCGATGAATGATGTTAATGATCCTGAAGGCGAAATAGCGTTGTGTACGTTATCTGCATTCAACCTTGGTGCGATAGACAGTTTAGATGAACTCGAAGGTCTAGCTGATCTTGCCGTTAGGGCACTTGATAGCTTGCTAGATTATCAAGATTACCCTGTACCAGCTGCGCACAATGCCACAATGGGACGCAGAACGCTTGGTATAGGAGTGATAAACTATGCTTATTACTTGGCAAAAAATGGTGTTTATTATTCGAATGGTAGTGCTAACAATCTTACTCACAGAACGTTTGAAGCAATTCAATACTATTTGTTAAAAGCGTCAAATAACCTTGCAAAAGAACTAGGCGCTTGTGAAAAGTTCAACGAGACCCGTTTATCACAAGGAATTTTGCCTATTGATACTTACAAGCGTGAAATTGATGGCATAACCGCAGAGCCTTTGCATTTAGATTGGGAATCTTTGCGAGAAAGCATTAAAGCGTATGGTGTAAGAAACTCTACGGTTTCGGCACTAATGCCATCAGAAACTTCTTCACAAATTTCAAATGCCACTAATGGTATTGAGCCTCCTCGTGGTTTAATTAGCGTTAAAGCAAGTAAAGACGGGACATTAAAACAAGTTGTTCCAGAATACGAAAGCTTAAAAGATAACTATGAATTATTGTGGAACATACCGAGTAATGAAGGCTATTTGCAGCTAGTGGGTATTATGCAAAAGTTTGTTGACCAAACAATCTCTGCGAATACGAACTACGACCCTGCAAAATACGAAGGTGGTAAAGTGCCTGTTAAGCAAATACTTCAAGATATCTTGATGGCTTATAAGTTAGGTGTGAAAACCCTTTACTATCACAACACTCGAGATGGTGCAGCAGACAGCCATATTGAACAAGAAGATGACAGCTGTGCTGGTGGCGCGTGTAAAATTTAATCATTAAAGCAACTCCCAAGATCAGGAGTTGCGACATTAACAATAAAAATAATTTGTTTAACCGATGCGTTTTATCATAAAAAAAGCGCATCAAGGAGTACTGAATGACTTACACTACATTTAACCAAGTTCCAAATAACGCATTGTTAGAGCCAATGTTTATGGGAAATAGTGTAAATGTTGCCCGTTATGATCAACAGCGCTTTGCCGCATTTGAAAAACTCATTGAGAAGCAATTATCATTCTTTTGGCGACCAGAAGAAATTGACGTTTCTAAAGATCGTGCCGATTGGCAGAGCCTTACCGACTCTGAAAAACATATTTTTATTTCAAACCTCAAATACCAAACGTTACTCGATAGTATGGCGGCACGTTCAGTTAATGCTGTTTTACTACCGTTAGTGTCGTTACCTGAGCTAGAAACTTGGGTTGAAACTTGGGCGTTTAGCGAGACAATCCATTCTCGCTCCTATACCCACATTTTACGTAATTTATTTACCGATCCTAGTGAAGTCTTTGATGATATAGTTGTTAATCCAGCGATTTTAAAGCGTGCCACAAGCATCGCTATCTATTTCGATTCAGTGATCATTACCACTCAGCTCCTGCAATCTCAAGGAGAAGGCACTTATGAAGTTGACGGTGAAATGATTGAAGTTAGTGAGCGAAAGTTAAAAGAACGTTTGTATCTTGCGATATGTTCAGTTAATGCACTCGAAGCTATTCGCTTTTACGTCAGCTTTGCTTGTTCATTTGCTTTTGCTGAACGTGAGTTGCTAGAAGGTAACGCAAAGATTATCAAGTTGATAGCACGTGATGAGGCACTCCACTTAACCGGTACTCAACACATACTTAATAACTGGCAATCGGGCAAAGATGATCCTGAAATGAAAGAAATTTCTGAGCAATTGCGCGAGCAAGGCTTACAAATTTTTATGGATGTTGTTGAACAAGAAAAAGAATGGGCACAATATTTATTTAAAGATGGTTCAATGATCGGCCTAAATGCTCAAATTCTGAATCAATATATAGAGTATATCTGTAATCAGCGTCTTGCGGCTATTGGCTTCGAGGCTCCTTATGAAGTTAAAAGTAATCCTTTACCCTGGATGAATGCTTATCTGGTTAGTGATAACGTTCAAGTTGCACCGCAGGAGTCTGAAATTTCAAGCTACCTTGTAGGTCAAGTAGATTCTGCGGTATCTAGCGATGACTTCGATGGCTTTGATTTATAATCTATCCAATCTTTCACATCGGTTAAGTTTGCCTATGATTACCGAGAGTATTCATGAGGCAAACTAACCCTGCTAAGACTCATAATAACGAGTCTATTACAGTAACGGTTAATCAAAAACAAATTGAATTTAAAAGTGAGGATAAAACGTTACTAAACTGCCTTGAAAAACATAACGTCGAAGTGCATTACCATTGTCGAGACGGGTTTTGTGGCGCCTGCAGAATTAAACTTCACTCTGGCCAAGTTCTTTACCCCAATGGAGAACCATTAGCATTTGTTGGTGATGACGAGATTTTACCCTGTTGCTGTATTCCTGTTAGCAGTATCAACGTTGAAGTCGAGTAAGTCGAGTAAGTCGAGTAAGTCGAGTAAGTCGAGTAAGTCGAGTAAGTCGAGTAAGTCGATTATAGCCTATCACCTAAGTTACGTTCTATCCCAGACAATACTTTATCAAGCTCCAATGCAACGGGTTTAAAAAGGTAATCAAATTCTTGATAGTTTTGTGTATTAGCGGCAACGTCTAATGCCTTTGTATAGTTAAATAGTTCCATTGCCCCAATAGAACAAGCCACCCCTTTTAAGGTGTGAACCAGCGATTTTACATTTAATAAATCATTTTCCTTTATTGCTTGAGCTATTTTTTCTTTATCTTGGCCATGATCTTGATGGAACATCACCAGAATTTCTTCGTAAAGGCTTTCATCACCAAGGACATTACTTATCCCAATATCCATGTCAATACCAGGGTACTTTCCTTCAGATACTTGTTCGCTTTTCTCTACGTCATCATTATTCAAAAGCTGCTCCTCAGGTTCTATAGATTGGTCTTCACTTGTGTGTGTTTGAAAGGTATTTTGCTTAATCGTTCTATTGCGGCCTTCCGATTTTGCGCGATACATGAGTTTATCCGCTTCACGCATAAGGTTTTCTAAATGAGAATCCTGCCCTTTTGCGACCGCCAAACCGATACTGACCGTTATGCTTAACTGGGTTTTATCAATATCATCAATCGTTATTTTAAGTTTAGAGAGTTTAGTACGAAATCGCTCACATGCATCAAAGGCTGATTGGATCTTGGTATTAGGCATACAAACTGCAAATTCCTCACCACCGATACGGCCAACAACATCGTAATCACGAAAGCAGCTTGCCAAGAGTTTTGCAAACTCCATTAACACCAAATCTCCAGCCTCATGACCGTATGTATCATTAACATCTTTAAAATGGTCGATGTCTAACATGGCAACCGCGGTAATGTGGTGATTACGTTTCGCGTGGCTAATAACTTTAGTGGCCAATTCTTCGTAACCAACACGATTATTAACTTTGGTAAGGCTATCCGTTCTTAACAATGCTTCAAGCTTTAAGGTTTTCTCTTTCAACCTTAAGGCGTTTCGAATTCGAGCAAGCAGCACTTTGGCATGGTACGGTTTGGTAACATAATCTTCCGCACCAACATCTAAGGTTTTAACAACATCGTCCTCGTCATCAGAGGCTGACAACATAATGACTGGAGGAGCATTTTCACCTTCTTTTATAATTTCTGCTAACACTTCCATTCCAGATAAGCCTGGCATATGTAAGTCAAGTAAAACAATATCAACGGATTGCTTAGACAATATTTCAAGTGCGTCCTCACCATTATCCGCTGTGATCACTGTGTAACCAGCTTGAATTAAATCAAACTCTAATAGAATTAAAGTATCTTTAGCGTCATCAACGACCAAAATAGTGCTGTTTTTACTCACAGTTTTCCTTAGCTAAGCAATGAATGCCTATATCGTTGCCATCGTATTTGGCGTCACATCTCTTATTGTTGAGACAGGCTTAATATGGTTTTATCATAAAAATTAATAAATTCAATAGATAATGTTTTTAATGCATCAATATCACGCTCTTTTGCGGCCTGCTCAATTTTTTTAACGTTTTCCAATAATGCCGAAACACTAATATTGGCACACATTCCAACCAATTTGTGTGCTGTTTTCTGTACTTCTTTAACATTAGCCGTTTCAATCTCTTCAAGCAACTTATCCTTTAGTTCTGAAGCTTCTGTTTTAAAATAAGACAAGAGTGATATCACCAATTTATCGTTATGACTTACCCGCTCGTAAAAACGTTGCTTATTCCAAAGTTCAGCGCCACCTTCAATGGTGATGTTTTCAACAATCTGCATCGGCTCAGCTTCCACCACACTTGGCTTTCCAAGCGTTACTTTACTCTCTAAATGTTTATTGAGCTTATTGATTAAGATATCAACATCGATTGGTTTAGTCATATAGTCACTCATACCTGACTGCAAACATTTTTGTTCATCACCTTTCATTGCATTTGCGGTCATCGCGATAATAATGAGATCCTGATAATGCTCTCCAGCTTTTCCCTTGCGAATGGCTCTGGTAGTATCATAACCGTCTAATTCAGGCATTTGACAATCCATCAAAATCACATCATAAACTTTCTTTTCCTGAGCAAGCAGTTGTAATACTTCAACCCCGTTGTTGGCGATATCTGCCGTTAACTGCAAATTATTCAGCACACCAAGAATGACGGCTTGGTTCACGCGATTATCTTCTGCAATTAAGATGTTTAATTGAGGCTTGACGTTATCAACATGCTTTTTGTTGTTCGCTAACGAGCTCCCGACTTTATTCACGTTTACCTCACCACTGTTCATGTAAATGGTTTCAATTGCAGTTTTGAGATCGGCAATGGCAATCGGCTTAGGAAACTGATAAGCAATTCCTTGTTCGCGTAGATATTCACTTTCTTCAATATCCCCTATCGATGACATCATTATGTAGTGACTTTTCTGGCATGAAGGGACTAACCTTAATTGTTTAACAAACTCTACACCACCGCGACTCCCCTGCTTGCTCGAAAAGAACACCGCAGAAATTGTAGGCTGCTCATGCGCCAATTGGATTGCTTGAACTTCATCTATGGCGACAAACACATTAGCCTTCCATAGTTTAAACTGACGTTTTAACGTTTCTAGTACCGTCTCATTTTTATCAACCAATAAGACCGTTTGCCCTTGTAAGCATTGGATAAAATCATAGGCGGGTTGCTCGTCCTCTTGCGCTAATTGCACCGAAAAAACAAACTCGGTTCCTAACCCAAGCTTACTATTAACCGTAATATCCCCTCCCATCAATTGACAAAGTTGTTTAACGATGGCAAGCCCTAAACCTGTGCCACCGTATTTACGGGTTGTAGTAGCATCTACTTGGGTAAATGCATCAAACAAGCTTTCTATATAGCTTTCTCTAATGCCAATGCCAGTATCTTTAATATGGCAAGTAAGTTTGCTGTTTGACTCTTCAACCGTTAATTGGGCAGAAATTACAATTTCTCCCTGCTCAGTAAACTTGACCGCATTACCGATAATGTTTGATAAGATTTGCCGCAATCGACTAGGGTCTCCTTTAACTAACGGCTTTTCGACCAGACTGAGGTCTAAAATAAGCTCGACGTTTTTTTCTTGGCTTCTAATCGCCATCGATTGAACTAGCTCACCAAACAATTGGTGTAGATCAAACTCTATTTCTTCAATATCCAGTTTTCCAGCCTCTATCTTAGAAAAATCAAGGATGTCATTTATCAAGGTTAAAAGTGAAGAAGCGCTCGATTGCGCTAGCGATAATTGATGTTGTTGCTTCTGATTCAATGAGCTTTGAGCAAGTAGTCCTAACATACCAATTACACCATTCATTGGGGTTCTTATTTCATGGCTCATGCTCGCTAAAAACTCAGACTTTAAACGCGAGGACTCCTCAGCGACCTCTAACATTTCTTGTTTAACTTGTTGCACCGTTTGCTGCTCAGTAACATCCATACAAGTACCAACCACTTGAGAATTATCAGGTGTTTCACCATGTATCAGCTGCGCGTAAGTTTGAATGTATCGAATAGAATTATCAGAGAGTATAATACGAAAGATACAATTGAGATCCTCGCCGTGTTTAATGGTATTTTGCATATCAGCTAATACTCTTGATTCGTCATCAGGATGAATATGTATCTCCCATAGTGATTCGGGTGCAGATTTTTCTCCAAATTGATATCCAAACAGTCGATACATTCGGTCATCCCACTGCGTACGCTCAGTGCCAATGTTATAGCTCCAAACACCAATACCAGGGCCAGATAAGGCGAACTCTAATCGTTGAGCTATCTCCTCAAATTTTTTCGCAGAGGCTTCTCGTTCTTTTTCTAACAATTTTGTGACTGTGATATCGCGGATCAATCCTGTAAATATCACCGCTTCTTTTGTCTTAACCTCACTCACTGATAAATGCATAGCAAAAATTTCACCATCTTTTCTTTGTGCTGGTAACTCTCGACCTATGCCAATTATTTGTTTTATATTGGTATTTAAGTACCTTTTGATATAACCATCGTGCTTTGACGCATAGCGTTGAGGCATTAAAATACTAACGTTTTTCCCGATGACCTCTTGGCTTGAGTAGCCAAAGATTTTTTCAGCTGCGCGATTAAACGCAATGATCTTGCCTTTTTCATTAATGTTAATAACCGCATCAACGATAGAGTCAAGCACAGCTTGTAATCTGGCACTCGTATCTTCCGCCTCGGTTTTCGCTTCTAGATTGTCTTGTTCATTTTTTGTCACTTGAGACAAAATACGCTGAAAACTTCTTGCTAACGCTCCTATTTCATCATTTCGTTGAACAGAAAGTGATGGAATTTCACCAGAGCGCTCGTAACGAAGAATATTCTGGGTTAGGTCAAGTAACGGTTTTATCAGTCGATGAGTAAAAATCCACACCAATATAGTAGAAATTAACGCTAGCATTACCGCTAGAATAAACGCTTGATTACGCAGTGCTGCCATGTCACTTAAATACTGACTTGAGTGACTTTCTGTTACCAAATGTATTGGTTTCATTGCCATCACGTCATCAAGTATTATTTTTCGGTAATATGCCGCCGGCGCGTCATTTTTTTGTTGGTTTGAAAACGTGTAACCGTCTAACGTATTATCTCCATTAAGCCGTAATTCACCAAAGTATTGTTTGAAATCTAGGCTATTAATTTCAGAGGCTTGATAGAAAAAAGTATCATTACTATTGGCGAGATAAAAAACAAAATCTTTTAATGGGCCACGTTTGAGCGTATCAATAAATAGCCCGATATCTGCCTTAATGGCCACCCACCCAAAGAGCACACCATTATTTTGATAAACCGGCAAAACGGTATTAACGTAAAAAATCTCTTTTTTATCTTCTGACGTAAATAACTGAATATCGGAAAAATAAACGTTGGTCGCTTTGCTATGCTTTGATTCGAGAAAAGCGCGAAAACTCGCACTATTATTAATTTCACTGTTACGACAATCAAGGCGGTGTGCTACCGATGAGGGTTGAACAACCGAAACCGAAGCCTTACTGCGGACAACTTCATCCTTGATACAGTATTCTATGGCAATATATGAAGGCTTAGTTTTAATTAGCTCGGTAAATATCTTCTCCAACCTTTCTTGCCAAACTGTTACCTCAGGGAATTGATTGTTAAGCAAAGCACTTTGTATCGCTTCGATAGGAGGGGTATGACGTAAAAACTGGACATCTTTGGCATTTTGCTGATAAAAGTTGTTTAACAACGTTTCTACTATCGCGCTTTCAGTTTTAAGATCTTTAACTTGTTTACTATCAATAAGTTTTTGGCTTTTGTGATAAAAAACTAACGCGACAATCGTTGCAACTAATAATGATAGAATAAAGCCAGCGACTGGAAGAATGAATGACCAGCTAGATTTGACACTAAACGTATGCCTATTATCTTCTTCTTTGTCTTCAATCACTGGTGATTTCATATCACAAACTAACCTTTTTTAGATTAACTGTTTTGACTAAGAAACTGGTAAAGCTCAGTAGAATTAAATGGTTTACGAAGAATAGGATAATTCCAATCGCCATCCTCGCTGGTAATATAGCCACTCATGGATAAGATTTTAATATTAGGAAATTTCTCTAGCACCATGGCTACTGACTCCTTGCCTGATATATCAGGAAGAATCATATCCGTTATAAAGATATCGTATGTTAAGCTGCCATTTAAGACGCTAATTAAGCTATTTTTGTTGGTAACGTGATTGGTAATTGCTCCTTCTTTTTCTAAATACATAGTGACAAATTCTGCTATAGTAATTTCATCCTCTAAAATCAGGATCTGCTTACCTTTTAAATTTAACGCTATGCTGCTACTCACTTCAGTACTGTCATCAACATCTATTGTGGTGCAAGGAAAAATCAACATAAATTGAGCGCCACCAAGATCAGAACTACCGTCGACCCTAATTTCGCCATTGTACTTGTACATTAAGCTATATACATTAGCTAAACCAATGCCGTTGCCTTTACTTGCTGATTTACTGGTATAAAAAGGATCAAAAATTTTAGCTATGTTCTCTTGCTTGATACCAATACCGCTATCTTTTACGGTAATAACCAACTTTTTATCGCTATTAATCTCAGCACTTAGTTCTATCACACCGGATAAGTTATGTTCTTTTATTGCGTCTTGAGCATTTAAAAACAAATTCAATAAAATATTAATGAACTCCCCTTCAGGAAAAGTAATGGTGCAACGAACATGTTGGACATTTAACCTAAATTCAATCGTGCTTAATAAAAGCTGCTCGAATAAATATTCGTTGCGAAGAATATCTTTTATCGGATCAAATTCTTGTAGTTTTATCATTGGCTTGCGGGTAAATGCCAACAACCTACCGGTAACATCTTTTCCTTTATCAATGGCATTTTTAACACGGTTGATATAACTCGATAAATCCGTTTCCCCTTGTGCTACTTTAAGCTCTAACATTTCAATTGCGCCCAAAGCCACGCCCAGGACGTTATTAATATCATGAGAAACATTGCCAAATGTGTTGCCCAATAATGTTAAACGATTATTAATGGCTTGCTGCTGCTCTTTGTTAAAGGCATCGGTAATATTATCAACGATCCAAATATATATTCCTTCATCGGCTTCATAAGTAACCGATATATCAAAAACACTTTGAAATTTATCAAAGCTAATATTTTTATAGGTTATTTGACCTTGTTGTTTTGCTTCGCTTTTAAACTGTAAATATTGAACGATAGAAAAATTAATATAATCAAAAAGCACTGAACTACGATTGCCAGCACGAGGAGATAAGTCTTGAAAAACCACATTATCTTTTTCATCGATAAAAAAGATAGGCATTTTAATCGTGTAATTAACCAATGACATCAGTTTTAGCTTTTCAAAGATCTTTTCAATTGCAGTAATGTCTCTAACCACACCATAGAGTTCGGAAATTTCATTATCTTTATTCAGTTCCGTTTCAATATTTATTTCTAGTTTGACTTTCTCGCCGGTTGGTTTTTTCGCGATAGTTCCTTTGACATAAGTTCTTTTTTTACCATTTATCGCTTTGTTAAATTGTTGCTTGGCTTTGTCTCGATCTTCATCAATAAAAAATGCCAACATGTTATCTAAAGTTGGTTGAAAGTTATTCGGGTTCTCCCCAAATATGTTGTAGGTTCCTTTTGACCATTCAACTTTTTGTTCGGGGAATACGATACTCCAGTGTCCGGTTCTGCTGACGCGTTCATTTAATGCGATATATTTATTTTTTTTATTCAGGGCGCTAACTAATTCTTTGGATTCTGATAAATCGGTAAAAACAGCGACAACTTTTGCCACCTTACCTTGCGCAAATTCTACAAATGCAATCTTAACCCCAAGCCATATAAACTCGCCACTAAGCGTAGTAAAAGGATAAATCATTTGATTTTTTTGGCTATTTTCTTGAGAAAAATGAAAAGCATGTGCCCTAAAATCTGCAATGACTTCACTGGTTACGTGTTGACGAAAAATCGTTTCATCCATGACGGTTTCTTTTTCCTGATAACCCATGACGTTCATTGCTGAAGCCGAAAACAAGACCTTTTGTTGACTAATATCCCAAGTAAAAAAAGGTAAACTAAGCTGAGTTAAGATAGGAACGACAATATCAGCGTGCTGAATGATGAGTAAATTACACTGTTGAATGATTAATAAAAAACCATTATCAATACGGTTAACAAAAACTAAGTGTTTTTTATTAGCAATATCGAATACCTGACAATTAAACTGCTCGTTATCCACGATCTGTAGAGCAGGAATGACCGCTGTTATTGATTGCCCTTGTTGTAATGGTTCACTAAAAAGCGCAATCGCTTTATCACTGATTGATGTGATCAGTCCTTTTTCATCCAATTCAATATAGTTTAATGGCATATCGGTAGTGATATCGAACATAACAGCTCTCTAGAACAATTCGTCTTCGTCTTCAATAACCTCTTCAATTTGCACTTGCTCTACTGCCATACTATTAAGTTCATTTAAATTAGCTAAAGCGCTATCAAGCAACTGCGAAATACTCAAAAAATTATCATCATCTTGAGAATGTTTTTTCAGTGCTGAATGAACGAGGTCTGTTAAATAATCTTCTTGCTCTGCAGTCATATCTAACACATGAAAACTCATCCCAACATTTTGAACTATCTCATTCATAACTTGCTGTTGATGGTGCTTTGATATTTCCAGCATGCGCTTGGTGTTTTCAACGGCTTGTTGAATCTGACCTTGAATATTGACAAGCGAATGCTTGTATTCGATAAACGTCATGCGAGATCCAATAGACTCTATCACTGATGCCAAAGCATCAATAAAAATGTCAGTGTCAATTGAGCCCTCATCCATGTGAAGCACCAAAATCGATGCCAACGGGTGGTTAAAAATAGTTCTGGTGCCAAATCGATACAAACGGGGCTTATCCTTTAACAGTTTCATAACGTCGATTTCTACCGGAGAACATGACCCCTTTAATGAGCTATAAAAAATCGGCTCTTGGTTCAGTGGATAAAACGCGATGCAACCTTCTAAATTCATCGCGTGAAGAAAGCTAAACACTTCACTTTTAATTTGCTCATAAGTAAAACAACTATTTATTTTAGAAGTAAGTTGCATACATGCGCCATATTTGGACGCCTGAGCCATTGAAACATTTATCACCCGATCTTTAGATGAAAGTTCACTGCGATAATTTATAATTTCATTTTGATAGGCAATTAACTTATTGAGCTTGTTGTGTAGCGCAAGAAGCGAAATAGGCTTAGCTAAAAAGTCGTCAGCTCCACACTCTAAACCTTTTAAAATCGCTTCTTCTGTTGCTAACCCTGAATACAGGACAAATGATGTCGCGAAGTTACCTTGTGCACTTTTCTTAGCAATCCATTCTGAGCCTTTTTCCTCGCCGATATGTTCATCAACCAGTGCGATGTCGAATACTTCAACCGTTTCTCGGGCTTGCTCTGCTTCGCTTAAGTTAATGGCACAATGAATATTAAAACTATCTTCTAGTGCTTCTGACAAAAGCTCTAAATAATCTTTGTCATCTTCAATGATTAATACACTTGGTTTAGTCATAATCCTTTCACATCCTTTTTATTCTTCGATCAGATAAGTCAACGTACTACATTAATTTAAAATAATGTTAATGGCTTACCTTAAAATATCATCGTTACCAAACGTAACATGCTTCTACTTTACTACCTTTATCACTGTAATGAAGATCACTACACAGTTGCTTAATTAACCCAATACCTCGACCACTTAGCTTATTTTCATTAGCGATATTATTTGGTACTTCCTGCATCATTTTTTGATAGTTGAATCCTTGGCCGCTGTCTTTAAAGGTTAATTTTACTTTCCCCCCTTCATTAAGCGCGAAGTACGCTAAAGACATATCGATAAAGCCAGAATCTAATGTACTTAACCGTTGTTCTCGTTCAGCAAAATATTGTGCGAACCCTTGCGCACTATCCTTTAATTCTGAGCTCAAACCCAAGACCCCATGATCGAGTGCATTAACAAACAACTCGGTTAAAACGGTATATAAGTTTTGCCAATGTTGGTCATTATTTTCAATGTCATGAATTTGATTAATCGCCATAGGTATAGGGTTTACTTTTGCCAGTTTTTTTCCTGTTAACAGAAGTCGCCAAGTCCATTCTGGCTTTTCGTTATGATGTGTTGGTTCTAGTGATTCAAGATAAGAGGGTTCTGATGATTTGATTTTTGTTTCTTGTCGACTAATGTGGCTAGTTTGCCATCCTCCACATGGAATTGAGATCAGCGAAATATCATCTTCCTGTGTCATACCTTGACAAAATGCATTAACACTAACCAGTACGGTATTACAAATGTCATTGTTTAAAATACCTTGTTTGACTGCTCGTTCGAAACGTTCAAAGTCATACATTTCGCCTGCGCAATTGCGTGCTTCAACGATTCCATCACTTAACAACAATAAATGATCATCATTAGCTACATTGATAACGTCAATTGATGAATCCGGCAATAATGCAGGTAAAACACCAATGGGTGGATGTTTGGAAACTACTTTAGTTTTTATATTACCTAAGGCATCAAACAAATAACAATCAGGCAAGCCAGCATTGAAAATGTATGCCGAGTTTTCATGACTAGATACGCTGACAAACGCCGCTGCCAAAAACAAATCAGCAGGCAACAAATCGGTTAACTGGCGATTGACTTGTTTTACGATTTCAAGAAGAGAAAACCCCTTTTTTGTCATGGTGCGAAATGTTTCTGCTAGAGGTATCGCTCCAATAGAGCTTCTCAGGCCGTGGCCAGTAAAATCCCCTAATAAGACGTTAATATTACCATTGGGACTTAAGGACGTTAGTTGAATATCACCACTAAACAACTCGGCAGGTTTTTTCAGTATACCAATACGCTCTCGTGCGTAATTTCTTGCTTCAATCACACCAGACATTAACTGCTCAGCAAGCTCTGCATCTTTTTGTTGCGCTTGTTGTAAGTACTTAAGCTGCATAAACATATCACTTAAGCGCTGAATTGATTTGATCTTTGCTTTGAATACTTCCGGTGAAAATGGCCTCACTAAAATGCCATCGCCGCCAGCATCAATGGCGTCAATAAACGCCTGGTCAGTGTTCATGCTGGTAATAAAAACCATAGGACAAAGGCTATTAACTGACAACGCTTTGATGCGAGTTGCCGCTTGATAACCATTCATTACTGGCATATTAATGTCCATCAACACTAAATCAGGTTTTTCTTGTTGATATATATAAACTGCATTTGCACCATCAACAGCAGTGCACACCCGATAGCCCTCTTCTACCAGCAACTTACTTAAAACCTTACGCTGCACTGGAGAGTCGTCTACAACCATGGCTAACTTTGTATGCAATTTATTTAGGGCGTTCATGTGCTTACTCAACAACATCCATAAGACGATGAAACTGCGCTATTTCAAGTATTTTTTTTACCGAACTATTAGGTTTATCGATGATCAGTTTGCCTTTTAATGATTCAACATGATCCTTTAATAAAAGAATCATACCTAGCGCCGAACTGTCCATATAGGTCGTTTGCGATAAATCGATAGTATATTGTGCTCCGGTAATTTTGTGATTTGCGTAGGAATCTCTAAATTGTTGATGTAATGAAAAATCAAATCTATCTTTCACACTAATACGCAAATCTCGTTGATTTTCTGACAATTTACTCGTTACCGACATATTATTCCTGCTCCTATTGACTACTTAAAATAACTCAACATCGCCTTCTTCCATTGTTGATTGCTCAACACTGCGTCTAGTGTTTGCCGATTGAGATGTATTTTTAACCTCATTACATGTGTTAATTAACGCGTTAACTCGCTCGCTAAATTGACCTTGTTCCGACGATTGACAGCGCTCAATATCATCTTTAATACGAGATAACATCACCAGATTTGATTTAAGTGAGTCTAAAGATTGATAGGTGAGATCTTCAAATTGCAAAGAACGGACGCCTACAGCAACGGACTCACTAATTTGTGGCGCCATATGCCCAAGCTCTTCAACCGCACTATTAGAAAACTTATTAACATCACTAACATGTTCCATCATGACACTCACTTGATCTTTCGCTTCCAACGTTGAAGTCATATCGGCTGATGCCATCGCTTCTACTGCCGTACGTAAACTTGCGATTGTCTCTTTTGCTTTACTAATTTCTAGGCGAATATCTTGGTTTAGTTCAGTTGAATTTACTGAAAGGGAGCGTACTTCATTGGCAACTACAGCAAAGCCACGACCAGCATCTCCGGCGCGAGCAGCCTCAATAGCAGCATTTAATGCGAGTAAGTTAGTCTGGCTCGCTAAACTTTCAACCTGCTCTAATAACTTAAAAATACCATCAAACTGAGCTACCATTTCATCAGTATAGGACATCGTTTCTAGACTCTGTTTACTGGTATTGACAATCACATTAACAAAGTCGTCGAGGATTTTGCCTGAATCAATAACAAAAGCTTGTAAGGTGGTTTTTTCGTCCCCCCCTAAATCTTGATTACTTTCAATAACTTTATTGATGATCTCTTGCTGCCTATCGGTGATGTTTTTTAAATGTTTAAAACTTTGGGCAACGCCACCTACCGCTTCCTTAACCAGGGTTTTATTTCGCTCTAACTCGCCATTTATGGTTTCAATTTGAACATCAATACTGTTTGCGAGCGCATCAAACAATAGGTTCAATTCTTCGGCTTTTTGACCATTACCTAGAGCATGCAAGTCAACTGATTTAGGTTGATGATTTTGCTTAACGAACAGTCGAAAAATGATATAGCTAAGCCCTATACTCAAAATTAAAAAAAGCAACAGATTAAGCTGGAAAAAGCGTTCAACAACCAACAATAAAATAAGTAAGAAGGCGATAATAAGTTGTTGTATTTTAGTGACCTTCATGTGTCAATTCCCTAAATGCTTTTCTATCAAGCATAGCCAATCTCAAAATCTTTGCAGAAATTTGCTTTAGCGGTAACTGCAATACTTCAGCGTTTAGTTTATGAGCGCTTCCCGGCATCCCCCATATCAGGCTAGATTTTTGATCTTGAATAATGGTAAATGCACCATGAGCTTTTAAATTTGCCATCCCTTTAGCACCATCATTACCCATTCCGGTCAACAGCACCGCCTGTGTGTTTTCTGCTATCGGTACTAAAGAGTCAAATAACACGTCGACAGAAGGCTTATGGCGATTAACTTCTGGGGTATCTTCTAGTACACAAAATAAGGATTCACCTTTCATCACTACAGTTAAGTGTCGATCGCCTGGTGCAATATAAGCGTGACCTTGCTTAATTTTTTGACCATGTTGTGCTTCAACCACTGTTAATGCGCTTTGTTGATCTAATCGATAGGCAAAACGAGCGCTGAAAGTTTTAGGGATATGTTGCGCGATTACAATAGGTGGGCTGTTACTCGGTAATGCAGATAACACCTCTTTTATTGCCTCAGTACCACCCGTTGACGCACCTATGGCGATGATATGATTTTTTCGTTTAATGCCGACAAACTTAAGGCGTTCAACCGTTACATTGTTATCTTTTAATGAACTAGAAAGCTGGTAACTTTTTTGATTGACGTTGACGGCACTTTTTAACTTTTGTATCAGTGTATCTTTAAAACTATCTTTATCAGCCACTAGCTCTTCAAAGCTTGGCTTAGGGATAAAATCAATCGCTCCTAACTCCAACGCCTCCAAAGTAATATCAGCACCATGGGTAGTTAACGTAGATAACATCAGAACAGGCATAGGCCGTAAGCGCATTAAGTTCTTTAAGAAAGTAATACCATCCATTTTGGGCATTTCAACATCCAATGTTATGATATCGGGATTAAGCTTTTTAATCAGCTCTCTAGCCACAAATGGATCTTTGGCCTCACCAACGACCTCAAGCTCAGCGTCATCAGCTAACACTTGCCTAATAATTTGTCTAACTACTGAAGAGTCATCAACAATTAGCACCTTAATCGTGGCCATAAACCCTCTTATCTTAAACAGTTAAAACAGCTCAACATCGCCTTCAACAGCTTGAGTATCAATACTACGACGATAATCTTTTTCTCTTTCCAAAATGGTATCATTATGTAAATTGTCTAATCGCTTGACATAGGCTTTACCCGTTGTTGGCTCGAAGAGGACTTTCCTTGGATAAACAGAGCCTAAATCTGAACTTTCAATCGCAATATTTTCAAGCTCTAGGTATTTGAGTACAAAATCAATATTGCGCTCACCAACATCTGACATTTGCTTTAAAACTCGACCTCCCCCAAACACTTTGGCTCTTAAGTTGATACGACGACCACCGTGTTTTAATATCATGTTGATTAAATGTTCCATGGCAAAATTGCCATATCGGGTCGCATCACTCGCCTTGCCACGTTGTCCCCAGTTGACGTCTTGCGCATCTTTATCCGTAAGGGGCAACATAAAGTGATTCATACCTCCAATGTGACTTTTGTCATCCCAAATACAGGCTGAAATACAAGAGCCTAATGTCGTTGCAATGGTGACGTTTTGCTTCGTCATATAAAACTCACCCGGTAATATCTTTGCGACAACAGTTTCTCTTTGTTTATCCCAGTAATGATTCACATGAGTAAACTCATTTAAACAATGGCTTAATACATAGCTAACTTGCGGGTTATTGGTATTTAATATGGTCATACCAAGACTCCATTACCTGCTGACAGACTATGTAGCGGTTTTCTAAAAATTGTTCTACCGACATTTTCAAAGTACTTTTGATATGCTCCTAAGCTTTCACTGTGCCCCAAAATTAATAATCCGCCCGGAGCAAGCAGTTGATAATAGCGCTCAAATAAATCAAGTTGGGTCTTCTTATCAAAGTAAATAATGACATTGCGACAAAAAATAACGTCAAAAGGCCCTTTCATTGGCCACTCATGCAAAAGATTAAGTTGTTTAAAGGTTATTAACTTTTGCAGTACCGGGTTAACCCTCACTTTTTTAAGGTTTTCTCCTGAGCCTTGTTTAAAAAACTCCCTCCTTACGACCTCGGGTAGTCCATCTATTCTTTTTTCATCATAAATGCCCAATTTACCAACTGAAAGCACATTGCTATCAATATCAGTAGCCAATATCTTCGCATCAATAGCAGACAGTCGTTTTGCTAACGCCTGAACTAGAATAATCGCAATGCTATATGGCTCTTCTCCCGTTGAACTAGCACTTGACCAAATTCTAATCCGCTTCGCTTTTTTAACATTGATTAAATTTGGAAGTTCATGATCTCGCAAATAATCGAAATGATGATTCTCTCTAAAAAAACTCGTTAAATTGGTGGTAATCGCATTGATAAAATAGTCTTTTTCTTGTTCTGGTTTTTGCCTTAATAATTGACAGTATTCACTAAATGAATTGAATTTCCTTTCTCTGAGTATACGAGTAAGTCTGCGGTACACCATTTCTCGTTTACTGTCATTTAAAACGATACCTGCAACTTGGTAAACAAAGTCACATAAGAATTTAAAATCCTCTTGACTTAGCTGACTTTGTTCACCTCGTATCGATGCACCATCCAGCTCCATATTCAGCCCTTAAAACTCTTCCCATTCTTGATCAATATCTATCTTGGGGCGAGACGCTCTTTCTCTTGGTTTAGGAGGTGTTGCCTTAACTCTTGGCGCTTTTCTGTGTGTCGTCGAACGCACGACTTGTTCTTCATCTCGATCATTATTAAAAAATGCAACCTGCTCTAATAACGCTTGAGATTGCTCTTCCATTGATTTACTTGAAGCAGCGGCTTCTTCAACCAATGCTGCATTTTGTTGAGTCATCTCATCCATTTGACTTACCGCGGCACTCACTTCACCAATACCAGCGGCTTGCTCTTTACCTGCACTGTCAATGTCACCAATCATTTTACTGACTTCTTCAATAGCGCTAACCAGTTCAGTAAATGTTTGACCGGTTTCATCAACAAGTTTGGTACCTTGACCTACGGCTTCTACACTGTCATTTATTAAACCCTTAATTTCTTTCGCCGCACCTGCAGAGCGTTGTGCTAAATTGCGAACCTCTGCTGCAACTACAGCAAAACCGCGGCCTTGTTCCCCTGCTCTTGCTGCCTCTACGGCAGCATTTAGTGCCAACAAGTTGGTTTGGAACGCTATTTCATCGATCACACTAATAATATCGGCGATTTTTTTGCTCGACTTGTTAATATCACTCATTGCCGTAATCGCGTTGCGAACAACCGAACCACCATTACTGGCTTTTTCCATAACCGTGGCTGACAATTTACTTGCTTCTGTTGCATTCTCAGCATTCTGCTGGACGGTACTGGTTAGTTCTTCCATCGCTGAAGCGGTTTCTTCCAAGCTTGATGCCTGTGATTCCGTGCGATGACTCAATTCATTATTCCCTTCGGCAATTTCTCTTGCCGAATCAAAGACATTGGTGGAAGCACTGCGAATTTCTTCAACCATGTTACTTAAATTGTCAATGGAGCTATTCATTGCATTGGCCAATGCTAAAAATTCGCCAGCATAGTCTCCATCCATTGTTTGAGTTAAATCCCCTTTAGATAGCGCCTGCGCAATATTAATTGCTTCATTTATCGGGGTGACAATTGTGTTCATTAAGCTATTAATATTGTCACCTAAGCCTTTCATAAAACCATTGTACTCAGAGGTGTCAATACGGCTGTCTAAGTGTCCAGAAATTGCATCACCAATTAATTTTTCTACTTGCTTTTGAGCATCTCGCTCTTCGGTTAAATCCAACCATTGCACAGCACTGCCGACATGTTTACCTTTATCATCTCTTAAAGCGATGGCGATAAGCTGAAAGGTTAAGCCGACAACACTAATTTCAGTCCGGTAAGGTAAATTATCAGGATTGCCGAGCAAGCTTTGTTGATGAGCTGGATTTTTATGGAAACTATCAAAATTGGTTCCAACCATTGTATCAACACTAAATGAAGGTAAAACGGTTCTTAATTTAGCTTCCCTAACCCGCAGCATTTCTTTAACTGCAGGGTTTGCATAAACAATATTCCCTTTAGTATCAGCCATCATTAAGTTGGTTGTCATCCCCTCAACGGCAGAATAAAGGCGACCAACTTCAGTTGATTTTGCACGGACTTCAGTGACATCGAACCACTCTAGAGAATTGCCGATATAATTACCTTTTTCATCGACGATCGCGGTGACATTTAACTCGATAGTTAGGTGCTCAATTTGAATATCGGTATTCCAAGGTAAATTACTAGGATCACTAAGTAATTTTCTTTGGTGATCTGGATTGGCATGAAACGCATCAATACATGTGCCAATAATTTTATCTTCTTCGGCGGCAAAATTTGGCCAACGTTTACGAAAGGTTTGCTCATGTTTTTTCAACAAATTCATTGTCGCTTTGTTGACATAGGTAACAACAAAATCCCTATCAATCATCATAAAAGCGGTTTGTGACTGCTCAAGGGCGGCTTGAACAAATGCTCCTAAATCATTTTTATTGTTACTCATAGACTTATCATTTCCTGTTAATGAATGCTTTGATGGTTTTGCTTTGTGTTCCGCGGCGTCGATCATCGTTGTTGCTAATGTTTGGTATACTGCTGTCCATGCCCGTTTTACTGGCGCATTAAATTCCTTACCCAAACCTTCGGCTAATGTTTCAAGCAATGCCTGACCGACCGTATCGTAATGGGATGCTTCAACACCATAATCGAGATGTCGTTCCCCCAGTTTTTGCACTGCTGGAATTAATTTATCGGGATTATTAAGTAGCTTTATGGCGGTATCTAGCATCGACATTAGCTTTTGCCCCTGCTCTTCCATATTCCCTTTAAATAAAGGCTTTAAAGCGGGGTCTAAACTGAATAATTTTTCATAAAACATTTCTGCGGCTTGCGGAGCTATAGGCTTTACTTTTGCCCAGCTTTCCTGCACTAAACTAACCTGTTTTGGCGTCATAATAATTCCCAATAAAATTGAACTAGTTATCCATTTACAGCTCTTCTAATACTTCTTTGTTACTTTCTCCTGACGAACTGCAATTTACTGAGGCTTCGACACTATACAATTCGTCTTGATCAAGTAACGCATTTGTATCCAGTAAGATAATGAGTCTGTCCTCTACAGTCGCAAGGCCTTTGATAAAGCAATCATCGATACGTTTACCAAACGAAGGTGCCTTTCTTATTTTTTCTGTACTAAATTTGTATACCTCAGAGACAGCATCAACAATAATTCCAACGACCATAGGGTTTTCTTGATCAATACTTTTTAAAATAATGGTCACTGTTTGCTCGTCATACTCTAGCGGTTGTTGGCCAAAACGCTGCCTTAGATCAATGATTGGAATAATTACACCTCTTAAATTTATAACCCCTTTGAGATAATTGGGTTTATTCGGTAATTGCGTTACGGTAGTCATCACTCTTATTTCTTGCACACAGAGGATATCAACACCAAATTCTTCGCCATTGAGAATAAACGTTAAAAATTCTTGTTCCATGAGCCCCTCTACTCGCCTTGATGCGGTTCTATTTGCTGTAAAGCACTGACATTAAGTAATGTCACCACTTTGTCTCCAACATTAACAAGCCCTTCCACATAAACCTTGGGTACTCTACCTCCAATAGAAGGTGCTGCCTTGATGTCACTTTCATCAGCATCAAGCACATCAGAAACAGAATCGACAACAAACCCAATGGTTCTTACGCCTTGGCTATGTTCTACCTTTAAAACGATTACAACGGTCAGCTCTGAATAAACCGCATCACCTATGCCAAACTTGAGACGTAAATCAATAATCGGCACGATGACACCCCGCATATTAATAACGCCTTTCACATAACTTGGAGCATTAGGAATAATTGTTGGCAATTCCCAACTCCTGATTTCTTCGACACTCAAAATATCGACTGCATATTGCTCATCATCTAAAGAAAATGTCAGGTATTGATCGCCATTGGTAATAAAGTCGACCCCTTCGAGTGAATATTCACCTTCAACAGGGATCTCACTTGCAAGCTGTTGAATATCCATTAATGACTCTCCATAATCGCTTCATTATGATTATTCTTTTCTGATTTTAATGATCGATTCATTGCCATTTGTATCAAACCTGGCACGTCTAATATCATCGCAACCGAACCATCTCCAAGAATCGTCGCTCCAGATATACCATCAACTTGTTGGTAATTGTCCTGTAAGCTTTTTATCACCACTTGCTGTTGAGCAAGCAGATCATCAACCATTAGGCCAACTTTTTGCCCATCTGCCTCAACCACCACCAATAATGAATTTTCAACATGCTGTATTTCCGCTGAAAGATTAAATAACTGATAGATGGGGATAACTGGGACGTTATCTTCCCTTAAACGATAAAGGACGACATCACCACCTACTCTATTGATGTGTTGAGCTTTAGCTTGCAGTGATTCAACGATAGTGATTAACGGAATAATATAGGTTTCTTGCCCAACTTTGACTAACTGCCCATCGAGAATAGCGAGCGTCAAAGGCAAATTTACTTTAAATGTACTACCCACTCCTGGTTCTGATTCAACCTGAATTCTTCCTCCAAGCGCTTGTATGTTCTTCTTAACAACATCCATACCAACACCACGGCCAGAAATATCACTTAGTGTTTTAGCCGTAGAAAAACCGGGTTCAAAAATCAAATCAAACACCTGAGCATCAGTTAAAGTACTTGTTGACTCTACTAACCCTTTTTCCAAGGCTTTGTTAAAGACCGCTTGACGATCTATTCCACCGCCGTCATCACTAATTTCAATAACAATGTTGCCACCTTGGTGATAGGCATTAAGGATAATTGTACCTTTTTCAGGTTTATTATTGGCTAAACGCTGCTCTCTCGATTCAATACCGTGATCAACGGCATTCCTTACCAAATGGACCAACGGGTCGCCAATTTGCTCCATGACAGTCTTGTCGAGCTCCGTTTGCTCCCCTTTTAAAATAAGCTCAATTTCCTTGCCAGTCTTCATTGATAAATCATGAATTAAACGAGGAAATCGATTAAAAGCAAAGCTAATCGGCAACATGCGAATACGCATAACACTTTCTTGCAGTTCTTTAGTATTATGTAGTAACTGTTCTAGCCCTGATGTTAAACGTTCTATTTTACTTAAATCGAAATCTTGCCCTAATTCAGAAAGCATTGATTGTGTTATCACCAACTCACCGACAAGATTTATTAGATTATCAACTTTATCTACACCAACTCTTATTGAGCTGGTCTCAGATTTGCCTTTATTGGCTTTTTCAGTTGATTTTTTAACCGCTGAAGATTCTGATTTATGCTCTGTCTGAGTATGCTGTGCAACGTTGCTACTTTGCTCACTTAACACAGGTTCTTCAACAGTATTGAGCTCTCTTGATGCTTCATCGGAAGATTTCGCCGTAACAATTGTGTCGTTAGCAATGGGCACTTCTAAGGTAATATTAAGTTGGCATTCATCTTCAACCCATTCAAATACCTCACGAATATCTTCTTCACTGCAATCAGAAACTAATCTTAACTTCCAGTTCAAATAAAGTTCCTCTGCATCCATATCAAGCAGAGAAGGCAAGTCTTGGTGGTTAGCATTGACAGTTAAGTCCCCTAAATCAGCCAAGACATTAAAAAGCAAAATTGGATCATTTCCCGTTTGTACGAGATGGTGCTGTGGAATAAAGTCAATCAACCAAACTTTTTCAGTTGCACCCTCATCGCTATATGGCGATTCATTTGACGGGTTAGCTTGTTGATTTCCCGTCTTAGCAAGTGTCGCCTCAAGAAGTTTCGCTGCTTCGTCAATTTTTTCCTTATCGTAATCATCATCATCACGCACGGCTTCAATTAACAAGCGCATACAATCAACAGACTTAAGTAAAATTTCGATATCCTCAGGAGTAATATCCCGACGACCATCTCTCATTTCGTCAAGTAATGTCTCAACAAGATGGGTAAACTCTGTTACGTGCCCGAAACCAAAGGTACCGGCACCGCCCTTTATAGAATGTGCAGCTCTAAATATCGAATTAATAGCTTCTTCATCACCTTGCTCTAGGTTTAGCAGGCTTGACTCCATTAATTCTATACCTTCAAAGCTTTCTTCTAAGAAACTTGGAATAAATTGAGATAGGTCGACACTCATAGTAGCTACCTAATAACGCGTTTGATGGTTGATAACAACTTCTCTGGATTAAAAGGTTTAACTAGCCACCCTGTGGCACCAGCTTCCTTGCCTCTCATTTTCATATCGCCGCTACTTTCAGTTGTTAACATTAAGATAGGAGTAAACTTAAACGCCGCTAACTTTCTAAGCTCCTGACACAGACTTATGCCATCCATATTAGGCATATTGACATCAGAAATGACCAAATCAATTCCGCCACCTTGTGCTTTAGATAAGCCTTCGACACCATCTTTAGCTTCAACAACATCGTAACCAGCGCTTTTTAACGTAAAGCTCACCATGTCTCTTATTGAATTGGAATCGTCAACTACGAGTACTTTGGTCATGTAATTATCCTCTTACAGATGTAATTATTTTTATTCAGTACTTTGCTCTATTTAAGGTATTGGCTCATCACATTATCTTGTATGCCAAGCTGCGCAAAACCTTGTAAAATGGTTTCGTTTTCGATAATCAAATTAAGCTTTTTATTTTGCGCTTTAACAAAAAATACCATTGCAAGAATCAGTTGAACTCCTAACGTGTCAATACGCACAACCTGACTGTCATCAACCGATATTTCATTGTTATTTTCGATAAACTGGAGAAGTTCTGTTTTACATGTCTCCATTTGGGCAATGGTTAGTTCCTTTGGTAACGTAAACAAAATACGTGCCTTAAATTTATGCAATTGATACTTTAAAATATATGCCAGATCTTCGTATGTGCAAGTAAATGCTAAAAAAAAATTAAAGCTGATCTCTAATGCATAGTTTCAGATGAGGAAATGCGAAAAATAATTTCAAAAATTGCCTTTAGCTGTTGATTTAATCAGCAGGACTACTATAAGGTTAAAACAAACACACAATTGTAGGTTAGTTATGCCTGATCAAAACCTGAAAGTACCCAGCCAGATATTTAGATGGTTTGAGAAAATGAAAGGAAACTATGAGCATACTGTACAAAGTGTTTTAGCTAAGTTTGAAAAGCAAAATCAAATTCAACAAAATCGATTGGACAGCTCTCATCAGCAACATATTGCCAACTTGAAACAACAACATCAAAGCCAATTGGCAGACAAGCAAGCTCATATCGAACAGTTAACCGATGAAATCAATTATTTTAAAAAACAACTAGCGCAAAAAGAACATTCTCTAGAACAATTAAATGCCCGGTATGATGCAGTGATGAGCTGCCTTTTACATGAAAAACAAAAAGACATTAATATTAAAGATATATTTTCAGACGAAAATTTATTATTCGAAATAGACAGTGAGAATAATGTACAACCCGATACTAACCCTCAACAGGATATCGAAAGCGCAGCACAACAATCTGCTCAACAAATGTTTGAGCAAGGAATAACGTTAAGAAATCAACAAGACTTTGATGCCGCATTGTCACTATTCGAACAAGCAGCTCAGCTAGGTCACGCAAAAGCAATGGGCGCAATGGGCAGAGCTTATTTTTTATCTGAAGGTTGCCAAGAGGACCACACTTTTGGCCTAGCGTGGTTAATAGAAGCGGCCAAACACAATCTCGAACCAGCTATTGAACGCGTTAATTACTTTAAAGAAAGTGATGCACAGTTGTATCACAATGCATTAGCGATAAACCAAGCCCTAACAAGCAAAAGCGAATAACAAGAGGCAGTACTCTTAATTAGGAAATCGCTCTAGTGATATCTCACAATAAAACGCTCTAATTGATGCAATAATTCGATGTTGCTTTTGTATACAATATAAATAACTTATTCTACAATGAGCATTCATTGTTAAATATTTCACCAGAAGGATTAATTATGGCAATTGGTATTGGCGGTTCAACTGCAGCTGTTGAGTTAGATAAACTTCAAAATATGACCAGCGAGGTCGTAGCGATCAGTCAAGAAGAATTTCAGCAGCGTATTGATAAAGCACAGCGCCTCATGAAAGAAAATAGTATAGAAGCAATGTACTTAGATGCTGGTACTAATTTATATTATTTTACCGGAACTCGTTGGTATGCCAGTGAACGAATGGTTGGCGCTATTTTACCCGCAAATGGCGATCTACAGTATATTTCGCCAAACTTTGAAATTGATACCGTTAGTCAATACATGCAAGTAGAAGGTAAAATTCACGGTTGGCACGAGCATGAAAGCCCATATGAATTGACGGCTAACGTACTAAATAGTTTAGGTATTACCTCTGGAAAATTAGCGATTGATGAATCTGCCGCTTTTTTTATCGCCAACGGTATTCAACAAGCAGCGCCAAGTTTTGAACTTATTGATGCAAAAATCGTAACAGCAGCTTGCCGCGGACAAAAATCAGATCATGAAATCGCTTTAATGCAGACTGCAAAAAATATGACGTTAGAAGTTCAAAAAGCAGCGGCAAGAATTTTAAGACCGGGTATCAGTACTAAAGAGGTAGTTGATTTTATAAACCAAGCTCACATCAAAGTGGGCGCTCCGGCTGGTTCTTATTTTTGTATTGTCCTTTTTGGAAAAGACTCTTCATTTCCTCATGGCGTAAAAACGCCTAAAACACTGGAAGAGAATGATATCGTACTTATAGACACCGGTTGTCAAGTTGAAGGATACAATTCAGATATCACCCGCACTTATGTGTTTGGTCAAGCCACAGAAAGACAAACTAAAATGTGGAATATAGAGAAAAACGCTCAGTTTGCTGCTTTTAATGCGGCAAAAATTGGCGAGCCATGTGGAAGCGTCGATAGTGCTGCTCTTGATTACATAGCATCTCAAGGATTAGGCCCTGGATACAATACACCTGGCTGTCCGCATAGAACGGGACATGGTATTGGCTTAGATATTCATGAGTGGCCATACTTAGTGCAAAGTGATAAGACGCCTTTAGCAAAAGGCATGTGTTTTTCTAACGAACCGATGCTCGTCATCCCCAATGAGTTTGGTATCCGTTTAGAAGATCACTTTTATATGACTGACGATGGGCCTAAATGGTTTACTGAACCAGCTTACTCTATTGAAGACCCTTTCGGGTACAATCAAAACTAAAACATCGATTAAACATGTTAAAAGCTCATAGGGTTACCTATGAGCTTTTTTTGTAGCAAAATAATCGTAGTAAATCATTCAACATAGTATTTAAAATAGATTCACTATTGGCTATCTCACCAGCATTAGATAGAATCGAACATACACTAAGTCAAAATGAAGTATATTATGCACGCCTTTTTAGAATATATCCCAATTATCATTTTCTTTGTCTTTTATAAATTTGCTGATATTTACTGGGCTACTGGCGCATTAATCGTTACTTCAGCGTTACAAATCCTCTACTTCCTAATAAAAAAGAAACCAATTCCTAAAAGAAATTTAGTGTTTTTTGTACTAATGCTCGTTTTTGGTACCTTGACCATCGCTTTTCAAGATGATGCCTTCTTGAAATGGAAAGTAACAATAATAAATGCCCTTTTTGCCATTACACTTATCATTAGTAACAGTTTTTTTAAAAAAAATCTTATTAAAGAGATGCTCAGTGAAGCTTTAGTCTTGCCGGAAAAAATCTGGCAAAAACTTAACAATGCATGGGCATTATTTTTCGCGTTTTGTGGTGGCTTAAATATTTATATTGCCTATAATTTCGATTTAGAAACGTGGGTAAATTTCAAAGTATTTGGGTTAATGGCCATGACATTTATATTTGCTATTATTTCTATTATGGCATTATCAAAATACTTACCAAAAGATGAAGACGATGAGAATGTCTTGAGTGATGTCAACAGTAAAAACGAATAAAAGTGAAATAGGATGTTCTACGTAATATTTAGTCAAGATGTTCCAAATAGCTTAAATAAGCGAATGTCAGCAAGAGAAGCACACATTGCTCGGTTAAACGAATTAAAGCTGCAAGGTCGACTTTTAGTCGCAGGCCCTTGCCCTGCCATCGATTCAAATGAACCCGATGATGCTGGTTTTACGGGGTCAGTAATTATAGCTGAGTTTCCATCGTTGGAAGATGCAAAACAATGGGCTAGCAATGACCCTTATATTGCCGCAGGCGTTTATGAGAATGTCATCGTAAAACCATTCAAAAAGGTTTTACCATAAATGAAAAGTGTTATAAAACTTGTTGGATTATTTTTACTGATACATACCAGTCAAGTATTAGCTGAGCCGGCTACCGTTAAGTCTGTCACTAATTGTGAGCGAAAATTCTCTGATGTCAAAGCGCTTTCCCGTTGTTTAGATCAAGTAAAAGAATCAGTAGATCGTATTCTTCAAACTTGGATAAATAATCAAATCTTTGTGTTAGAGGAATTTGCGTTAAAAACAGGTAGAAAGGCTTCATTAGAAATGTTTAAACGCTCGCAGAGAAACTTCATCACTTACAGAGAAAATAATTGCCGTTGGCAATATCTACATATTTCTCCCGATATTAACGCTGCCGCTGCCTATAAAAAGTGTTATATAAATGTCACGCAAAACCGAATTAACGAATTAAGCGATATCAACCAATAATTGTGTTAACGGCAAACCGTTGATACTCAGTGACTTTATCGCACGTAACGTCATGGTAAACAAATCAATCATCGTGTCCCCTGCTTTTAATACTTAAAAGCTACTTTAACTAACCTCAGTTCTGCATAAGGAATGCATTTCTAACACCTATTTTTACTTACTTCTGCGTTATATTGCCGTGAAATAACTGGCTATTCCTACAACAATACGCCTTGAGTTAAGTAAAAAATAGCGCGTGAGAAAGTTACTGTAAGCTTAAGATTTTGACTTTATTGTTTTCGAGCTATTTCTTATACAAACCTGAGGTTAACTAAAAGCCCACCACCGTTTGCTGCCTCCATTAACAAAGTCGCATTTGTCAAAAACGTCACTTAAAAATCCAATACAATATTAAAGTTATCCAGCATAAAAACACGTCAACTAGCCGCTAGCAAAACTAAGCTTTATAGTTGAGGTTTGAAGGTTAATAGCGCAAAAATGATAACTGCATCTTTTTTATCGTTGTACAGGGAACTTAATGTGCCACTTGAATAAAAAACTTTTTACCAATGGATAAAACAATACTTGACGTAACAACAAAATAGAATTACTGTTTATTTATACAGTACTCCTATTTAAGGTTAAATATGAACAAGATTTCAATCGTTAGAAAAAACTTATTACCAATACAGCCGCTTAATTCCATCACTATGAAGAAAGCGTCGTTAGCGCAAGCAGCGAATATCATTACATTGACATGTGAATCAGATTTAGTTCAACAGTACCGTTCAATTTGTCAGCAATTTCATAACGAAAGCAAGTGGGTGTTATTTATTAATGCTCATCAAGACGTACTGATACAAATTGCAAAAGATCAGAAAAATCAACGTATCAATGTTTTGAACATCAATACGCAAAAAGCGACAATTACTTTAGAGCATATCATTAAAGCGTTAAGGCAAGGACATTGTCAGGCCATTATCTTATGTGACCCTACATTATCAAATAGCGATATTAAAAAGCTTGAGGAAAGCGCTTGTTCAGGGCGTAGCAAGTGTGTCATTTTAAACACGTTCGCTGCCATGCACTAATCATTCTATAACGAATATCAAAGTGTTATCATAATGATTATTTTTATATATAGGTAAGCTCTCTACTAATGCTGTGTTTTTGTGGCAAGAATAAAAATTTTGTTGATTGCTGTGCTTTGTTTTTAAATGGTGCTCATAGCCCTGAAACACCCGAAGAGCTTATGCGATCACGTTATAGTGCTTATGCAAGTCAAAATGGACAATATCTATTTGATACTTATGCTAGCTGCAAACAAAGAGAACATAAAATTGAAGAGTTGCATGAGTGGGCGAGCCAAACAGTTTGGATTCAATTAAATATTATTCAAGCGACTCGACAAAAAATTATTGAGTTTGATAATAAATTTCCACCAACGGTGACGTTCCAAGCTTATTATATTCACGATAAACAATGTTACTTAATGCAAGAATGTTCACGATTTATCGTCGAGCATAACAAGTGGCGATATTTAGATGGTATTATAGAAAAGCATGAAGCAATCACTCCCCCCAATCGCAACGATAGATGCTTTTGTCAAAGCGGTAAAAAGTATAAAAAGTGCTGCGCATCAATGCTTCAATAATCAAATCAGCGATAAAAAATAATTATTGGTATATCGCACAGTAGGTTATTAACCTCAGTTTTGTATAAGAAATAGCACGAAAACAATAAAGTCAAAATATTAAGCTTACAGTGACTTTCTCACGCGCTACTTTTTACTTAACTCAAGGCGTATTATTGTAGGAATAGCCAGTCATTTCACGACAATATAACGCAGAAGTAAGTAAAAATAGGCGTTAGAAATGCATTAATTATGCAGAGCTAAGGTTTATTAGCCATTTACTGCCATCAAAGGAGCTCTGACAATAGTTTCTTGCAAAGATTTTAACCACCCATTGGCATTAAAACTCTGTCTTTGTTTAGGCTTGCAATCATTTTGACAATGGATTGAGGTATTACTCATGACCTCTGACGATATATGGCTGGCATCGTTTCTAAAACACAACGCCTTAGGGAATAAAGCATTTTCAAGTCTCATTGATGCCAACTGCTTATTTTCAACCAACTCACTTTGCCCAAAAGTTGCTAAATCATCCAAAGATGAAATCGATAGCGGTTGTGCCGAGGGGACGGAAAAATACTTTCTTAATTGAGCTTCATCGCTGGTTGAATTTACTAATTCAGATTTTGGCAACGTAAATTGACTGTGTTGACAAACATCATCAATTAGCATCGCCAATAATAAAGAAAAGTCTGAACGTCGCTGAGTGTGCACACATTCGTTAAGCGTTGTTCCAAGCTGCTTTTCTTCAACTAATAGTTGTGTTTCCTTGTTTACTACCTGCATTAAATGATCCGATAACCTTTTTCATAACTCTTATCGACCAAAGTGCGAAAAACATTAGAAAAATATTGTTTTTTTAATCGGGTTAAATATCCATCAAATGCGATAAAAAATAACGATAATTAGTGAACAAATTCTTTTTTTTAAATGCTCAAGTGTTAACATATTCACTAATTTTTCTATACATAAATCTCCTGATATGAAAGTCATTTCTTTTAATATAAATGGGTTAAGAGCCCGATTACACCAGCTACAAGCGGTAATTGATAAGCATCAACCAGATATCATTGGTTTACAAGAGATAAAAGTACACGATGAGGCATTTCCAATTAAGGAAGTTGAAGCTATGGGTTACCACGTCTACCATCATGGTCAAAAAGCTCATTACGGTGTTGCAATGTTATGTAAAAAAGAAGCGCACAGAGTAATTAAGGGATTTCCCACGGATACTGATGAATCTCAACGCAGAATGATTATGGTAGAAACCACTGATGGCAAGGGTGAAAAGCTCACCGTGCTCAATGGCTACTTTCCGCAAGGAGAAAATATTGATCATGAAACAAAGTTTCCTTATAAACGACAGTTTTATCAAGATCTCATGTCTTATCTAGAGCTTCATCATTCACCGACCGACAACATCATTATCATGGGTGATATCAATATTTCACCGATAGATTTAGATATAGGTATTGGCGAAGTAAATCGTAAAAGATGGTTAAAAACAGGTAAATGTAGCTTTCAGCCTGAAGAAAGGTCATGGTTATCAAACCTATTAGAATGGGGCTTTACCGATACTTTTCGTTTATTACACCCCCAAGTGACGGATAAATACTCATGGTTTGATTATCGCTCTAGAGGATTCGACGACAATAGAGGCTTACGAATAGATGTTGTACTAGCCACTCACCATTTCGCTAAGCAGTGTGTTGAATCTGATATTGACTATGAATTGCGAGGAATAGAAAAACCCTCAGATCATGCGCCAATATGGTCTACTTTTAATTAATATCAGTGCTTTAGGCCCTTTAAAAACATCATGACAAACTATTATATTTGCCCTTTGTGTAATGAGTCTCTGCAACAACACAATACGAGTTATCTGTGTATAAATAGGCATTGTTTTGACATTGCCAAAGAAGGTTATGTTAATTTACTTCCTGTGCAACTTAAGCACTCTAAACAGCCTGGCGATAATAAGACAATGGTCAATGCAAGAAGGGCTTTTCTATCTAAAGGCTATTATCAACCGCTCGTTGAACATATTCTTTCGCTTTTTGAGCAATATCAATTTTCATCAACGACTAAAGTTCTTGATGCTGGTTGTGGTGAAGGTTATTACACCCATCAGTTCAAAAACGTTAAAAACATAGTTTATGGTGTTGATATAGCCAAAGAAGCTATCAAGAAAGCGGCTAAAAAATACACTGACATTCATTTTAGCGTTGCAACGCTATCTAAACTCCCTTTTAAAAATGAATATTTTGATTGGATTATTTCAATTTATGCGCCAGTTCTAGAACAAGAGTTTACGAGAGCAATGTCATCAGAAGGATTATTGTTAACGGTTACTCCTGGCAAGCGTCACTTATTTGAGTTAAAGGAATATATTTATAAAGAGGCGCAAGAGCATGATGAAGTTAAAGATAAGATTGAGCATTTAACGTTAATACAAGATCAGAAACTAACATATCGAATGAAATTGCAAAGTAATGAGGATATCTTCAACCTGCTATCAATGACACCTTTTGCCCATAGCGTAACTAAGGAGGCAAGAAACAAAATAGAAAAGCTTGATCAATTAACATGTCAAGCTGACTTTTCAATTCGTCTATACAAAAAGCCTCAGTAGTGTCGACTCATAATAGCTTGAGTAAGTAATATACCGAGGCTAAAGCTGCTCAATCATCTCTTTGGTAGCGTGCGCTTGCATAACTAATGTTGAGTAGCGTTGCTAAATCTAGGTAACGAGGTTTGTTTACAGAAAGCTTAATTGAACCACCCTTTTCATTTATTCTCGCCACCCCCTGCTTGTACCAACTTGCTAAAGCAGGCGGCAGAAACTTGTCCGCTTTTACACCTAACATCACAATAGCTTGTACAGGAATAGTCAAAAGAAAGAACAAATAGACAATAGCTTGAGGTAGCAACTGCAGGCCACCTAAATATAGCTGCATGACAAATACGAAAACAGCAATGGCCGGCAGATATCGATATACCAAACGTGCAACCTGAATCGAGCGATACTCGTTGAAGTAGCGACTTAATTCTTGTTTCTCTGGCCATAATTCCATGTATTTGAGGCCCAGTTTGAAAATTTCTACAACACTCATAATCAAAAGCTACAAAACAATGCAATAGTTACTTTCATCATAGCACACTATTGCTCGGTTCAAAAAAAACGTTTTTAAAACATCTACGGATCACATTGCTTTTATAAACACTAATCACATCGTACAAATTAAACAACGTCGATCGATAACGATAGCATAAGATACCAGAAAGATTATTGATTAAAATATTCTTGTCGGCACTCATTTAATTTAATGACAACTTAACATTGAAAAATCAAACTAAAACAACGTAAAAAAACTCGGAAAAAACTCTTCGTTGAGCTTACTAAACTTCAACGTTTTCACCTTGATTACCGTCATCTTATCACTCAGTATAAACTATAAACAAATCTCAATACCCCCTAAGTAAACAGCAAGAAAACACATACTTATCAACAACTATTAATCATTATCAACTGAATATTAAAATTCCTTCATACTAGCAATTAGCCAACATAAAGGTGGAGAGGTATTCAATTATTAACCAACAGCACAAAACAATATATAACAGGGACTTACAATGTTAGCTATAGGTTGTTAACAATATTATCCACAGCTTTTGTGGATATCAGTTCCAAACCGTAAACAGTCATTAACCCATTAAATTTATGGTAATTACCTATTTTAAACACGTTTTGGGTTTAAAAATCGACCATAGTGGTTATTTGTTAACATTTACTATCATAATCGAATATTTAACAACTATGGATTCAAACGATTATATCTAGTGATACAACAATTTAAGCTGTATAGTAAAAATGATAAGCCATTAAGGAGATTAATAAATGTCAACACTGACACTTAGACTGTTATCACAGACCTTTGCCATCCACAGTTTACCAGCTCACAGTCAAATTCCTCCTGAAGTGTTCAATGCAGAAATATACTTTATTGGTAAAACACATGACGAAGTATCATTAGTCCTGCCAGAAACTGTTACTATTGCCAGTGAAGATGTTGAACCTGACTGGCAATGTTTTGAGGTGGTTGGCCCACTGGATTTTACACTGACGGGAATTTTGTCCAACATTTCAACGGTTTTAGCAAACGAAAAAATCAGTATCTTTGCGATATCGACTTTCGATACCGATCATATATTAGTAAAATCAAACAAAGTTAACTTAGCGATTGATGCATTAAGAAGCAATCAATATCAGGTAATAAAGTAGGAAGATTATGACCATTATTTACGGCATAAAAAATTGTGACTCTGTCAAAAAAGCGACAAAATGGCTAACAGAGCATAACATCTCATACGTTTTTCATGACTATCGAAGCGATGGAATCGATAATAAGCTAATTCAATCATTTTTAGCGAAAGCAGATTGGCAAAGCTTATTAAACAAACGCAGTACAACATATCGTCAATTAGATGATGCCGTTAAAGAAAGCCTCAATGAGCAAAGTTTTTTAGATATTATCATTGCTCACCCCACGCTTATAAAACGCCCTATTCTGGTTTGCAAAAACCTACTTGAAGTAGGGTTTAAGGCTGATCGCTATCAAGAAATTTTCCAACATGAAAGTTGATACTGTTGAAGTTATCGAGCTCACCAAAACGCTCATCAATAAGCCTTCCGTAACGCCAGAAGATGCCGGTTGCCAAGCGCTATTCAAAGATATGTTAAAGCCATTAGGCTTTAATAATGAAACCATGATATTTGAAGATACGACCAATTTATGGTCACGTCGAGGAAATAATAAACCGGTCTTTTGTTTTGCTGGCCACACAGATGTAGTCCCTGCTGGTAATTTGGAGTTATGGAATACCCCGCCATTTGAAGCAACAATTATCGATGGAATGCTATATGGTAGAGGTGCTGCTGATATGAAAGGCAGTCTAGCTGCAATGCTTATTGCGACTAAACGATTTGTTAGTGATTATCCTGATCATAAAGGCTCTATCGCCTTTTTAATCACTAGCGATGAAGAAGGCCCATTTATCAATGGCACAACTCGCGTTATCGATACCCTAGAAGAAAGAAATGAGAAGATTGATTATTGTATCGTCGGTGAACCTTCAAGTAGCAAACATGTCGGAGATATTATAAAGAACGGCCGAAGAGGTTCTATTTCAGGTGAAATAAATATACACGGAAAACAAGGACACGTTGCTTATCCAGAGCACGTGGTTAATCCAATTCATCTTGCCATGCCTGCTCTTGCTGAACTCAGTCAACTGCATTGGGATCACGGTAATGAATTCTTCCCTGAAACCAGTTTCCAACTATCAAATATTCAGTCAGGTACTGGGGCTACCAATGTGGTTCCCGGCCATCTAACCGCTTGGTTTAACTTGCGTTACAGTACTGAGTTGTCTGATCAAGCTATCGTAGATAAAGTCAATGCAATATTGACCAAACATAATATCGATTATGAAATAGAGTGGACATACAATGGAAAGCCTTTTGTGACTGAACCGGGAACCTTTGTAAATGCTGTAAATGATGCGATTACTCTGGTGAAGGGAGAGCCAGCACAACTCTCCACCTCTGGAGGCACTTCCGATGGTCGTTTTATCGCGCCAACAGGAGCGCAAGTAATCGAACTTGGCCCTTGCAATAAAACCATACATCAAGTGAATGAATGTGTAAGTTGTGACGATTTAATTCAATTGGAGCAAATATATTACCAAGCTCTTGTTAACGTGCTTAGTTAAAGATATGTCGATGAATGAACAACAAGCTTTAGGTAAAGATGATCATCACGTAACACGTTTAAGTCAGCATGTTGCAATACACAATGATTTAGTACCAGTCTGGACAGCGATTAAAAGTCACGCAAAAAATGACGGTATCGATATAGCGATAGCAAGTGGTTTTAGAGACTTTAACCGTCAACTTTCTATTTGGAATAGAAAATTTACGGGTGAGCTTCCAGTGAAGAATAAAGATAATGAAGCTATTGATTTTTCACTACTCACTAATTATGAAAAGGTTTGCGCTATTTTAACTTACTCTGCACTTCCAGGTGCAAGCCGCCACCATTGGGGAAGCGATGTTGATATCTACGCGGCCAACATGCTCCCTAGCGGTGAAAGCTTAAAGCTAGAAGCATGGGAGTATCAGCAACAAGGTTATTTCTACCCACTAACAACATGGTTAGCAAAACACGTAAAAAGTTATCAGTGCTTTTTCCCTTATCGAAAGGATAATGGCGGTATCGCGATAGAACCTTGGCATATGTCTTACCACCCTATCGCTGAGCAATATGATAATCTAATAACACTAGAGCTGATCGCAGATACTATTAGTGACACTGAAATTGCAGGTAAAAAGGTAATATTGGATAATATCGCTTCGATCTATAAACGATTTATAAAAAATATAACCAAGGAATAATATGAATAACTGGGTCGCTTGGCTGTTTGTCATTATCGCGCTTGCCGTGATTATTGGAAATTTCAGTACTTTTCAAAAAAGCGCTAAACGTCCAATGCGGAAAAAGTCACTCAATGAATTAAATGAAACATTGCCAAGAACGAACAAAAGTAAGCATAAAATGCCGCCAAACTCTGGGGTTAAGAAGTAAAAAAGCCACCAATGATGTGGTGGCTTTAACTACCTGTTTCTTTGCCTAAAGTTTATCTTTAAAAGAGAGCGCGACTTGCATAACCTCAAACATCGCTTCTAAAGATTCTTTACTAAGCACTTGTCGTTGAGCATCTGATATTGTAACACTTGTCTGCTCATCAAAAGGAGCTACGGTAAACTGATATCGTCCATCTTCCATCGCAAGCTCAGCAATCTCTTCTCCCCAAATACTATCCCATATACTTTGCTCTGGTTTAGTATACGTAACGAAATAGACTTTATCTGATTCATTCAAGTCATCTACTTCAAATCCATACTTTGAAAAAAGAATGGGCATATTCGACCAGACAAGATCACTGTTCATGTCAACAAGATAAGCAGGTTGCCCTGTTGAGTTTTCACCAACTGAAACAATTATTTGATTAGCTTCTAATAATGCATTTTCCTGACGTTGTTGTCGATATTGATAATCAACTTGCCCAATCACCTCGTTTAGCATCGCCATTTCAAAACGTTCTTTATCAATTAAATCAAGCTCAGGGCTATCTACTAATTGCCCTTCTTCATCAAATTGCTGGTAGTCAATTAACTCAACCATTAAAGCAACGCTTCGACCATGTGGCTTAGTTTCTAATTGATAGCCAAACTTCTTTTGGTCTGTGATAACCTCAGATGTTAAAAGCCACCCTTGCTCTTTGGTATTTTTCAACCAATCAGATTGATAACGTAAATCTTCATTTGCACTCGCGTCTAATTTAGAGTTCTTACTTTGAAGAAAATTTTCAATAGCCTCGACAACCAAATCTTTCAAGTCTTTGTCTTCAATGACTTTATCAAACCAAATTTGAGTTTTGCCATTGTTATTTTCTATCCGAGTTGCTGCAGCGATTGGCAATGCGAGTGACGGGGCTCTGACATCAACCGCCGTTCCAATCGGACCTCCGTGATTGATTTTATTTGAAATAGCAAAATCTTGCTTATAACTCGGTTTATCGAGGTTATCGGGAATAACGAGCTCAGATTGCTCTTTATTATTTGCATAGTCAAAATCGCCAAGGGCACTTTTTTTATTAACAGTTGTACAGCCATTGATAGCGACTAGCATCAAAGACAGTGAAATTATGCTTCGATTCATCAAAACTCCTGACGAAATAATACCTTTATGTTATGAATTTTTATCTACCCGCATTTGAGCATGTATATAGTAATAAGTTCCCACACTTCATCACATTAACCTTCAGAGTACTTATTTTATTGCTTAGATTAACCGACATCAAAACAATAAAACCCTGCAAAAAATTGGCTGATAGACCAGTAAATTTACCATTAAATGTAGCAATAATATTAAGGTAAAAAGGCAATTAACAAAGTGAAAACATTAGTTATGGGAGTTAAACCAACACCAATAAAGTCTTCAATTTTAAGCGTTCAATGGTACTTTCCCATAAGGATAAACTCAAGCGTTAAGTTAGCTAAAATCCCCTATTTAACTAAGTTTCTAATTAACCATGCGTTAATAAGTAATTTAGGATACAATGTCGCCATTTTTGAATGACCTAAGTGAAGCTAATAAATGCCAGAATATCTCGTATTGACAGCTATGGGGGCCGATCGCACAGGAAGTGTAAGTGAATTAACTAAGCTCGCATGTGAATGTGAATGTAATATTGTCGATAGCCGCATGGCCATTTTTGGACATGAATTTACCATGATCATGCTACTCAAAGGGACATTAAGAGCAATTAATCAATTAGAAGTAAAACTTCCTCAAGTGGCTCATGAGCAAGAACTCATTACCATGATGAAGCGCACGACCGGCTACAAGCAGCGCGATTTTACTAAGCATTACCAAGTCGACTACGCTGGAATTGATCAACCTGGCGTACTTAAAGCGGTAACCGCATTTTTTGCCACCCGTAGTATTGATATTTCGTCGCTAAAATCAGAATTTGATGAAAAAACCAACCAAACTAAAGCAACGATATTAATCGCACTAACCGAAGATACAAGCACCGATAAACTCGAATCAGAATTTATCGAATTATGTGAACAAATTGATGTTCATGGGTGTATTAAAGAAGTGAATTCAAATCAAATTGAAGATTTAACCTAATCAATGTAGACGAGGATCCTATGCAAACACTCCAAGTTGGTGATAAAGCACCACGATTTACACTTATAGATCAAAATGAACAGCAAGTATCGCTGAACGACTACCTCGGCAAAAAGAAAGTGCTTGTCTATTTTTATCCTAAAGCAATGACACCTGGGTGCACAGTGCAAGCACAAGGCTTAAGGGATATTAAACCTCAGCTGGACGAGCAAAATGTCGTCGTTTTCGGCATTAGCCCGGATGAGCCTAAGCGATTATCAAAATTTTGTAAACGTGATCTACTCAACTTTACCTTACTATCTGATGTTGACCATCAAGTAGCTGAACAGTTTGGCGTTTGGGGCTTGAAAAAGTTCATGGGTCGAGAGTATGACGGTATACACCGAATCAGCTTTCTCGTTGACTTAGATGGTGATATTTCACACGTTTTCAATAAATTTAAAACAAAAAATCATCACGAAGTTATCTTGGAAGCAATTTCAGCAACAGCGTAACCTATGCCTTTTTGCGTTAACCTATGATTAATATCAAGCCGTTTCATTATAAAATTTTGAGACGGCTTTTTTATTCGCTATCGTTTTTAGCTCAAGCACTAACCTCTTCGTCAATTTGAGTGGTAGACCAAGCGTTAAAGACCGCTTTAACCAAAGTAGCGAGTGGAATAGCAAAAAATACTCCCCAAAATCCCCACATCCCTCCAAATAGAATAACAGCAATAATGATTGTTACTGGATGAAGATTAACCGCCTCTGAGAACAGAAGCGGAACTAACAAATTACCGTCAAGTACTTGAATTATTCCATATGCCAACATCACATAGCCAAACTCTGGGCCGGCTCCCCACTGAAACAAGGCTACCAGCATTACTGGCAAAGTCACTATAGTGGCGCCAACATACGGGACTAATACAGACAACCCCACTAATACCCCTAGCAACAACGCATAATTCAATCCAAGTAACGCAAAAGCAAGCGTAGAGGCAGTACCAATAATGATGATTTCAACAAGTTTTCCTCGTATGTAGTTCATAATTTGTTGATGCATCTCATTACCGACTTGCGTTGCCATTGCACGATCTTTAGGTAAAAACGTTTTAAACGTGATTAGAAATTGAGACTTGTCTTTAAGGAAAAAGAATACCATTAGCGGCACTAAGATTAAGTATATAAGCAAGGCAACAATATCAGAAATTGAATTTAAAGAAGCTTTAAGCGCTAATCGCCCCCACTCAATAACGTTTTGTTTCGCAAGAGCAATCACGGTTTCGATCTGATCAGCTCTAACGAGATCTGGATATTTTTCCGGCAATGTCATTAAATAACTTTGACCTTTAGAAACCATTTGCGGAACTTCTTGAATTAAATTACTACTTTGATGCCAGATAACGGGCAATAAGCCTAGAAGAGCAACCAGTACAACCCCGACAAATACGCTGACAATAATGGTTGTTGCAACACCTCTTGAAATACCAATACTACTTAGTCTATTTACCGGTAAATCAAGTAAAAATGCTAACGCAATGGCCACAAAAACAGGCATTAATAAACCACTAAAAAAATAAATAACCAGAAAAGTAGACAATAAAATTAGTAATAAAGTGACAGCATGAGGGTCAGAAAACTTTCGCTTATACCAATTTTTAATCAAAGAAACCATAAATTAACGTACCTGTTTAATATGCAATTCTGTAACTGAATTACTTAGATGCCTAACTGAATATAGATAGCCTTTTTCATTTAAATATTTAGGGATATCTGTTAAAGAGCCTTTATCCGATAAGGTGATAATACAACTGTCATCCGTCGTCATTTTATTTAGAATTTGACGCATTTTTACTAATGGTAATGGACACTTTTCACCAATCGCGTCATATTTATATATCATTTATTTGAATAATTCGTTGCGGCTCTTTCGTTTAATTATCTAATTTGCGACAATCGATTACAATAGCGAGCAGCAGGTTAATAGTTAACAAAACAAACCTGAGACACCTTACTAAGAAACTTACGTGCTAAAATCATGATGATAGGCATCTACAGTTCAATATTCAAATGGAGTTAATGGCACTTATTCATGAATGCTTTACCTAAAAATCCAACGTTAAAAGATATCAATAGCTACAAAAAGAAACTAAGCTGGAGTGATGTTCCAACCATTTATCATTTAGCTTCAACATCGATAGGTGATCTCGATAGCATTCTTTCTCACGGATTCGATAGTGGTTATAAACAAATATTTGATCCAAACAACCTAAATCTAGAGTATTTAAAAGGACATATTGATTTAACGGGAACTATTCATTTAAATCGTAAACCCAAAATTAGCTTGCGACACATCTATAATGAACAACACTACGAACTTCATTGTTATCCTATTGTTCAAGGTGAGCGTATTAATAGAAGTTTACATGAACATCCTTATTGTTCTTTTAAACATTGGCGACCTGAAACCATGAAGGTCATGTTTAGGTTAAGTAATCTCGTCGCTTTTATCGTCTATGCATTTGAAAATGGTGATGAAGCTGATATGGCCTTGATCAAATACGCACACAAACGCGTTGAACAAATTATTACAACATTAATGGAATCCTTTGAAGTAATTGATGTCATAGGATTTAATATAGCCAATTTTTACAAAGCAATTTCTCAAAAGAAATCAGCGCTAGAGATAAATCAATTATTAGAAGATCCAAACCAACAGATGGAAACCTAGTTTTGCCAACATTGAAAAAATATTGTCTTACTTTATTATGCTGCTCACTTTCTTTTAGTGCAGGTTTAGCTGCACAATCAGCTAATAAAAACAAACTACCTCAAATTGGTACATCTGGTTTTAGCGTGTTATCCGTCGACAAAGAAAAGCAAATTGGTGATGCCATGATGCAGCAACTTCGTGCTCGTGGTGGTATTATTCACGATCCAATTTTAAGTGAATACATAAATCATTTGGGTAATAAATTGGTAAAGAATGCCCATGATGTAAATTACGGCTTTAACTTTTTTATCGTGAATAATAAAGAACTCAATGCATTCGCTTTTTTTGGTGGCTATATAGGGATTCATAGTGGTTTAATCACCACCGCAGATACCGAAAGTGAGCTCGCTTCTGTTATTGCCCATGAAATATCTCATGTTACTCAACGACATTTAGCCAGAAGAATAGAAGCGCAAAGCCGTAATCAACCATTGACCATGGCTGGTATCGTTTCCGGTGTTTTGCTCGCGATGATTAATCCTACTGTCGGTATGGCTGCTCTGAGCACTAGCATGGCTGCTAGTCAACAAATGGGCATTAACTATACGCGCGGTAATGAGCGCGAAGCTGATCGAGTTGGCATGACGCTATTAGCCAACAGTGGCTTTGATCCTTATGGCGCTCCTAACTTTTTTTCTAAAATGTTAGAAAAATATCGTTATACCAGTAAACCACCGGCAATGTTATTAACTCACCCTTTACCTGAGGCACGTGTGTCAGATGTCAGAACTAGAGCTCAAAACTATGCCCCTAAAATTGTTCCACCTTCGCTTTCATTCGAATTAGCTAAAGCGAGAATTACTGCAAGATATGAAAATGATCCTCAATACAATATCCAACAATTTAAACAACTATCTCTTAGTAAGCAGACAGCATTTAGTGAAGCAGCACAATACGGACTCGCCCTTTCTTATTTAGAAGATAAACAGTATGACAACGCGGAAAAGATATTGACCTCATTATTATACCGTGATGGCAATAACTTATTTTATATTGATGCGTTGTCAGATGTTTACATAGGTCAACAGCAATTTGATAAAGCAGTAAAAATGTTAAAAGATGTCAATTTATTGATGCCCAACAATCAAGTTGCAGCGCTTAATTATGCGAATGTTTTGCTCGAGTCAGACAATTTAGAGCAAGCTGCCACCCTCTTACAAGATTTCCTGTTGGTAAACCCCGAGAATTATCTAGCCTATGATTTACTATCTACGGTTTATAAAAAACTCAATAAAAAAGCACTAATGCATAGTAGTAAAGCTGAACTATTGGTTTTAGTAGGTGCTTATCCACAAGCAATCGATGAGTTACATACCGCTTTAAATTTTGCAGAAGAACGCCCCATTATTTCGAAAAGAATTAAGGGACGAATCTTACAATTGCAAGAGCAGCAAGATAAAATAAAGCGACTTAATTAAACTTAGTTATACAAATTATCATTACTAAACAATCATGAGTAAAAATATGTTCACTATTTATCATAATCCCCGTTGTTCTAAGAGCAGAGAAACATTAGCATTATTAGAAAGTAAAACAAATGATTTTACCATTGTAGAGTACCTTAAAACGCCGTTATCTTTTGATGAAATTAGTGCGCTTACTAAAAAATTAAAGGTTCGCCCACTAGAGATGATGCGAACAAAAGAAGCTGAGTTTAAAGAACAAAATTTAGCTGATGCAAGTGATAGTGAGTTAATTGATGCTATGGTTAAAACCCCAAAGCTGATCGAAAGACCAATTGTTGTCAATGGCGACAAAGCTATTATTGGACGCCCTCCTGAAAATGTCTTATCACTTTTTAGCTAAATGACGATGAAAAGATATTTATCAACTCAAACACACCGGAAAATAGCCTTGATTGGCTACTTTTCTCTTTTAGTTTACTTACCTATCTGGTTGCTCTACTTAAACCCTTCTTATGGCTTATCACCGGCATTAACGCTAATAATGTTTACCGTGCCGTTGCTATTCCCACTAAAAGGATTAATTCAAGGTAACCCCTATACATTTGCTTGGTCGAACTTTATCGTAATGCTTTATTTTTTGCACGGTTTAACAACCTTATGGGTTTCACACAACGACTTTATTTGGGCTTGTTTGGAATTGATGTTCGCCACCATGATGTTTATTTCAGGCACATATTACGCCAAGTACCGTGGTCAAGAGCTTGGTTTAGGATTAAAAAAAACTAGCAAATAATAGCCAAACCGCCTTTTCGATGTTAAATTAATGTTAACTTTTAACATCGAAAATTAGGGTTCCTGTAATGAAAATATCCCAAAAAATATTTGCTCTAACGAGCATTGCCTTGCTCGCAAGCTGTGGTGGTGGTTCTTCCAATTCGACACAAACACCGACAACTCCAACAACGCCTACGACACCAACAACGCCAGCTGTTGAAGCGAGCATCTATGTACCAGAAGCATCTGTGGCTAGAAACCAAAGCGCAGATTTAGTATTAATCTCACCAGATATTGGCGTTGATAATATTCAATGGGTTCAAACCGCTGGAGACCCAGTAACGTTTTTGGCAAAAACTTCAAAAGTTACCTCCTTCTCAACCGATAAAGCAGGTGATTACAGCTTTGAGGTGAGCTTTACGCAGGAAGACGGCACAAGCAAAACATTGGAACAAACGATTACCGTCACCGAAGACAACAGCCCAATGTCTGCACGGTCAAGTCATGCTGTTTTGGAACAGAATGCCGTATCTTTGCGCGCATATTTCGATTTAAGAGAAGAGCAAACAGAGAACATCGCAATTGCCGATACTATTAGTTGGGAGCAACTATCAGGCCCTTCAATTACGCTGACTACTGATGAATTAACTGGTAACGCGTCGCTATTTTTCGATGCACCTTCTGTAGATAAAGATACCATTGTCGAATTTCAAGCAACAATCGAAATTGATGGTTCAGCGTATACTGATATCGTTTCAATACTGATAGAAAATGCTTCAACTGCAGTACTTTCATCGTCAGACGCCTACTTCGCTAACAATAGATTAGCGAAAGTATTTCCTTACAATTCTGGTTCACCGGTTGCCGATAATTTAGCTCGTTGTGTTTATGCAAATAATTTACGAGTTAACTCAAATGCCTGTAATTTTACGGAAACACCATTGATAGGTCAGGTAACTCAATCACCAACAGTCGATGACATCATGAATCACGTTTTAGTCTCACACCAATGGATGGGAGATCGCTTTAAGGAATTCCTTGAGCAATACGATAGTGAACACAATGACTTTAAAAGTTTATTAAGAGCAACAACAGCTATCGTGATTTCTTACGATATCCGTCCCTCTTTTTATCAATCTTTCACTGGCGCAATGTATCTAGATCCTAACGATCTTTGGTTAACACCTGAAGAGCGTGATACCATTAATCAGGCGCCTGACTTTAGAGCCGATTTAGGTAGTGAAAATGAATTAAAATTTGAAATGCCATGGCGCTATGTTAAAAATAACGATTATGCAAGCTACTCTCCCCATATAAGTGCTCGTTTATCTCGAGAGATGGATGATATCCTTTACGACTTTGCTTCGCTGTTGTATCACGAATTAGCACATGCAAACGACTCTTTTCCAAGTACGATTTGGCAAAGTGTCAATCGAACTCAAAAAATTGAAAGTATTGCTTACAATAGAAGTATAAATGGCCAAAATGAATCTTCAGTATTACAACAAGTTTTACCATTAAATGGCCAGGAAATGTGGGATATTGCACAAGTGCGCTTTAGTGGACAAGCACAGTCTACCGAAGTTCAAAAAGCTTATACACCAGGTGATATTGCCAACTTTTTTAAAGTAGAGTCAGCACCACAATTTTACAGCTACTCCAGTCAATATGAAGATTACGCCATTTTGTTTGATGGGTTTATGATGAAAACCCGCTATAACGTAGATCGTGATGTAATGGTTTCAGAGCCATACGATCCTGAGGCTAATGACTATCTCAATGTTGCATGGGGTCAACGTGGTCGTGAAGGTGAAGACACTATTAAGCCGCGAATTTTACAAGTGGTTAAGACCGCCTTACCTACCTTTGAAAACCCTGAAAGTGCTGTTGCTAGCTTATCTGAACCTATTGAAATACCAGAAGGAAGTACCTTTAGAGAATCTCTGAACTTAAACGCTCCAAATAAAACGTCAATCGCGAATGAGCTTTTAAAACAAAATAGACGCGGCGACGGTATTTATCAACCGGTTATTGGCAGAGCTCACAAAACCAAGCAAATCGCCTTACCGATAGAGCAGAATTAATCGGACATGAGCACTTGCTTAATAAAGGGAATAGTTATTTTTCGCTGTTCCCTTATTGAGGCCTTATCAAGTTCATCCAGAGCTTCGAGTAAACTTTTCATTTCTCTAGACAACCTAGTTATTAAAAAGTTAGCCACTTCATAGTTTAAGACCAAGCCACGTTGGCTCGCTCTAAACTGCAATGCTTCAAGTTTTTCATCATCTTCTAACGCTTTTAGTTGCTCAACATAGCCCCAAGAAAGCCGCGACACTAGGTCCGGAAGGGTTAAATTGAGCTCATTAATGGCTTTATTGCCTGAAATAATAATTTTATTTCCCTGCTCGCCAACACGATTATATAGATCAAAAACGCCTTGCTGCCAGTTATCTTGTTGAGCAATAACATCGATGTCATCTAAGCAAACAACATTCATATGCTCCAAACCGTCAAGTACATCAACGTCATAAGAGGTAATATCTTTCAAAGATAAACAAATTGAGGTTAACTTATGCTCGGTAGCAAAACTACAACATGAGTGCATCAAATGGGACTTTCCAACGCCCTTTTGACCAAATAGATAACAACCATCGACATGGGTTTGCTCAGGAGTAATTCGCCCAGAAGTCAAATAACTCTTTAAATGTGCTACAACAATAGCATTAGCATTCCCACGAAAACTGGTAAACGTTTCATCATCTGGCAACGTAACTTGAAGCGCTAATTGGGCTTGTTTTTTCACGGCTTACTCCAATAAAAAACAGGGACCTCATCTTCAACTTGCGGAGCCAGGGGATCAATATTTTGTTTGAGAGACTGATTCAATTGCAGTGACTGCAACAAGGATTGCTTTGAACCTAATATTTCTAGCTTAAATCGACGATTTTCACCAAGAGCGCTTACCAATTTAAATGACTTGATCACAGATAGCTCCCTGAAAAATTCGGTAATTTGGGCATAGCGCTCCAAGGAGTTAACATTAGCTACATCGATTAAATACTCATTATTTTCGTTAATATTATAGGCGTAACGCTGATGCAGTTGCTCAGATAAATTCGCTACAACATCTGAAATCAATTGATTAACATTAGTATGTTGATAGGAGTTGCTTTTTATCAACTGATTTTTCTGGGTGTCAATAATCCCCCAATCTGCGACAAGCATTTTACTGCATAATTTACAGGTTTGTTTGGTAATAAGATCTTGCTCAGAGAGCAAACTATGATCTGAAATTCTTATTAAAACAATAGCTTCAGCAAGGTAGCGTTTAGACGCTCTAGAAATTGGCGAAATAAAGCGCCCCCACACATCTGAAGCACTAACCTGCTCAACATCGGCGATATCACCGATAGGAAAAAGTGCTGGCAATCCATAGCGTTTGGCCTGCAATAAGATAGCGTCTTTCAACTCACTTTCAGTAGATGATGTTAATAACGATCGATTTAAGTCGGTTTCATTAACCACCCAAAAAACTATTTGTGGTCTTAACTTTCCCCAAATAGGTAAGTCGGCTTCAATAAATAATTGATTAACCTTACTTTCATTAAATGTGGCGACAAGAGACAGTTCTTGGTCATCAAATTGATAACGATATTGCAAAACATACTTACTAACGTCGCGAATTGCACTTTTTAACAAAGGCCTTTCTATGACACTTTCATTCCCGCCTATTTTGATAAAAACTTCGGTTAACGCTTGTTTAAGCGCGATAGTTCTATCTGCGCTTTGTTGGGATTGCACCAATATTTTTGCAGAATATAAGTCTTCAACTTCTACTGCCGATAAAAGACACGCGAACATTAAACAGCAAAAAAACAAACAATATCTAAACATATTAGTAAGCTAGGATTCATTGATAAGCTAAATCTTAACACAAAGCCTTATAAAAATTTCAGTTAAAAATAATTTATCATTAAAGATTTTCACCAGCGCCTTGCGCTGTTAGAATATGCGCCTTTACCAGTAAACGCTAAATTTATAGAGGTTTCCCCGTGAGCGAACAAAAACAGTCTTTAAGCTACAAAGATGCAGGTGTAGATATTGATGCAGGTAATGCACTTGTTGAAAACATTAAAGGCGCGGTAAAACGCACAACGCGTCCTGAAGTGATGGGTGGCCTTGGTGGATTTGGCTCTGTTTGTCAATTACCGACAGGTTATAAAGAGCCAGTGTTAGTTGCGGGTACCGATGGTGTTGGAACAAAACTTAGACTTGCCATTGATCTTAATAAGCACGATACCGTTGGCATTGACCTTGTTGCAATGTGTGTCAATGACCTAATCGTTCAAGGAGCTGAGCCCTTGTTTTTCTTAGACTACTACGCAACGGCGAAACTAGATGTCGACGTTGCTTCTTCAGTGGTTGAGGGTATTGCAGAAGGCTGTGTACAAGCAAATTGTGCGTTGGTTGGTGGTGAAACGGCAGAAATGCCTGGTATGTATCACCAAGGTGATTATGATATTGCAGGTTTTTGTGTTGGTGTTGCTGAAAAATCTCGTCTTTTGGATGGCAGCAAAGTCAAATCAGGTGATCAGTTAATTGCTCTAGGTTCATCTGGCGCGCATTCCAATGGCTACTCTCTTATCCGTAAAGTATTAGAAGTAAACAATACTGACACGAACGAATTACTCGATGGAAAATCTATTGCTGACCGACTACTCGAACCTACAAAAATTTATGTTAAATCGGTATTAGCATTACTAAAAGAAGTTGATGTACACGCACTTTCTCATATCACTGGCGGTGGTTTCTGGGAAAATATTCCTCGTGTGTTACCCGATTCAGCTCAAGCGGTAGTTAACGAATCAAGCTGGCAATGGCCTGTAATTTTTAACTGGTTACAAGAACAAGGCAATATCACTACCCATGAAATGTATCGTACCTTCAATTGTGGCGTAGGCATGATCATCGCTGTACCAGCAGATAAGGTCGAGCAAAGTATAGAAATATTAACCGCCCATGGCGAAAATGCATGGCATCTAGGTGAAATTGCAGAGCGCGACGCTGAAGCTGAGCAAGTTGTCATCCAAAAAGGTTAATTTACATGTCCGGTCGTATCGTTGTATTAATTTCCGGAAGCGGCACCAACTTGCAAGCGTTAATAGACGCTTGCGAAGCTGACCAATACCCTGGAAGTGTCGTTGGCGTTATTTCTAATAAGGATGACGCTTATGGGCTCGAAAGAGCCAAAAACCACGACATACCGTCGAAAACCTTGTCACATAAAGCGTTTGATACGAGAGAGAACTATGACCAAGCGCTTGCCGAGGTTATCGAAAGCTTTCAACCCGATGTTGTTGTATTAGCAGGCTTTATGAGAATACTCACCCCTGGCTTTGTACAACAATTTTCTGGAAAATTATTGAACATTCACCCTTCTTTGTTGCCAAAGTATCAAGGACTCAATACTCACCAACGCGCAATAGACGCTGGTGACAAAGAACATGGTGTGAGTGTACATTTTGTCACAGAAGAACTAGACGGTGGCCCAGTGATTTTACAAGCGAAAGTCCCAGTATTTGACGGGGATACCGCTGAAGATCTAGCTGCTAGAGTCCATGAACAAGAGCATCGTATTTACCCTTTAGTGGTAAAATGGTTTTGTGAAAAACGTCTGGTGATGAAAGATGCTCAGGCAGTGCTAGATAATAATGCATTACCTGCATCAGGTTATGCAAACGACGAATAAAATAATAAAAGGTTGATTATGTTTAAAAGACTCATTGTACTTTGTTTAACATTTAATGTATTTGCTACACATAGTTTTGAAAATGAGTCAGTTAACCCTCAAGTCCAACCTTTTACTGCAACTTACACTATTATTCACAAATCCGATCCTGTAGGAACAGCAACTAGGAAACTCGTCCCATTAGAAAACGGACTATTTGAATACAGTTATCACACTGAAATTAATTGGCTCATTTTCTCTGATATTCGCACTGAAAAATCACAGTTAACAATTGAAAACGGTATGGTTTCGCCTCTGCATTATCAATACAACCGAGAAGGCACAGGTCGAGATAAAAATTACGAATGGCGCTATGATTTAGCCAATAATAAAGCTTACAATGTTATTGAGGATCAGACAGTTAGTGAAGCATTTCCTGCAAACTTGCAAGACCCGCTTAGTTATCACCTGCAAAATCGATTAAACTTGATCAACAATCCTAAACAAGAGCTTTTCGTGTACCCTGTTATCAAAAGTTCTGGTGGTATAAAAAACTATGTTTACGAATTTGTGAAAGAAGAAGAGATTATGCTGCCCTACGGCTTGGTAAAAGCCATAAAATTAAAACGAGAAGTGGTAGAAAAAAAACGTGTCACCTACGTTTGGTTTGCGCCTGAGCTAAATTATTTACTGGTTAAACTCTATCAAGCAAAATCGGGCGTTGAGCAATTTGAAGCCCAACTTAACACAGTAACCAATTTCAATAATAATTAACCTCAGCTCTGCATTAGGAATGCATTTCTAACGCCTATTTTACTTATTTCTGCGTTATATTGTCGTGAAATAGCTGGCTATTCCTACAACAATAGGCCTTGAATTAAGCCAAAAGTAGCTCACTAGAAAGTCAAAGTAAACTTAAGCGCTTGGCTTTATTGCTTTCGTGCGATTTCTTATACAAACCTGAGGTTAATTCACACACCCAAGTCAAAACAATAAAGAGAACGTTTTATCGTTTTTAACTTAACGCTTCAACGCCACCAATTACTTGCTCACCTAAATGGAACAATTGCCACTGACCGGGCTTCATTTGATGCCAAGTTTCATCATCTGTTAATGGTTTAGTTGCAATAACGGTTACCACATCTTTCTCTGTTGTTTCTTGCTGAAAGTCAACCGTCATTTCTTCGTCGATTAAACTGGCTTTACCAAATGGTGCTCTGCGAGTTATCCAATGTAGGTTATTTGTGCAAAAAGCAAAAATATACTCACCATTAGTTAACATCAAATTGAAAACACCTAATTTTGCAACTTGCTTTGATAACTCTGCTATGTAGTGAAACAGGGTATGACTGTCCGGCTGCTTAGCACCATACCTTTGTTGAATTTTATCTAAAATCCAACAAAATGCATGCTCACTGTCTGTAGTGCCTACCGGTATATGCAAGTTAATCGGCAACGCTTCTTTGTATCCTTCTAACTGACCATTATGCGCATATGTCCAATGTCTACCCCACATAGGCCGAGAGAATGGGTGGGTATTCTCTAAGCAAACTTCACCAGAATTGGCTTGGCGAATATGACAAATCACCGCTTTACTTTTAATCGGATATTCTTTAACTAATTCAGCAATCGGTGAATGTGCGCTCGGCAATGGATCTTTAAAACTGCGGCAGCCCTTCCCTTCATAAAAGGTAATTCCCCAGCCATCCTTATGAGGTCCAGTGTTGCCACCTCTTTGCATTAAGCCACTGAAGCTGAAACAAATATCTGTTGGGACATTAGCTGACATCGCTAACAATTCACACATTTACTACTACCTAAATACTATATCTTCTAAAAACAGCTATTATTATACGGTAAAACTAAAAAACCCATTGCTATTTATTGATAGCCATTTTAAGATTTAACAAGTGGTCTGACCTGATAATACTTTAAGGAGCTATTTTGGACACATTAACTTGGATCCTAATTGCCGTTGCTTTTACAGGCTTTATTGCCTATACAAGGGCTTCACTTGCTACATTCACTCTGGGCTTTGCAGCCATAATGGCCATAGGCACAATATACGATATTGTCTCGTTTTTCTCTTGGCTAATTTTCGCGATCATCTTTTTACCGCTGAATATAAGTGACTTACGTAAAAAATATATCAGCTTACCATTATTAAACTTGTTCAAAGGCATCATGCCTGAAATGTCTAGAACTGAGCAAGAAGCAATAGATGCAGGGACAACATGGTTTGAAGCCGAGCTATTTCGAGGAGCCCCTGATTGGAACAAACTTCATAACTACCCTCAACCTCGTCTGAGTGTTGAAGAACAAGCTTTCCTCGATGGCCCAGTAGAAGAAATCTGTAAAATGATTGACGACTGGGATACCACACATGACAGAGCAGATATGTCGCCAGAAGTTTGGCAATATTTAAAAGATAATAAATTCTTTGCGATGATCATTAAAAAACAATATGGTGGTCTTGAATTTAGCGCTTATGCTCAATCGCGAGTGTTACAAAAATTATCGGGTGCTAGCACTGTGTTGGCAAGTACTGTTGGTGTACCAAATTCTTTAGGTCCGGGAGAGCTGTTACAGCATTACGGTACTAAAGATCAACAAGATTATTACCTACCACGTCTAGCTAAAGGTGAAGAAATCCCATGTTTCGCGTTGACAAGTCCTGAAGCTGGCTCTGATGCTGGTGCGATTCCAGATGTCGGTATTGTTTGCAAAGGTGAGTTTGACGGCAAAGAAGTGCTGGGTATGAAGCTTACATGGAACAAGCGATATATCACGTTAGCGCCAGTAGCTACCGTACTTGGTTTGGCATTTAAACTTAAAGATCCTGAAAAGCTACTAGGAGATGTTGAAGAGCTTGGAATAACTTGTGCCTTGATACCAACCAATATCGAAGGTGTAATCACTGGTAGACGCCATTTCCCACTGAATGTGCCATTTCAAAATGGTCCAACTCAAGGTACAGACGTATTTGTACCTTTAGATTTCATTATTGGTGGGCCAGAAATGGCGGGCCAAGGATGGAGAATGTTAGTTGAATGTCTATCTGTTGGCCGAGCGATAACCTTACCTTCGAATAGCGCTGGTGGAATAAAATCCATTGCATTAGCGACTGGCGCCTATAGCCGTATTCGTCGCCAATTTAAGCTACCAGTTGGTAAAATGGAAGGTGTTGAAGAAGCGTTAGCACGTATTGGTGGTAACGCATATCTAATGGATGCAGTGACGACATTGTCCACTGGCGCAATCGATCTAGGTGAAAAACCTTCGGTTATTTCTGCAATATCTAAATATCATCTCACGGAAAAGCTACGTGCTTGTATCAATGATTCGATGGACGTTCATGGTGGTAAAGGGATCTGTATGGGACCGAATAACTACCTAGCAAGAGGTTACCAAGGTGCACCAGTAGCAATCACGGTTGAGGGGGCTAATATACTAACAAGAAGTATGATTATCTATGGTCAAGGTGCGATTCGTTGTCATCCTTATGTTCTTGCTGAACTTGCTGCGGCGAATAACAGTAACGAATCACAGGCATTGAAAGACTTTGATCATGCCTTATTTGGCCATATAGGATTTGCTTTAAGTAACATTGTGCGCTCAGCGTGGTTTTCAATCAGTGGCTCTCGTTTAGTTAAAGCCCCTTATAGCGACGATACTCGTCGTTATTATCAATTAATGACGCGTTTTAGCTCAAACTTAGCGATGTTATCAGATATAGCCATGCTGGTACTTGGTGGTGATTTAAAACGTCGTGAGCGCATATCTGCTCGCTTAGGTGATATTTTAAGTTATTTATACTTAACCAGTGCCACCTTAAAACGCTTTAACGATGAAGGACGGCAATCATCAGATCTTCCACTGCTTAAGTGGGCAGTCGAAGATTCGTTGTACCGTACTCAACTAGCCATCGATGAACTTATCAATAACTTTCCAAATAAAGTGGTTGCATATGCTTTACGGGCACTTATTTTCCCATTAGGGACTTGGCTTCAAAAGCCATCAGATAAACTTGACCACCAAGTCGCTAGGATATTGCAAACTCCTGGTGCTGCGAGAAACAACTTAGGAAAAGGTCAATATTTAACACGAGATAAAGAAAACCTCTTAGGACAGTTAGAACAAGCATTGGACGATATTTTAGCCAGTGAACCAATTTTTGATAAAATTTGTCAAGAATTGGGTGAAAAATTACCTTTCTATCGTTTAGGTGATGCGGCGAAAAAAGGACTCGATGCCAATATTATTTCTGAAGCCGAAGCTGAGATTTTAATTCGTGCAGAAGAAGGCCGATTGCAAACCATTAATGTCGATGACTTTGCACATGAAGAGTTAACATCAAGTAAGTATAGTTAGCCAATTAACGTTTTAAAACACAGGGTAAGCAATACGCTTGCCCTTTTTTATTTGGCAATAAGAAACAAGTTTTAGTGTACACTTGTAACAAACAAAGCAGTACCTTTTAGCAAGTAAGCTGGTTAAAATAGTCACTTTTTTAAACTAAGTGGACCTCTTATTGTAATGCTATCGTTTTTCCCTTCAATAATTTCCATGCCATTAGCTTTTATACTTTTTTGTACTAACCTAGCAATCATAGGGTCTATTATTTTTATTGCTGGGATACTAAAACACCTGATCCCTAATCAAAAATTTCATCACGGCTTATATCAACCAATGCACCAAGTCTATCGACTCTGGGCATTGAATAATTTTCGTATTATCAATTTATTCAATAACGTTGATTGGCAAATCACAGGTACCGAAAATTTATCAAAAAAAAGCTGGTATTTATTAATCGCCAATCATCAAAGCTGGCTAGATATCATGGTACTTTCCTATATTTGTCGAGAGCACACTTCAGATCCCAAATATTTTTTAAAAGAATCATTAAAACGGGTGCCATTTTTAGGTATGGGCTGCTGGGCATTGGATATGCCATTTATGAAGCGTTATTCAAAAGAATTCCTCGAAAAAAATCCACATCTAAAAGGACAAGACATCATTGCAACGAGAAAATCATGCCAAGCATTCGAAAAATATCCGACAACCATCATTAATTTCGTCGAAGGCACAAGGTTTACCTCACTCAAACAGAAAACACATCCCGAATTAAAGCACCTATTACGTCCTAAAGCCGGAGGAATTGCCTATACATTGGCGACTTTAGGTTCAAAGTTTGATAAATTATTAAACGTTACAATCGTTTACCCCAAAGCATCAGATCACATTATGAAAGATGTGTTAAAAGGCAAAATGCGTAAAATAGTTGTCATCATAGAACAGCATGATATCGATGAAAAATTGCTCGGTGATTATTTTAATGATTCAACTTTTAAAAACCAATTTCAACAGAGGCTGAACAAGCTTTGGTGTCAAAAAGATCAATGTATAAAACAACTCATTGACTAAAAGATAAGCTAGTCCAACCACATTTACATTGAAATAACCTTACCTTTAGGTTAAATTATTGTTAATAGAGTCCAATAAACTAAGATGGAATGTTATGCTAGATACTAAGGAAAGAGTTAAGGTAAAACGTCGAACTAAAGGTGAACAAACTCGTAATAATATTTTAATGGCAACCATTGAAGTATTAGCACAAAATGGCATTAAGGGTACTACCCATCGCGCTATTGCTAGCCATGCGGATATCCAATTGTCTTTAACCACTTACTATTTTAAAGACATACAAGAGTTAGTACATCAAGCTTTTAAGTTAAACTCCGAACAAACAATGGTGGTGGCAAATTTTGCATGGCATCAAGCGTTTGATTATATAGATGCTTTAGGAAAAACCAAACTCAAAAAAGTATCGATAAAGCAGCAAGTGCGCGAACAATTAGCCCAGCTTGCAACGGAATATATTATTAATAAAGTCTCTGAGCGCCCTCAAATGCTTGCGGTTGAACAATTATTGTTTACACAAATTCAAACGACGCCAGAATTAAGAGAATTAGCTAAATTGCATCGTAATGCGTTACTCGCCCCTTTCATCAAGTTATGTCGTTACTTTGATAAAGATAATGCAGAACTTGATGCTGAAATAATGCTAACGGTTTTCACGCAATTAGAATACAACAGTATTATTGTACCAGTGGAAGAGCTAGATAGAAGTGCAATTTACAACAAAGTAAATCGAGTTATTGGTTGGATGATGAAACTGAAATAATCCATTTTTTGCTCTGTCCATCGCCGTTTCTCAGTAATTTAAAAGCGACATAAAGTAAATTTGTGTCGCTTTTTTAGACCCGTCTTATTAAAGCAATGCTTCATCAAGCTGCATTAATGTTTTAGGATCAGCCATCATAGTGGCCGCCAATGACTGAGTTCGCGGTAAAATACGCTCAAAGTAAAACTCCGCCGTTTTAATTTTTGCTCGATAGAAATCTCTATCTTCTACCTCACCTGCCAACTTTTCATAAGCCGCCTGAGCCATCTGCGCCCAAAAATATGCCATAGTGATGTAACCCGAGTACATCAAGTACTCTACAGATGCAGAACCAACAAAATCACGATTCTTTTTCGCCTTTAATGCTAGACGCAGTGAGTATTGCTGCCAGTTAGCTACCGCTTTACTTAACGGCCAAATAAACTTGTTCATCTGACGTTTGTGAGGATTACTAGAGATCATACTCTTATCTTTACAAAAGCCCAAAATTTCCATGGTAAAGCTTTTTAATGATTTTCCTCGGCTGAGCAATATTTTTCTGCCCAGTAAATCAAGTGCTTGAATTCCAGTTGTTCCTTCATATAGCGTAGCTATTCTTGTATCTCGAACAATCTGCTCCATACCCCATTCTTTTATATAACCATGACCACCGAATACTTGCACCCCATAGTTGGCACTTTCTAAGCCGGCTTCTGTTAAGAAAGCCTTTAAAATTGGGGTGATGAAGCCTAAACGGTAATCAGCGCGCTTTTTCTCTTTCTCATCTTTTGACGTTTCAATGACATCCACTAATTTTGCAGCATAATAAATCATCGCTCGACCACCTTCTGTAAAGGCCTTTTGCGTCATTAACATACGGCGAACATCAGGATGAACAACAATTGGATCCGCGACTAATTCAGGTTTTTTCTTACCCGTTAATGAACGCATTGATAATCGCTCTTTCGCATACGTTAGCGCATTTTGGTAAGAAAGCTCTGACGCACAAACACCTTGCAATGCTGTGCCAACACGCGCGGTATTCATAAAGGTGAACATACATTCCAACCCTTTATTTTCTGGGCCAATTAACTCACCTACAGCATTATCAAAATTCAGTACTGCCGTCGCTGAAGCTTTAATTCCCATCTTTTCTTCAATAGATCCACAGCTAACATTATTAGGCTCAACACAATTTCCTTGCTCATCTACTTTCATTTTAGGCACGATAAACAAAGAAATTCCTCTTGTTCCTTCTGGCGCATCAGGCAGGCGTGCCAACACGATATGAACAATATTGTCGGTTAGATCATGCTCCCCTGCAGAAATGAAAATTTTAGTGCCGCTAATATTGTATGTACCATCGTCATTAGGTATAGCCTTAGTTTTAACTTGACCAAGATCAGTACCACATTGAGGTTCGGTTAAACACATAGTACCAGTCCAAGTGCCCTCAGTAAGCTTGGTTAAGTAAACTTCCTTTTGTTTGTCCGTACCATGTGCCTGAACGGTATTCATCGCACCGTGGCTAAGGCCTGGATACATCGCCCATGACCAGTTTGCAGTACCCATGAGTTCTGATTTTGCCATACCTAGAGAGGGAGGTAAGCCTTGTCCACCGTGTTCAATAGGATGAGATAAACTTTGCCAGCCACCTTCAACATATTGCTGATAAGCTTCTTTAAATCCTTTAGGTGTAGTTACCGAACCATTATCAAATTTACACCCCTCTTTATCACCACTTTGATTTAGTGGTAGTAATTCATTTTCACAAAACTTGGCACACTCTTGCAAAATGGCATCAACCATATCAGGTGTCGCTTCTTCAAACTCTGGGTAATTTTCATAATGAGGGTAATAGTTTAAAACATCCTCAAACAAAAACTTGATGTCTTGTAACGGGGCTTTGTAACTTAGCATGGCAATGCTCCAACCGGTTTCTAATATATTTCAATTGAACTAATACTATGTGAGAACTAAACAAAAGGCAACTGGTCATACCACTATTTTTAATTACCTACAACCAATACCTTGCCTCTAAGCTTTTTAAGTCTTGTTGAATGATTAAATATTTAATGTCATTGGTATTAAAAATAAGGCGAGCAAAAGCAATAAACTAGGCCACTTTGAACGTTAGAGGCTACTTTGACAATAATTGATGATGCTTTTGAAAAAGGCAGAGTGGAAATAGCGTGGTTATTATAGATGAATTACCGATAAAGTATCAGAAAGCATCAGAAATGCTGTCCTTTGGATTCGTTTAACTTAAAAAGAAGTGTATAAAAAAGGAGTGAAGTTAAATGTTTTACGCTAAGGTAGTGATAAAAAATAAAGTAGAAGTTACACAGATTAGTTCAAGCTGCAGCTTGGTATCGGGTGATATAACTTGGTGATTAGCGCGAAATCTACCGTTCAGCATGTTTAGCTTTGATTATTTGATAAAATAAGAAAAGTATTGGCGGAGTGGACGGGACTCGAACCCGCGACCCCCGGCGTGACAGGCCGGTATTCTAACCAACTGAACTACCACTCCGCACAAGGTGCTTGAAAGCAATGTGAGTATGTAAAGGCTCCCCTTTTGAAATTATTGGCGGAGTGGACGGGACTCGAACCCGCGACCCCCGGCGTGACAGGCCGGTATTCTAACCAACTGAACTACCACTCCGCAGTAATTTCTTCAAGACTTGTTAATATCATTGGCGGAGTGGACGGGACTCGAACCCGCGACCCCCGGCGTGACAGGCCGGTATTCTAACCAACTGAACTACCACTCCACTAGGATACTAAACAGCAAAATAATTGGCGGAGTGGACGGGACTCGAACCCGCGACCCCCGGCGTGACAGGCCGGTATTCTAACCAACTGAACTACCACTCCGCATTTTATTTTGCCTTTCAACAACAAGTCGTTGAATGCGGCGGGAATAATACGGTTATCAAGCGAGTGCGTCAACCACTTTTTTCTATTCTTTTTACTGTATGAGCAAATGCTGAGCAATACGAATAAAAACGCAGCAATAATTGCTCTTTTTCTTTCAGACGATACGGTTCTAATGCTCTGCGTGAGAAAAATTTTGCCAAAAATTCCACCAATATCGATGCTATTACAAAAAAACATACGCCTTAAAAGAGGTTTACTTAAGATTTCTTTTTAATAAACCTTAACAAATGAGGTTTTTTAAGCGCAATAAAACCGATTGCAATGATCATTATAATGAAGACATTGACGACAAGCGCAATAATAATATTGTTTCGTTTTTTCTCTTCGGCAGCTTTTAACATTTCTAATCTTGCCTGTTCTAACTCTGCTTGCAATTTTTCTACTGCTGCTTGTTTTCGCAATGCTGCTTCCTGTAATGCTGCCTCTTCTGAAGACATTTCACTATTTGTCGCGTCTTCTGATAAGTCATTGACTAACACTCCACCTTTGCGCTCGACGTTAAAAGTAAACTCTGGTACTTCCAATCGAAACTCTCGTCCATTAGTGGTTTTTCCAAAGGCATTTACGGATAAACGATGAATACCTGGTTCAGTATATTGAACCTTCTTCATACGAGTTTTTCCATTACCTTCTGTGATAGAAAAAGGATCTGATTGTTTGTCAGGAAAGGTGATCTTTCCTTGAAATATCATACTGTCTGGATCAACGTAAGTATCATCGATAGTAAAATGAATCTTATGAAATTTACCTTCGTCCACGGTCTTATCGACCGAAATCTTTACCGGCACTGGGTGCAAAACTATCGGCTCTTGTCTTAACTCTCTATTCGCCATCGGCATTTTTACCCGATAGATAGGTACCCACTCTCCTGGAGCAAATGTAAGTTCAAACTCAGCAGTGAAAATGCCATCTTTAGCATATTCGTCAAGCTCATAACCATCATCTCTAAATGAGCCCATCTCAACCGGCGTAGCGCCGAAGTTATCATAAGACGAGTTATTGGTACTATAGAAATCAACATCGAGCTCGATGACATCATCAAAACGAGGATCATCAATGGCTTTTTCTCGATTGTAAAGTTTTGCTAATACCTTTAACGTTTCACCGGCTAAAATAATATCAGGGAGTGGTTTTACCTCCAAGCGCACATCGGTTACCACCATAATTTTGCTGCCCGGCGCGATTTCACCAATTGCCTGCCAAGGACCTGGCATTGGCTTTTTCATTTTGATCATGTCAAAGGTTCTATCGTCATACCATTCAACTTCACCTTTTGGATAATTATTGACCTTTAATTTACTACCATCAGGTCGAATAAGAATAATGGGTGGTGTACCGCTTTTACGGTAAAACAACAAGGTGACTTCATCTAATAAGGCATCGATTCTAAATCGGTTTTCAAGAAGAGGGATTTGATTGGTGACATCATCATTTTTGTAGTATTCGATTTCTGTTTTAACTTCTTGCGCGTTAGCATTGCTTTGCACAATCGCACTTAATAGCAATGCTACCACGTAGAAACTCGATACTAATTTTGCCATATTGGCTCACTCCCTTTTTCCGCGATGATGGCGAGACGTTTTTTATGCTGTTCCTCTTCATCGGCAGATGCCTTTATTATCTTTAATTTTGGTCGGTCATTTGACAAACGCCTAATGGCATTAGCATCTTCTCCTTCACTACCACTATCTGCCATTGATAAATTCAATGCAGATTGCTTACGTGTCATTTCAACATAGACAAATGCAAGCAATTGCGCATCAATTAATGCACCGTGATAAGTACGATCAACTAATTTATCAACCCGATAAAATTTTGCTAAGTAATCGAGAGTTTTGGGGGAGCCAAACTCATCTTTCGATACCATGAGCGTATCAGTGATAGTACAAATGTCCGCTGTTTTGGGTAAATGTTTACCAACTGAGGCAAACTCATGGTCCATAAAGCCGACATCGAACTTAGCATTGTGAATAACTAATTCTGCACCGCTTATAAATTCTATGAATTCTTGCGCTATTTGATGAAACTCTGGCTTGTCACTTAAAAACTCATCCGTTAAACCATGAACATCAATAACTTCTTGCTCCATCACCATTTGGACGCCGTGCTGCATAGGTTTGATGTAGACGTGGTAATTTCGTCCTGTTAATTGACGATTAATCATTTCGACGCAACCTATCTCAACGATACGATGGCCTTCCTTGGGGTTGATACCTGTAGTTTCTGTATCGAGAATAATTAATCGCTGCTCTTTTTTATCAGTGTTGTTCAATGGATTACCTTTTATCGTTTGTCATTAATCGTCGCCCAGCTTTAGATCTATTCATTTTTCAGGAATAGGCTGTGGAAACTCATCAATATTAATCGCTACTCGTTGACTTTGATATAACCGTATTACTACCAACCCTACTACAAAAACGTGACCAACTAATAGGCTGAATTGACCCTGCTCATACAGTAAATAAAACGATACTAAAATCAGCCAATCAATGCACATTGCAAAAACCAGCAACTCCCTAATTTTTCGCCAACTAATGACTACCCAATGGCTAGCAGATGGTCGACGTAGGCTCAAAACCAGTAATATAAAAAGCCCTATTGAACCAGAAAGTAAATTACTATAAAAGGTATTGGGTTCTGGATACAGCCACGAAATTATAGCAGTACGATCATTAAAATTGGTTACCGATACCAACCAGACAATATAAGCTCTCAGTATAATCATTAACGCAAGGTAGATTATTGGTGAAATCTTAATACAATCAAACCTGTCAAAATCTTTTGGTTGGAAATTTGCGTATCGCTGTTTAACGTTCATATGCTGTTTTATGGTTGTTTTTTCTGAGAAAAATGTTCATTGAGCAACTCTTGTCCAACCGTGATTGCACTCACAGATTTAGAATTAAACTCGCGACTAAAAAGTGTATAAACAACAAACAATGTTCCGAGTATGAACAGTACGGGATGGAAAAACCAGGCGATAGCCCCCATCGAAAAATAATACGCCCTTAACCCATAATTATAAGAATGTGCGGCTTGATCCTGAACGACAGCCATTTGTTTTGCATATTTTCTTAGCTGCTGGCTTTCACCACTTAAATCAATAGGTGCAGCGCCAACCATTACATTTAAAAAGCCATACTGGCGCATTGACCACGTGAAGTGAAAGAATGCCATCACAAATATTAATACCAATAAACCGAGTTTAACCTGAATAAGTGCATGATTAGGATACTGCGCAAATGGTATCGAAGAAATAACATTTTCTAGCTTTTCAACTTGAGCAAACAAGGTTAACACGCCAGCAAGAACAAGCAGTGTTGTCGACGCAAAAAAAGCGATATTGCGTTCTAAATTAGCTAATAAAGCGGCATCACTGACTCTAAAATCTCGCGTCATTAATTCATACATCCAATGAATTCTATGTTGATGCAGGCATCGAGCAATACAGTTATCAGTTTTTGCTCTTTTTTTGGCAAACATCGTGTAGCCAGCCCACATAACGATAAACGTAATTAATGCAAGATAGTCAAGCAATGTAAATGTCATAGAGATACTCTAACCATTTTGATTAAATAAACATTATGCCGCAGACAGCTACACTTTTCGAGGCTTTTCAAGGCTTTTTAACTAAACATTAGATCGCTCCCCTACTCTTTATTTACGTTCGTTGGCATCGCCATTAAATTTACACCAAAGATACTGATTAATCACATTATTTTTACATCTCCTCTCACTAAAATGACGTTAAACGTATCAACTAGCCTTGTCATCGCAAAGCTTTTGACAAAATAGGACAACTCCCTAATATCATCGCCTCAATTTGTAAAGTACCTGTCATCTATCGCATACGTCATTGTAAGGGCTGTTAATGAACTATTGCCGAAACTTATTTATCGCTATTATTTTCCTAAATGCTCTATTGATACCCATTTCAAAAGCAAGTGGTAACAAAGCACCAGCCGCTATCGATATCCCTAGAATCAGCGGGGAAATCACGATTGATGCAAATTTTGATGAACCACAATGGAAAAACGCCAAGCGAGTCTTGATCAACAACATCACTCGTCCTTTTGATAATATTCCGAGTCAAGTTCACACCGAAGCCTTGCTGATGGAAAATGGTGAAACCTTATTTATCGCTTTTACCGCTCAAGACCCTGAACCAGAGAAAATAAGAGCCTTTTTAAAAAATCGAGACAAGGTTTGGGGGGATGATATTGTTGGTATAAAAATCGACACCTACAATGATCAACGCAGTGCCTATCGATTTTTAGTCAACCCTTTGGGTGTAAAAATTGATGGAATAGAAAGTGAAGTAACTAAAAAAGAGAGCGATGCATGGGATGGTATATGGGATGCCGCAGGTCAAATTACTTGTGACGGCTATCGTGTTGAGATTGCACTACCGTTAAGAATTCTCAACTTCAACGAAAAAAGCACAATGCAGGATTGGGGAATCGAGCTTGTTCGTTTTTATCCAAGGGAAGAGTTCATGCGCCTTTCCAATATTTATTTGGATCGCGATAATAGTTGTGAACTTTGTCAGCTGGCTACGGCTAAAGGATTTGAAGGAGTAAAACAAGGTAACAATTTCACCTTAACGCCCTCCGTTGTCACCAGTCAGAGTGATTACATTGCAGATAATTCTTGGACTAGCGCCAGTAATAAAGAAGCGAGTCTTGATTTGCGTTGGGGCATCACGCCAGATATCTTATTGAATACCACGCTAAACCCTGATTTTTCTACGATTGAATCAGACAACGCCCAACTTAACATTAATAATAATTTTGCGCTCTATAATCAGGAAAAAAGGCCGTTCTTTCTAGATAACGCCGATTATTTTGATTCAAATTACAACTTGGTATACACAAGAAATATTAACGCACCAAATTACGGAGCAAAACTGAGTGCTCGTAAAGGTGATCATACTCTAGGTTTATTTGTAACCGATGATGATTCTACTAATATATTAATTCCAGGTAATAGAGCTTCAGCGCTTGCACAACTTGACTCTTCCTCCAATGCCGCCGCCTTAAGATATCGATACAATTACAATCAGGATACGACCCTTGGCTGGATATCTACATTACGCACTGCCGACGATTATAATAACCAAGTTCATGGCTTTGATGCCCGTGTAAAGCTATCAACTTATGACGTAGTTAAGTTTCAAAATTTGTATTCAACGACTCAATACCCAAGTGATCTCTTTAGACAGTTTTGCCAAAGTGATGACATGCAAGCATGTCAACAACCAAGCGCTTGCAATTTATCTGAATGTCAGGTGAATGAGACGGTTTTAAGAACGCTAAACGACGATAGCTTTTCTGGTAACGCCTTTCGCGCTGGCTACTATCATAATGACAGTGATTGGTTCTACAGAGTAACTTATGATAGACAAAACAGTGGTTTTAGAGGAGATTTAGGCTTTATTTCCCATGTTGATTATCAAAAGTTCTCCTTTGGTGGTGATCGGAAATGGTATGGAAAGCCAGGGCAATGGTGGAACAAGTTTAAAATTTACTCTGATTGGGATACAACCTACAACGACAACAATGAAATGATCGAGCGTGAATTTGATATCAACGCACAACTGAACGCCAGTTATGACAGTTATCTTAGACTAGGGTTTAGTACACGAGATAAGGTGGGTAGCCGAATTGATAAAAGTCGCCTAGCCCTCACCGACAATACAACGTTGTTTAACGAAAAAGATTACTTCATCCATGCTGGCATTAAACCCGTTCTAGGTTTAAGTCTACACACGAATATAACTATCGGCGATGCCATTGATTACAGTAACAACCGACTTGGAGACAAAAGCTATTTTCATACCAATGTAAATTGGAATTTAAATAAGCATCTCGAATTAAAACTTAAACAGACTTATAGTCGTTTAGATGCTAATAATGCGAATGTTTTCATCGCTAGATTGACTGATTTCCGGGCTATTTATCAGTTTAATGTCAAAAGCTTTTTACGAATGAGCTTTATTTACAACAATACCGATAAAAATGCAGAAAATTATCTCTATACTGCCCCTGAAGACATAACGGAAAAGCGTCGTAATCTATCTACCGAATTACTCTACGCTTATAAAATAAATGCGCAAACGGTATTTTATCTTGGCCTAACGAACAACCAATATACAACTGAAGGTTTTGGATCGTTAGCCTTAGATCAACGAAATATTTTCACTAAGTTTAGTTACGCTTGGATGCCATAAAGCACTACCAATCACGACTGACCTGCTTAAACTGATATTGTTGAGAGAGTGTTGACCTTTACACAAAGGTCAACAGCCCCTAGCGCACCAACTTATCGTTTATTAAATCGACATTATGTGTTGGTATTATCTTGTAATCAGATGTTTAGTTTGACACAATTTATTTAGGCACGGAGCCTAAGTCCAAAATTACAAAACTAAAATAAAAATTAAAAAGCTGAAAATATCATGATAATCAAAGGGAAAGACTATTGGCGCTCAATGGTCGCAGTATTCTGTTTAACTAGTGCTAACCTCTCTGCGCAGCAAACGACGAATCAACTAGACGCGATTAATATACCGTATATTAATGATGTTGCTGTCATTGATGGTGACTTAAATGACGCTATCTGGGAAAAAGCAAAGACAATTGACCTTAATATTGTTAATTCACCGTGGAACAATACTGCAAGTCCTGTAAAAACCACAGCAAAAATAGTTGAAAATGGCGAGTATTTATTTGTTTCGTTTATCGCAGAAGATCCTAAGCCAGAAAAAATCCAAGCATCACTAGGTGATAGAGATACTAAGTGGGGTGACGATCTCGTTATTATAAAACTTGATACTTCTAATACTCGCCGCTTGAGTTATCAGTTTATGGTCAACCCGCTTGGCGTTCAGATGGATGCTATTGGCAATGAAATTACGCTAGAAACTAACACCTCTTGGGATGGAATGTGGCAATCCAATGGCAAAATAACCGAGCAAGGTTTTCAAGTAGAAATCGCCGTCCCTTACCGAATATTAAATTTTAATGGACAAGACGAAATCAAGACATGGGCGATAGAGTTATTAAGACTGTATCCTCGTGACAGTCGTCTTAGAATTTCTCATATGCCACTTGATAGAGATAATAATTGTTGGTTATGTCAGGCGCCTGAAATCAAAGGATTTAAACAGGCTAAACCTGGTAAAAAATTGATGTTAACGCCAACAGTTGTTGCACAAAAAGATCAAATCCGTGACGTCTACCAAGAGAACCCAGAATGGCAAAGTAACAATGAAACAGAAGCTGGTTTAGATGTTCGTTGGGGAATAAACTCTAACACGCTGCTTAACGTGACGCTAAACCCTGACTTTTCAACAGTTGAAGCAGATGCTGGCCAACTCAGTATCAATAAAACCTTTGCCTTATTTTATGAGGAAAAGCGCCCTTTTTTTACTGAAAACGCCGATTACTTTTCTTCAAATTTTGATCTGGTTTACAGTAGAAATATTGCTGACCCTGATTACGGTGCAAAACTTACTGGTACCCAGGATAAACACAGTTATGGTTTTTTTGTTACTAACGACACCCAAACAAATTTTATTATTCCAGGCAATACCCAATCTAGTATCGCTTCATTGCAAGAAGAGAGTCATTCAAGTGCTTTAAAGTACCGCTTTGACGCCAATGAAGATTGGTCGATTGGTGCCATAGGTACGTTTAGAGAGTCTGACAGTTATCACAACTATGTATTTGGCCTAGACAGCAAGTATAAATTTGATGAATCTAATAGCCTATTGGTGCAAGTGCTTAATTCTGATACGGAGCACGAAAGCACTTTTAACGATAATGCCATCACGCTTAATTATTTACACGACTCCGAATACTGGACATTTGATCTAGCTCACCAACGCATTGGCAGCAACTTCCGCGCCGATTTGGGCTATATGCCCTATGCGGATATTAAAGAAAACTCACTAAACATCACTCGAAACTTCTACGGTGAATCTGACAGTTTTTGGCAAGAGGCCAAATTATCAGCAAATCAACAACTAAAACAAAGTGAGCAAGGTGAGTTACTCGAACGCAGCAGTGCCTTAAGTTTCAGTATTGATGGCCCATCATTGGCGCTATTTGATGTAACATTGACACACGCTGATAAAGTGGGTCTGAGAATCGATCCAACCAAGCAAAATATTGATGGTAATACGCATATCTTTACCGAAAATCAAGCAAATATACATTTTGATATTCAGCCAAGTAACAAGCTGTATACTGCTGTTGATTTTGCTTTTGGTAAGAAAATTGACTACGATAATAACCGTCTTGGTGACTTTAAAGAAGTCATGGCAAACGTCACATATAATGCTACTCAGCATTTAGAAGCAGATGTATTTTTTACCTATAGTGAGTTAGAAGCCGATAATGCACAAGTTTACAACGCCTCGTTGATTGAACTGCGTTTAAATTACCAATTCAACATTAATAGTTACCTTAAACTAAGCTTGGTGCATAGTGACATTGAACAGAATCCTCTTAATAACCCGTTAACTGATGTCTCTAAAAAGAATGTAGATTTATCTTCTCAGCTTGTATACGCCTACAAGATAAATCCACAAACCGTTTTTTACTTAGGGTATTCAGACTTTAGCTATCAAGACGATAATTTAATGTCTCTGCAGCGCTCAGACAGAACGTTTTTTACGAAAATAAGCTACGCTTGGCTTCCGTAACGCCAATTGCTCTTTGTTCAAAATAAAAAGTTGGTGAGTTAGATGCCCGTGCCGTCAGTTGACAGATATGGGAGTGTTTCGACGGCCGTTCACATGTTAAAAGTACTTACGTACTCACATGATAGTCCTAAAACATGGAGCATAGATTGTACGCTCAAACGGATAATTCCGCTAACGTGTCTATGACGTTATAGGCACGAGCACCTACATTGAGTATAGAAGGCGTGCTCAATAATTAAAGGTGAGTCCGCGTAAAAATAGGTGCTATGGAGCGATTAATTGATAACTCTTTGTATATTGATAATTTATTTTTTGGTTAAATCTATCACCACCGTCGCAGAAATTTTATCGTGAATGCATTGCCGATTAGCATCCCAAAAGATCTGTAAAAACCCCAACAAGCCTGTCGCTAGACCTGCACCATAGCCACCATATCGGCCAAAACTGTCCCATACTGACAAAGGTGTACCATCTAATTGAATCACTCTAATTTTCATCAGTTTTTTTCCTATGGTTTGTCCTTGCCATCTTGCCGTTAATACCGAAAAATACAAAGCGGCCCAACCAAAACTTAATCCTAGATCATCAATCACCCCTTTAAGCCACTCTAGCCCACGATAATGCATGCTTCGCTCGGATTTAGACTGTGTTAACGCTGGTTGTTCGAGCTTATTATCAACAGCTTTGTCATTAGCTGTTTGCATTAGTTGACTTTTTTCTTTCCCTATCACCAGTCCTTTTAAGCCTTCGCTTAAAGAATTAAACACCTTAGTTCGTTCACTCGGCGCTAAATTAATTTGTTCAACCCATGACTGCAACACGACTTGTTTATTTTTACTTGACGTTGATAGTTGATTAAGTTCAGCCACCGATTCAGATAATAATAGTAACCAGCAATTTTTATCGCTGCATTGACTATTTGAAATATTGATATGTGTTTTAGTAACTAGCGCTGCTAACGGCACGGAATCAATTAAACTAAGTTCTTCGCTAGTCATAATTTCTTTTTCCAAGATTATTTTTTTATCTACTTGGCTTTGTGACGAAGTTGTTTCAAACATCTCATTAATCAATGGTGCTAGATAAGAAAGAGCGACAATAAACATAATAAGTAGTGCTATCATGCGCAACAAGAAGCGAACGACACCAAAGGTAGCACGCTTACCATTATTACGCCTTTTTCTTACAAGCCGAAATAAAGCGTAAGCGGCAATTAAGGCAAGCAACTCTCCTGGAGCTTCAGCAAGAACAGCAATAATCATGAGATCGACAAGTAAAGCGAAAGCTCTTTTGACAGGAGATGCTAACGCTAACCCAAATAAGCTCTTATCAATTTTAAACGCAAAAGGAGTAAGAATTTGTCTGGTTTCTTCACTCGACAGCAATTCACTATCATTTATAGTATCTTGCTTTACGACCATTTGCTGTGTTCGGTCAGCGCTAGTTGGGTTATCGGGTAAATGCGTCGTCATTTCTACTTCCTACAGGTAGTTAAAACAAACTTTTTATTCCAAAATTGCATATAAGATATAACCAAATATCACTTCTTTTTCCAAAAATAAGCGCTACTCTATAGCAATCGAGATTAAATTCTCATTAATAGCACCGATTTTTTGCTTGGCTGATAAAAAGAGACAACTCCTAGTTAGCCAGCACAACTTTACCGAAAGGATGTTAACATGCCAAACATTTTCGAAGACAACTCAACGTCTATTGGTAATACGCCAATTGTAAAACTCAACCGCGTTACCTCAGGTAATGTATTCGCCAAAGTAGAAGCAAGAAACCCAAGCTTTAGTGTAAAGTGCCGAATTGGTGCCAATATGATTTGGGACGCTGAAAAACGTGGCGTTTTAACAGCAGGTAAAGAAATTATCGAACCAACCAGTGGTAATACTGGTATCGCTTTAGCTTTTGTTGCCGCAGCCCGTGGCTATGCTATTACGTTAACCATGCCAAATACCATGAGTTTAGAAAGAAGAAAGTTACTTGCTGCCTTAGGTGCAAAACTAGAGCTTACTGATGGTGCTAAAGGCATGGGTGGAGCTATTGCCAAAGCACAAGAAATCAAAGATTCAGATCCTGATAAATATGTATTACTGGGACAATTTGATAATCCAGCAAATCCAGAGATACATGAGAAAACAACAGGTCCTGAAATTTGGAACGATACCGAAGGCGCGGTTGATATTTTCGTTGCTGGTGTAGGAACAGGCGGAACTATAACGGGTGTTAGCCGCTACCTTAAGCGCACCGCAGATAAACCAATTATTTCTGTGGCAGTAGAACCTGCTGATTCTCCAGTGATATCTCAAAAAATGGCCGGCGAAGAGTTAAAACCTGGGCCTCACAAAATTCAGGGTATTGGTGCAGGTTTTATTCCAGGTAACTTAGATCTTGAAGTTATTGATGCTGTAGAAAAAGTCACCAATGAAGAAGCAATGGCTATGGCACATCGCTTAATGAAAGAAGAAGGTATTTTAGCTGGCATTTCATCTGGAGCCGCGGTGGTTGCTGCTAAACGCATTGCTGAACGCCCAGAAAACAAAGACAAAAACATTGTCGTTGTATTACCAAGTTCTGCTGAACGTTACTTGTCTAGTCCATTATTTAGTGAAAGTTTTTCAGATAAAGAATTAGTGCAATAAGCTAAGCTAAACCGCACTAAATAAAGGGCACTATGTGCCCTTTTTTAATACATCAAAAATCACTAATTACTTGAAAAATTAACAACGTAGATGAAAAATAGTTCATTTTGATAGAAATTTAATTTATCTTTGCGTTATGATGAACATATTCTAACGGTAAAGATGAACAGCTTATGCGAAAACTATCCCTGTTATTAATACTCCCTTTGTTATTTTTATTAAATGCGTGTGGTAATAAAGAAGAAGATATATCAGAAATAGAAAACCCTGAAAAAGTCGCTGTCGCTTTCTTTCACGCAATATATAACGAAAAGAATATTGAAAAAGCCGCTTCGGTATGTTCCCCAAAGCTTGCTCGTATAGTTCGACATTATCGCTCACCCAGTGCAGTAGGCAGACATTTGTTTAACTTGTCCTACGATCAAGTAGAAATAAAGCCTGATGACTCGGGTGTCAAAGTTCGGGAGCAGTTTAAAGATTCAGCGATTATTACCGTATATTTTGATGGTACTTATCAAGATGATAGAATTCGAGACGTAAAACGGTTATCACTTATCCAAATAGACGATCACTGGGTCATCGATGAAATACTAAAAGATCCGTTCTAAGACTTACTTACATACCGATACATCATACAAAAGATAAAAACTAAAAAAGCGAGCTAAAGCTTAATGCCGATCAGTTAAGAAATATTTAATGATCCATTGACCGATCAACTGGTTAGTTTATAAAGGCTTCTGAATTTATTCAGGAGCCTTTTCTTTTGCAATTAACAACAGCACTTTCTCTTGCC
>NZ_JBQRUM010000017.1:0-100864 GCF_053485795.1 Thalassotalea ganghwensis
GGCAAGAGAAAGTGCTGTTGTTAATTGCAAAAGAAAAGGCTCCTGAATAAATTCAGAAGCCTTTATAAACTAACCAGTTGATCGGTCAATGGATCATTAAATATTTCTTAACTGATCGGCATTAAGCCATAGGCTGGTTTTTTTTCGTCTGTATTTTATTGGTATTACTCCTAATCGTTCTGCTGTTCGCTCTTCCAGAAACAATCCCTTAAAGTTTCGCTATTATAAAATAAACACCTTAGTGGTGGTTAAGCGCGAATTTTCGTGTTTACTCTTATCCAGCTAATATTGCGTGACGAAGAGCCAAAAGTTAACTTATAACTCACTCGGGCATTGATTTAACATATTTAAGCAAAACTTGTTAACAGCCAAAAGTTGTATATGGTTAAGAAGAGCGCGAAGCCGTATAGCTATCTATTTTTTGATGTGGGTTTTAAGTATTTATACAAAATGGTGTTAAGCCCAATTAATAAAAATCATCCTTAAGCTTTTTATTTATAGCACTCTTTGTTGTATATAATATTCAATCAGGAGTTAGAAATAGAATAAAATATGGAAAAAAAAGAATATTTAGTCGTTTTTGTTGTGCTTTAAGGTTGACCAAAAAATATTTTTATGAAACGTATAAATATCAGTTGCTTTTAGGTTATTGGAGTGATTATTCTAATTTAATAAAATTTTCAGGTAGGGGACATCATGGGTGAGCTAATGCAGCAGTTTGTCGATGCTGGTATTTTAATGTTAGCTGGAATGGCATTTGTTTTTGTTTTTCTAGGTTTACTGGTTGTATTTATTAATCAGGTCTTAGTTCGGTTATCTGTGGCATACCCAGATCCTATCGTTGTACCCGCTAAAGCACGCAAAGTAACGTCAGCGAATAAATCTGATAAAGGGGTTTCGCCTAAGGTTGTTGCTGCGATATCCGCTGCCGTGAGTCAACATCGTCAAAAGCATAATAAATCATAGGAGCATCATAATGGCTAAGCCACTAGGAATTACCGAAGTTGTATTGAGAGATGGACATCAATCTTTATTGGCAACTCGGCTTCGATTAGAAGACATGTTACCGATTGCCCCTTTGTTGGATGAAGTAGGTTTTTGGTCTATTGAATCTTGGGGAGGTGCAACCTTTGATAGTTGTATACGTTATTTAGGTGAGGATCCGTGGGAGCGTATTCGAGCATTGAAAAAAGCGATGCCTAAGACAAAACAACAAATGCTTTTTCGTGGCCAGAATATTTTGGGCTATCGTCACTATGCCGATGATGTTGTCGAAAAGTTTGTCGAGCGAGCTCATATTAATGGGGTAGACGTCTTTAGAATATTCGATGCCATGAATGATGTTAGAAACTTGCAAACGGCTATCAAGGCAACCGTCAAAGTTGGTGCGCACGCGCAAGGAACATTAAGTTATACAGAAAGCCCGGTTCATACCTTAGAGGGTTGGCTAACCATGGCTAAGCAGTTAGAAGATATGGGGGCGCATTCGCTTTGTATTAAAGATATGTCTGGTTTATTGAAACCGTATGATGCTCAAGAACTCATTTCGCGCTTAAAAGAGACGGTATCTTTACCGCTGGCCTTACATTGTCATGCAACGACTGGTTTAAGTGTTGCAACCCACATGAAAGCCATTGACGCAGATATTGATGTCATTGACACCTCTATTTCGTCAATGAGCCAGACTTATGGACATTCACCCACAGAAACGATAGTTTCGATAGCCCAAGGCACTGAGCGAGATACGGGTTTAGACATGGAAAAGCTTGCCGAAGTTGCGGCTTATTTCAGAGATGTTCGTGAAAAATATGCCCAATTTGAAGGCAGCTTGAAAGGGGTTGATGCCCGAATTTTATTAGCCCAAGTGCCAGGTGGCATGTTAACCAATATGGAAAACCAATTAAAAGAGCAAGGCGCTTCTGACAAGTTTGATGAGGTGCTTCAAGAGATCCCTCGCGTTCGTGAAGACTTAGGTAATATTCCGCTGGTAACACCAACATCACAAATAGTCGGTACTCAATCGGTACTGAATGTATTAACTGGCGAACGTTATAAGTCGATTACCAAAGAAACGGCGGGAGTGCTTAAAGGAGAATATGGTGCTACGGCTTCTCCTGTTAATAAATCGCTTCAAGAGCGCGTGTTGGAAGGAAAAGAACCAATTACTTGTCGTCCAGCAGATTTACTGTCGCCTGAATTAGATAAACTCACTGCAGAGCTTGAAAATTTAGCGAAAGAGAAAGCGATAAACTTAGCAGAAGATAAAATAGACGATGTGCTTACTTATGCGTTATTTCCACAGATTGGACTTAAGTTTCTAGAAAATCGTAACAACCCTGAAGCTTTCGAGCCCAAACCGACAAAAGGCGCGATTAAGCAATCAGCGCAAGCCAGTTCAGCTAGTGTGTCAACGGAGAGCTATTCTGTTAGTGTCGATGGTCAGGTTTTCGAAGTGGTTGTCGGTCCTGGTGGCAGTATTTCTTCAGTGACTTCAGCAGCGGATGCAGAAGTGAAACAAAGCGCTGCAATCAGTGCAGAAGAAACGTTAAATGCGCCTCTAGCGGGCAATATTTTTAAAGTGCTCGTTGCTGAAGGCGATCACGTTGAAGCCGGTGATGTCGTTATCATTATGGAAGCAATGAAAATGGAAACGGAAGTGCGAGCGGTCTCAGGGGGTCAAATTGTTTCGCTTCATGTTAGAGAAGGCGACTCTGTTTCTGTTGGTAATGTTTTGTTGAGTTTAGCGTAGGATAATCATATGGAGCAGTTAAATACCTTGTGGTTATCTACAGGGCTTGCCAATTTCGAACTTGGCCAAGTTATCATGATGTTAGTTGGTGCTGGTTTGCTGTTTTTAGCTATTGCTAAAAACTTTGAGCCATTACTACTATTACCGATGGGGTTTGGCGCGATATTGACCAATATTCCCGTTGCTGGGTTTTCTGAAGTTGGCGGCTTATTGCATTATATTTATTACGCAGGTATCGATACGGGAATATTCCCACTATTGATATTTATGGGCGTCGGTGCAATGACTGATTTTGGCGCTTTAATTGCTAACCCTAAAACACTCTTTCTTGGAGCTGCTGCTCAGTTTGGTATTTTCGCAACATTGTTTGGTGCAATTGCGTTAAATGCGATACCAGGTTTTGAGTTTTCATTGCAGGATGCATCAGCGATAGCCATTATTGGCGGAGCCGATGGACCTACTGCAATATTTTTGGCGTCTAAGCTTGCCCCTGAATTGTTAGGCGCTATCGCGGTGGCTGCCTACTCTTATATGGCGTTGGTACCCATCATTCAACCACCTATCATGAGAGCTTTAACCACTGAACAAGAGCGTAAAATTGAAATGGCACAGTTACGTCACGTAACCAAAATAGAAAAGGTTGTTTTTCCTTTAGGTGTGCTGTTAATGACAATTTTCTTCTTGCCAGCAGCCACACCGCTCGTTGGCATGTTTTGCTTAGGTAACTTAATGCGCGAATGTGGCGTTGTAGATCGTTTAAGTTCAACGGCACAAAATGAATTGATCAATATCGTTACGATTTTTTTAGGTTTAGGCGTCGGCTCCAAGTTGAGTGCAGAAGCGTTTTTAAACGTTGAAACCTTGGGGATCCTCGCTTTAGGGGCTGTCGCGTTTTCAATTGGAACTGCTTCTGGGGTGTTGATGGCAAAACTAATGAATAAACTGAGTAATGAACCGGTCAACCCGCTCATTGGAGCGGCAGGCGTATCAGCAGTGCCTATGGCAGCGCGTGTTGCTAACAAGGTCGGTTTAGAAGCTAATCCTCATAACTTTCTTTTAATGCATGCAATGGGGCCAAATGTCGCAGGCGTGCTCGGCTCTGCGGTGGCAGCGGGTATCTTGCTTGCTTTAGTGGGCCCTTAAAGCTTTCCTGTAATTGCAAGAACGCTATCTTTTTAGGTAGCGTTTTTTTGTTGTATTAAAACGGAGTTAGGGTTGCATAACCCCCTTTTCTGGCAATTTATTATAACGATGCTGCAGATAATCAAAGGCCACTTTGTTTGTGGTTAATATGCTATCAAGCTGCTCTTTTAACGCGAGACCCCGTTGATTGTTGGCGACAGCTAGTGTCGCTGGAATACCTATCAAGCGACGATAATGTATTGGCGCTTGAATCACTTCTGATAGCTTACTCATCATCGCAACTCGTTCAAAGACGGCGGCCTTAACTCTGCGCTTAGCTAACATTTTAGCCAGTTGAGGTAACGATGCGACTTCAATAAATTTACGTTCGGGGATATTAAGGATGTTAGCGAAAAATGTTGCATTGCCTAGTAAAGTACCAATACTGTTATCGGGAACCTTATCAAGATTCAAGTAAAGCGGATTGTAGCTGTAGATATCAAGATTGGTATCAAAGGCCCAATCAAGTTCTGCCGCGTATCGGTAAAAACTCTCAGTCTCTAGCCCTTTTGGCACCAAACCAATAATATCGACACGATGATTCTCGAGTTCTTTTTTAGCCCGAGCGTAGGTCATATTTTGATAGGTTAATTGTAGGCTTGATTGTTGAGCAGCTGATGAAAGTAATTGATAGCCAAGCCCTTGGCCATTTTCGTCAAACATGGGTGGAAATGGTTCTATTCCCACCAAGATTTGCTTAGCAAATGAAAACTGACAATAGAGTATAGCGATGAATAAAGTAATTGATTTCAAAGTAAAATTCAATTCGATAACCAGATAACTACCTTATCATGAAGCTAAGGCCAAGCAAACGAAATTAACTATATTATTACATTTTCTCTGTGGTCGACTTTAATGTATCAACTTAGCTGTTAGCGATAATACGATTAAGGGTTAAGTTTGAATTTATGCCATGATTGGTCAGGTTGTTGCTGGAAACACACACGGTCATGCAAGCGACTAGCGCGTCCTTGCCAGAACTCTATGTATGCTGGCTTTATTTTCCATCCTCCCCAAAACTCTGGCAAAGGAACTGGTTTACCAGAAAATTTTTGTTCAAAATGTTTAACGCGTTGCTTTAATTCGTCACCTGATAATTCTTCGCTTTGGTGTGAAGCCCATGCGCCAATTTGGCTTCCTCTATCTCTACTGTCAAAGTAACGTTGAGATTGCGCTAAAGGTACTTTTTCTACCACACCTTCTATACGAACCTGACGTTGCAAAACGTTCCAATGAAAAAGCAACGCAATATTGGGGTTTTGCTCAAGATCTTTGCTCTTTCGGCTACCATAATTGGTATAAAAAACAAAACCTTGCTCATCAAACTCCTTCAACAGCACCATTCGGCAGCTAGGTTTTCCCTCATGACTTACACTAGACACGGACATTGCTTCAGGCAATAAAATACCGGCTTGCTGAGCATCATTAAACCATTGCTGAAAAAGTGAAAAGGGCTCTGAGTGTTCATCTAAATTTGGTAAGGGCAACGCTACGCCCTGACCAAATGTTAGTAAGCAACGTATTTTTTCAAGGAAAGTCATTATTGTATGTCTTTAAGAAAAGATTGCGCGTATTCTATCAATAAATAGAAACAATGAAATATAAAAATATCGAATTAAATCGCGGATAAGATTTATCGGTTAAATATCCCAATCATCAGTATCGTCTAAGAGCTCTTTAAGTCTTTTTCGTTCTAATAAGTCGTCAATGCGTTTTCTTACCTTTGCTGAATCTACACTTGATGTGCTTTCTTCAAAATCAGCATCTTGATCGCCAGTCATGTCGTTATCTAAATCGTCTATTGAGTCATACGTCATTCTCTTAACCCACCACAAAACAGTCTTTACTTAATCTGAAACATAGGCTTGTTTGCATTTTTTTTCAAATTAAATTTATCAAAATAGTATCAACTGAATATTTGTTGAGTAATTTGGATAATTTTGCGACAAGAGAATAGGGGCATCTTTCCGCTAATCGAGCCAATTTAACCTTTTTCCTTAAACAGTTAGCCTGTTAGAATAACTCATATTTTTATTTTAAGCCGATCTCTCATGCCTGATAAACAGATATTTTCTGATTGTTTGCAACGAATGATCTCTGAGCAGAAAAAAGCTCGACATCGTAGGTTAGTTGTCTTAGAGGAAGCCGTTGAGTGGAGTATAGCGCAGCTTAGTTATTTTTTGTCGCAGGAAGCGCTTAGAAGTGCAATCTATGGTATTGCGATTAATGTTAATAATGTCAAACGCATTGAAAACTTCAAACATGCTTTAGGGCAAGAGTACGATATTGTTATTTTTGCCGATGAACATTTTCATCCTGATGCTTTTGCAGCATTGTCTGGCACACTGGCGGCAGGCGGATTAATGATTTGGCTTTGTCCTGATATGTCTTATTTCAGCGCGAAGAACGCATTTTATCAGCGATTTTGTCAACAAATAATTGCAGATAAAGATACTATCGTTATTAATCGTCAAACGCTCGCGCAAGTGAAAATTGAGCCAAAAAAATCACATATTGAGACTCCATACAACGATAGTTTGGGATGTGCTCACCAGCAACAAGCAGAGGCGGTTAATCAGGTAATAAAAGTTGTTTCAGGACATCGCCGACGCCCTTTGGTATTAACGGCAGATAGAGGACGCGGAAAATCAAGTGCCTTGGCTATTGCTGCAGTGCAGGTGATGTTATTAACTAACAAACGTTTGATAGTAACTGCCCCACATCGCAATGCTCTGGCGATCTTTTTTGAACAACTTATCAGTAGCTATCCTCAAGGCTATTATCAACAAGATAGTTTTTACATTGCTAACAGTTCTATTCAATTCGTTCCAGTTGATAAACTGGTCGCTGAGCAACCTGAAAATCATTTAGTACTTGTTGATGAAGCTGCTGCTATTCCAATCTATTTGTTAGAGCGATTGGCGCAACAAAATAGCCGAATCGTATTTTCTTCAACGGTTCATGGTTATGAAGGTTCAGGTCGAGGGTTTAGCTTAAAGTTTATTAAGAAGCTTTCGGCAATAGCGCCTGATTATAATCGATACCATATTAAGCAAGCGATACGTTGGGCTGAAGATGATCCATTAGAACGATTTATTTTTAACACTTTTTTGCTTAATGCCGCCTTACCTGAAATCCCCGCATCAGATATCGAAACATTCTCAATAGCGCATACAGATATTCGGTTGGTTGATGCCAAAGAACTGATTTTAGATGAAAAGCTATTAAATCAAATCGTTGCAATTTTAGTAACAGCGCATTATCAAACGTCGCCGAGCGATGTAAAGTTAATGCTAGCTCAAGAGCAGGTAAAATTGTTTGTGACCTTTGATAGGCAATTAGATATTGCGATAGCCGTGTCACTATGTTTAACAGAAGGAGAGGCAAGTGAACGCGATATCGCGTTAATGACCGCGTCCCAAAAACAATTAAAATCTCAGTTTTTGCCGCAGTCATTGATGAAGTATTGCGCGGATCAAAGCGCATTTAATTTTCGTTACCTTCGTATCGTTCGGATTGCGGTTGTTGAGTCTTTACAGCAAAAAGGATTAGGAAGACAACTATTGCAGTATATAAAAGCTTTTTGTCAACATAATCAGTACGATATTTTGGGAACAAGTTTTGGCGCTAATCATGAGCTGGTTTCATTTTGGGGTGAGCAACAAATGATGCCTGTTCGTATTGGCTTTAATAGAGATAGTGCCAGTGGTGAACATTCCTGTTTGATGCTGCACGGGATCAGTGATCTCGGTCGCGATCACGTGACTCATTTAAGTACAATATTTTACCAACAGTTACCGTATTGCTTAGCCGAACAATATGCAGAGCTTTCCACCGATTTGGTCAGTTGTTTACTATCTCAAGGACATCACTTGGCAGAGCATTTGGCAATTACCAGATTAAACAAAAGAGATGAATTTATTGTTAAACAATTTGCCTTGGGGCATTACCAGTATGATCCGAGTGCCTTTTCGTTGAGTAACTGGTTATTGTCGGTGTTAATAACTCATCCGTATTTGGCCGATCAAACCGACTTATTAGTTGCGAAAGTATTGCAACGAAAAACCACAGCGCGCATTGCAAATGACTTTGGTTATACAGGAAAAAAAGCGCTTCAATTGGCCCTTAAAGAAAGCGTAAACTCGATATTAGCTCAGATGAGTTAATCGAGTAGACTGTTGTTAAGTAGTGAGTGCCATAGTATTTGTTTGCTTTGCGTATTAAGGCATTTAAGTTGTGCTGCATTGATGACACCACTAGCAAGTATTTTATCAAGTAGCGATGCAGAGAGCTCTAACTGTACTTTTTGATTATCGATAGTAATTGATTGAAAATCTGGCATCATAGCTCCTTTATTGTTTTCGGTTTACGTTATCTTAGGTAAAAACGATATTTTTGTAAATAAGAATTATTATCATTTAGGTGGGTTTGGTTTTGAATGAACATCCAACTTCAGTAGTCGAAGTTAATCAGTTAGTTAAGCGTTTTGAAAACTTTAATGCGGTAGATAATGTTAGCTTTTCTATTAAACAAGGACGATGTTTTGGTTTGCTTGGACCCAATGGCGCGGGTAAAACAACCACGATTGAAATAATTGAAGGTATCCTAAAACCGAGCTCAGGTGAGGTATTTTATCAAGGTCAGCCGATTAATGACGATTTCTCGCAACATATCGGCATTCAATTCCAGCACACCGCATTACAAGATTTTTTAACAGTTAAAGAAACGCTAAACCTGTTTTCGTCTTTTTATCAACAAAGCTTGCCGCATGAAACGTTAATAGCACTTTGTGATCTCGAGGGATTTGTTGACCGGGATAATCGCTTATTGTCTGGCGGGCAACGTCAACGGCTATTATTAGCTTTAGCCTTGATAAATGACCCCGATATAATCTTCCTCGATGAACCGACAACGGGACTCGATCCTCAAGCTCGTCGAAATTTTTGGCAATTAATTGAAAATATAAAAGCGCGGAATAAAACCATCGTCTTAACCACCCACTACATGGATGAGGCTGAGCGTTTGTGTGATGACATTGTCATTATGGATAAAGGTAAAGTGATAGAGTCTGGAACACCGAGAGAACTTTTGAAGCGCCACTTTAGCGATGTCTTTATTTTATTACCTAAAAAACGCATCAGTGATGAATTGTTAGCGAATTTTGACTGGCAAGAAAACGGAGAAATGGTGGAAATTACGACATCGTCCATTGAGAAGTGCTTAGCAACATTAATTGAAAGTGGCGTATCTTTAGATAACTTGCAGGTTAAATCAGCCAATTTGGACGATCTTTTCTTAAAACTTACCGGACATTCATTAAGGGAGTAATATGAACATTTCTCGTTTTTGGGCAGTAGTAAAAGCTAGAAATATAGAGTTTTTCCGTGATAAATCATCATTAAGCTGGAGTTTACTCTTTCCGATATTGCTGCTTGTGGCAATGTCCTTAGTTTTCTCAGGGGATGGCAAAGCACAATATAAAATTGGTGTGATAAATTTATCGTCGGTTGATAGTCAATTTATTGAAACACGATATATCGATTTTGTTGATTATCAGACTATCGACAAAGCACAAGCGAAATTGTCGCAACATGCTGTTGATTTAGTGATTGATTTTACTCAAAAGCATTATTGGATGAATCCAGAATCACCACAAAGTTACTTAGCCGAACAAATACTTAAAGCTTCCCATCCAACGTTTGATATGGAACAAGTGTCAGGGAAGAAGATCCGTTATGTCGATTGGGTGCTTCCTGGGGTGTTAGGGATGAATATGATGTTCAGTTGCCTGTTCGGTGTTGGCTATGTGATTGTGCGCTATAGAAAAAACGCTGTGCTGAAACGTCTAAAGGCAACCCCTTTGACGGCACTTGAGTTTGTCAGTGCTCAATTGTTTTCGCGGGCATTGATAGTGATGACGACAACGAGCTTGGTCTACGTAGGTTGTAACTTCTTTTTTGATTTTTATATGCTTGGCAGTTATGTAGACCTATTTCTTATCGGTTTACTTGGCGCGTTTAGTTTAATTTCGCTAGGTTTATTAATTGCGAGCCGCAGTAAAAGTGAAGAACTTATTGGTGGCTTATTGAATTTTTCTACCTGGCCGATGATGATCCTCTCTGGTGTCTGGTTCAGTCTGGAAGGTGCACCAGATATATTAAAACTTGTCGCGGAGTTTTTGCCGCTAACTCACTTAGTTGCGGCAGCCAGAGCTGTAATCACCGAAGGCGCAACGCTTGCTGAGCTTGGCTACCACATCTTTATTTTGTTAGGGATGTCTGTCATGTTTTTAGGTGCTGGCGCCTGGTTATTCAATTGGAATGAAGAACGTTAGAAGGGGATGTGTTTAAAACAATGTTATTAAAAATAACCGGCGTTTTTTTTGTATTATTAGCGGCGTTAGGGGCGGTGTTACCGCTATTGCCTACAACGCCATTTTTATTGGTTGCTGCCGCTTGTTTTGCTAAGTCATCACCACGTTTACATAAAATGCTCCTGCAAAATCGAGTTTTCGGCCCTATTATCTATCATTGGCAGCAATCTAGAAGTATTCCTAAACGTGCGAAAGTGTTATCGCTGGTTACTATGGTGCTTGCTGCGAGTTTTTCTTGCTACATGTTGGATAGTTGGTGGTTAAGAGCAACGGTTGTTTTACTGATGGCTTGGCCGTTTGTTTTTGTTGCGCGTTTGCCACTGTCAAACGGCAACGTTAGCGCTCCTTGAGTTGGTATTAAATCACTTTATTTGCGTAACATTTAAGCTTTATAACATCTGGGTTAAATAACATCTAGGCAAGGGGGGTTGGCAATTATCTGCTTTGAATCATCAATGAACCTGGTAAATTAGCTCAATGCTTTTGTTACGAGTTTATTCAAATGTTCAGGTAGCGATAAGGATAACGCAATTTTATGTCCTTGCGCGGACATCTTGCGCCAGGTCAGTTGAAGAATGCGTATAATTTTATCTTCATTATGTTTTGCTGCAAAAGCTGCAAAATAATGTTCAAGAAAAACAAGACAAGCGACATCTTCTAAGGTTTGAGTCTGTGGGTTTTTCTTAAGTTGTTCTTTTCGAATGATAGCCGCAGTGATATTAGCTTGCTCTTGGCTATAACCATGCGCTAGCATGATTTTAGTTGCTTGTTGAGCATGAAATTGACCAAGTGCTTTTCGCCAATCTAAGTATCCCTTTTTACCCTGAGGAAACTCATCTCGTTTTATATGCCAGCGCATAATATGTTGAGCTCGAACTGCTATTTGTAATAGTTCGTCAGCGTTTGGCCAATACTGATTTAAACAGGCCGACATTCTTTGGCCATAGATAAGCTCTTTTGGCTGTTTCTTACCTTCAACGTCAACCAAGTTACTATCTTTTGCATTAAGGTCATCAATCGCGGTTAAAACAGCTGTTAATTTATCAGTCATGAAACTTCCCAACTTTTTAGAGATAAGCTAGTATTACCAATCTGCATAAATATTTAATCCTCGCTAAGAGGCTTAATATATATGAATATTGGTATAAACTAAGGTCCCAGACCTATTATTGCAAGCCTTCTAAATAATATTTTAACGAGAAGGCAAGATCGTTATTGTCGAAAACACGGCTTTTGAGTATAATACTTTCCCGTCCTGCTAGTATTGAACGTTTATCAATAAGCTTCGAATGCTAGTGCAAAATTTCTGTTTTTCCTGACTCTGGGTATCACATGACAACTAGATATATTTTTGTAACGGGTGGCGTTGTTTCATCCCTTGGTAAAGGTATTGCTGCAGCTTCATTAGCGGCAATTCTTGAAGCACGTGGTTTAAAGGTAACCATGTTGAAGCTAGACCCATATATTAATGTAGACCCAGGGACAATGAGCCCAATTCAACACGGCGAAGTTTTCGTTACCGAAGATGGCGCTGAGACTGATCTAGATTTGGGGCATTATGAGCGCTTTATTCGCACCAAAATGACCAAACGCAATAATTTTACCACGGGTAGAATTTATCAAGACATTCTTGCTCGCGAGCGTAAAGGTGAGTTTTTAGGTGCAACCATTCAGGTCATTCCTCATATCACTAATGACATTAAACGTCGTGTTATAGAAGGCGCTGAAGGTTACGATATCGCCATGGTTGAAATTGGCGGTACGGTTGGCGATATTGAATCACAACCATTCCTAGAAGCTATTCGCCAGTTAGGCACTGAATTAGGACGAGAGCGTGCAATGTTTATGCACCTTACATTAGTACCTTATTTAGCGGCCTCAGGTGAAATTAAAACTAAGCCGACACAACATTCTGTTAAAGAACTTCGTTCTATCGGTATTTTCCCTGACATTCTGGTATGTCGCAGTGAAGGGGTTATTCCAGCAAACGAAAAGTCTAAGATCGCTTTATTTACTAACGTTGAAGAACGTGCGGTAGTAGCGATGCGTGATGTTGATAGTATTTATAAAATTCCAGCGATTTTGAAATCTCAAGGAACTGACGAGATTGTTTGTAAACGTTTTGGCTATACCGATTTACCAGAAGCCGACTTAAGTGAGTGGGAAAAGGTGCTTTACCAAGAGGCAAATTCTGTCGGTGAAGTCGTAGTTGGCATGGTCGGCAAATACACCGAATTGCCAGATGCTTATAAGTCGGTAAATGAAGCGTTAAAGCATGCCGGTTTAAAGAATCAGGTAAACGTTAAAATAAAATATATTGATTCACAAGATGTTGAATCGAAAGGCACAGAAATCTTTAAAGATATTGACGCTATTCTTGTTCCTGGTGGTTTTGGTGAGCGTGGAGTAGAAGGTAAGATTATTGCAGCTCGGTACGCTCGTGAAAATAAAATCCCTTACTTAGGCATTTGTTTAGGAATGCAAGTAGCGCTAATTGAGTATGCTCGCAACGTAGCGGGATTAGCGGGAGCTCATAGTACTGAATTTAATAGTCAAACGCCTTATCCTGTTGTTGGTTTAATCAATGAATGGTTAGACGAGAAAGGTAAAATAGAATACCGCTGTGAGAATTCTGATTTAGGTGGCACTATGCGTTTGGGTTCTCAATTGTGCCATTTAGTGAAAGGTACCAAGGTGTGTGACGTATATGGTAGTGAAACCATTTATGAAAGACACCGCCACCGTTATGAGGTAAATAATAACTACCGAGACCAATTAACTGAAGCTGGCCTCGTGTTTTCTGGTTTATCTACCGACAAATCTTTGGTTGAGGTTATCGAAATTCCTGATCATCCATGGTTTATTGCAGGGCAGTTCCATCCTGAGTTTAATTCAACTCCGCGAGATGGCCACCCATTGTTTGAAGGCTTTATTGCTGCAACGTTTAATTTGCAAAAGCAAAAATCAAACGGATAGATAATCAACAGATAAAACCGTGGCCCTTGGTCGCGGTTTTATATTTTATCGTCGTAAAATACGATGTTAACAAATCAAATTTTAAACTTGTTGCTAGTTCATTTATAAAGTGAACATTAATTTAGAGGAATTGTAATGGCGAACATTAGCAAAATCATCGGACGTGAAATTATGGATTCACGTGGTAATCCTACAGTTGAAGTCGATGTCTTTTTAGCGTCGGGTGCTTGGGGGCGTGCAGCGGCTCCTTCTGGTGCATCAACTGGTTCTCGAGAAGCATTAGAACTTCGTGACGGTGATAAATCGCGTTACTTAGGGAAAGGCGTTTTAAAAGCTGTCGCCGCGGTAAATAATGATATTGCTAATGCCTTAATTGGTAAGAATGCCCTAGAACAAGCAACGATTGATCAAATAATGATTGATTTGGATGGGACGGAAAATAAAGAAAAGTTTGGTGCTAACGCTATTTTAGCGGTTTCTTTAGCAAACGCTAAAGCGGCAGCGATGGAAAAGAAAGTACAATTGTTTGAACACATTGCTGACTTAAATGGTACATCGGGTCAGTACTCTTTACCATTACCAATGATGAATATTCTCAACGGTGGCGAGCATGCTGATAACAATGTTGATATTCAAGAGTTTATGATCCAACCGGTAAGTGCGAAAAGCTTCAGTGAATCACTTCGCATGGGGGCTGAAATTTTCCATTCATTGAAAAAAGTATTATCAGCGAAAGGGCTGAACACCGCCGTTGGCGATGAAGGTGGTTTTGCTCCAGATTTAGCGTCTAATGCTGATGCACTAGCGGTAATTAAAGAAGCGACTGAAGCTGCAGGTTATGTTTTGGGTAAAGACGTGACGTTAGCGATGGATTGTGCTGCATCTGAATTTTACGATGCAGATAAAGGTATTTATGACTTAAAAGGTGAAGGCAAGCAGTTCAGCTCTAACGAGTTTTCAGATTTCCTCGCTACGCTATGTCAGGAATATCCAATTGTTTCAATTGAAGATGGTTTAGACGAATCTGATTGGGGTGGTTTTAAATATCAAACTGACTTGATTGGTGACAAAGTACAAATCGTTGGTGATGACTTATTTGTAACTAACACTAAGATTTTAGCGCGTGGTATTGAACAAGGTATTGCGAATTCAATTTTAATTAAGTTTAACCAAATTGGTTCATTAACTGAAACCTTAGCGGCGATCAGAATGGCGAAGGAAGCTGGCTATACAGCGGTAATTTCACATCGTAGTGGTGAAACGGAAGATGCAACTATTGCTGATTTAGCGGTAGGTACAGCGGCAGGGCAAATTAAAACAGGATCGTTATGTCGTTCAGATCGTGTTTCTAAGTACAACCAGTTATTGCGTATTGAAGAGTACTTAGGAGAAAAAGCGGTATTTAATGGTTTGTCTGAAGTTAAAGGCCAAGGTTAATTATTAACGTTTGGATGATGAAGTCGTCTGTCTCGACGCTTTAATATCATGCTTTAATGCTCAATTCTAAAAAAGCCTTATCGAATGATAAGGCTTTTTTTTCAATAATTTAAGCGTTTACAAGCTTAAATGAAAAAACTTACTGTGTGGATCAAGTTGATAATCGCCAAAAGGATCGCATTCAATAAAACCATGGCGTAAGTAAAGCTGAATCGCGGGATTAAATGCTTGATGCGTGCCAGTTTCTAAATAGAGATTTTGATAGTGACGACTTTTTGCTTCAATAATAATGGCTTGAAGAATTTTCGCAGCAACCCCTCTGCGTAGGTAGTTAGGATGGGTTTTCATAGACTTAATTTCACCGCTGCTTTTTGATAATGCTTTTAGCGCACCGCAGCCTGCTATGTCACCATTATTTTTCGCTGACCAAAAGGTAATGTCTGGCTGCTTTAGTTGCTCAACGTCTAAGGCATGAACACTATCACTTGGTGAGTATTTATACATTTCTTGACGATGAGCATTAAGCAGATCAGCGATTGCATTATCGTTAAGATAATCAATTGTTACATTCATGGTTGTCATTTTATTTACTTCTTTTTAAATAACGTTTTTTGGTACATTCTCAATAAATCTATATCGGTATCCGATGATCAGTAAAACGCCGCAACAAAACCAAACAAAAATGGCTGCCTGGCTAAAAAATGTTACTTTTTCAGGGTGCTTAAGCGAAAACCAAAGTGTTAACGTCACTCGCAGTATGCATATAAAAGCAATAGCTTTAATAGCAGTTTGAGTAAAAGGTAATAATTTCACAAATTTTGCAGCGGAAAAACAATATAAGGCTGTCATGAAAAATATAAAAGAAATCGCTATGGTGCCAACAGGTGCTAACCAAGTTTGTTCGATTGCTGACTCGATGATAACTGCCGGCGCCAATTGCGCTCTGTAGCAATTCTCTCCTAAAGGGATACACGATAAATGAGCAATTACTGTCAATAGCGCGATAATGCCAACAACAATAAAACTAATGCTTGCTATGTTGTTGAGCCCCATTAGTTTCAAGCCATTGCTATTCATAACTTTGATCCATAAAGCGTTTTTTAATCCATGCTCCATTGTATTACTTATTGATATGACAAATAAAGTCTTAATGGCGGATGGTTGTCATGTGCTTGTCGCGTTGTTGTCGTGTTTAATTGAAGCTTTTTTTGTCACTATTTTCTCAGGGTGAATAAATCGAAGAGGATACTGAGGTGTTTAAACAAAGAAGAAATATTAATACGGGGTATTATACTTTTGACCCCACAGTATTACTGGGTTCTTTGGTGCATTGGTGGTTGGGGGATAGGTGTACTTCTCCACTATGTCTATATTGTCAAATCCCCTGATATATTCGGCAAAGACTGGCAAGATAAGCAGTTAGCTAAACGTAAAAACAAGTAAAACCCAATATTAAAGTTAATTGGTATAATACCTGCTTTGCTCCCATTCACTATTCTAATGGGAGCTATAGTCTTTTTTGTTACTTTACCTGGCCAGAATGACTGATAAGGTGGACATCGCGCTGCGGGAATGGGATTTGGATATTTGCTTCATCTAAAGCAAGATAAATAGCCTTATATGCTTTAAATTTTGATGCATATAAGTTTAACGTGGGTGTCCAAATTCTGAGCCCTATATTTATTGCGCTGTCGGCAAATTGGTCGATACCTATTTGCGGGGCTTTGTCTTTACTGACAATATCGAGTTTTTCAATAACACTTTCCAATAAGCTGATCACTTCTATAGGGTTTTCGTGATAAGCGATACCGACACTTAACTCTAATAACGAGTCCTCTTTCGAATTATGAAGTACTTCACCAACAATATGTTTATTTGGAATGGTGATCTCAACACCGTCTTCATCAACAATAATGGTATATGCGAGTAATACTTCTTTCACTAGCCCTGTAACACCTTGCACTGTGATGGTATCGCCAACGACAAAGGGACGAATAATGATAATATTAAAGCCTGCCGCATAGTTGGCTAAAAGCCCTTGCAAGGCAAGGCCTGCACCTAATGATACTGCACCAATAGCGGCGATAAAGGGGGTGACACTAATACCTAATTTGTTAAGCGCTACGATGGTTATCATCACTACGACTAACATTTTACTGGTGTTAGCGATAAAGTGGCTTAGGGTAATATCCAGTTTATGTTTTAGACAAAGGTTAAGAACTGATTTTGCAATTCTCCCTGCTAACATGTAGCCGAGAGTGAAAATGATAAACGCCCCAATTAATTGAAAACTGTAATTGGCAAAAAAGTCGATAATAATGTTGTAGATACGAGTCAATTGATCTATTTCTTCTTTTAAAAGGTTGGTCGGGGCTAGAGCATCTATTGTGCTGTCTGCTGGCAGTTCTGTTGTTTTTTCAGGAGACGTTTGTGGGCTTTGTTCAATCATACGGGCAAGATCCTTGATGGTATTTTGAAAGACGTTGTTGACAACATTTTTTTAAGTAAATCGCATTCGTTATAATAATAACTCAGAAAATTGCTTTATTTATCTTTTATCTACAATAAAGTATGCTTAATACTTGAGCAGTGATCTAGCAGTGAGCGCAAGCAAGTTTTCTTTCATGAATGAACAACAATCACTTTGGCATGAACAGCAGCAAACTTCACCTGAGTTTGCTGAGCTTTGTTGTGCCTTATATGAAAGAGAGCTTAAGTTACTCGCTGATTTAAAAATTGATAGTGCTAAATCCCTTCAAGGACGAATGAAAAGCCTCTCGTATTATGTCAAACGCACCGCGAACTTTATGTGTCAGGCACAAACGCCATTAACCTTGGATGTGCAAAATGCGACGTGGTCTGCTAAACAAGCATCGCAACTTCCTCTTGTGGGGCAAGAAAGAGAGGCAGTAAACCAGTGGTACCGACAAATAGACCTTATGCCAGGCTTAGTGGTGCCGATCGCAACAAGTTCACATATTGTCTTAGATTGCGTTGACCGGGTAGATCATGAAAAACAACGCTTTCGTACCAATAGTCATGGATGGTATGAATTAAGCGAACGAGCGGAAGATGACATTGCATATCGTTTATTAAAGCCCAATAAACGGGTGATGACCGCCGCCTGCGCTGGTCATGCTTGGCTAAACAATCATAAAATTAATCCAGTGATCCCATCATTAAGAGAATTACTGCTTTCTTGTACGATTAATTGGCGTAATTTTAAGCGTCCTTTACCTTTCAATTGATTTTGTTTTGTTTGAGTGTTTACAGTCTCGCTAACACACTTATAATAAGTGCTTACTTATATCCACATTTCTATGGCGACAATAATGCGCTTGATGTCAGGCATTTTGCTGATTATTTTTCTGTTGTTACAGTATCGACTTTGGCTCGGTAAAAACAGTGTGTCTGACTATATTGCGTTGAAAAACGAAGTTACACGACAACAACTGGATAATGAAAAGCTAAAACGGCGAAATAAACTGCTTTATGCCGATACCAATGATTTAAAGTCCGGTTTAGAAGCTATCGAAGAGCGCGCTAGAAATGAATTAGGGATGATAAAAGAAAACGAAACCTTTTTTCGTTTAATCCCTCAAAAACGAGAAAATTAGTGTTAGAAGAAAACAAACGGCTGATGTGTGCGGTGATTATTCCCGCCGCAGGTGTTGGCAAACGTATGCAGGCTAATCGGCCTAAACAATACTTAACTATTGAAGACAAAACCTTATTAGAACATACGGTTTTGCGATTACTATCTCATTCACAAATTGCATTAGCAATTGTTGCTATTAGCCCAGATGATGAATATTTTGCCAAAACGTCGCTAGCAAACCATCCAAACGTAAGGGTTGTCGCTGGTGGCAAAGAAAGGGCTGACTCTGTTCTTTCTGGCCTCAACAGTTTAGATCGTGATGCTTACCCATGGGTATTGGTTCACGACGCTGCAAGACCTTGCGTATCGTTAACTGATGTTAGTAGCTTGATAGAAACGTGTCTCAGTAAGGGGGTCGGAGGTATTTTGGCATCTCCAGTTCGCGATACGATGAAGCGCACTAACCAAGACAATCTTGTGACTGAAACGGTTGAACGAGAGCTATTGTGGCATGCTTTAACGCCTCAAATGTATCCAAGTCAGCAATTATGTGATTGTTTAACTAGGGCATTAACTGACGGGGTTACGGTAACCGATGAATCTTCAACTATTGAGCGCGCAGGTTTAAACAGTCTGATTGTTAAAGGTAGTAGCGATAATATCAAAGTGACACAGCCAGAAGATTTAGCGCTGGCAGAATTTATTTTAACCAAACAAAAACTAAGTGGTGAGTAATGAGAATAGGGCATGGTTTTGATGTGCATAAATTTGGTGAGCAGGGTCCTATTGTCCTCGCAGGAGTCGAAATTCCTTATTCACAGGGGTTTATAGCCCATTCTGATGGCGATGTTGCCATTCATGCATTGTGTGATGCAATGCTAGGTGCGTTAGCGCTAGGAGATATCGGTAATCATTTTCCCGATACTGATGATAACTATAAAGGCATATCGAGTCGTATCTTACTCAGACATGTCGTTGACTTGATGAAAGAACGCCAGTTTTGCGTAGGCAACGTTGATTTAACGATTGTTGCTCAAGCACCGAAAATTGCACCTTTTTTATTATCAATGCGAGAAATCTTAGCTCAAGACCTAGGCTGTACTATTGAGCAAGTGAATGTTAAAGCGACCACGACTGAAAAACTAGGATATGTTGGCAGACGGGAAGGTATTGCTGTTCATAGTGTCGTTTTGTTGATACCAAATGGATAAGTTATGACACTGTCACTTTCATATTTGAATGGTAAACCGTCCAGTCGAGGGCTATTGAGAAGTCAAATGCAAGACTTTGTCGTGCTAGAGCAATTGCCTTTCGAACCCAGTGGTGAGGGTGAGCACCTTTTAGTGAACGTTCGAAAATCAGGTCAAAACACCGTTTTTGTTGCCCAGCAATTAGCAAAATTCTTTAAGGTTAAACCTGCGCAAGTGACATACGCGGGCTTGAAAGACCGGTTTGCCGTGACAGAACAATGGTTTGGTGTTCACCTCCCCGGTAAAGGGCATGATAGTTTAGATGACTTTTCGGTTGAAGGTGTCGAAGTCATTGCTTTCTCTCGTCATCATAAAAAATTACGCACAGGGGCATTATCAGGTAATCGCTTTATTATTACCTTGCGTGATGTTGACGGATTGGCCGAACTACAACAGCGGTGGCAGGCCGTCACCAAACAAGGCGTTCCAAATTATTACGGTGAGCAGCGCTTTGGCATTAATCAAGGAAACATTGAAAGCGCTAAGGCAATGTTTTCGGGTAAAAAAATAAAAGATCGAAAAAAGCGCAGTATTTACTTATCAGCAGCGCGTTCTTATTTATTTAATACGTTATTGAGTCAACGAGTAGAGGCTGGGAAATTCTCTCAAATCCAACCAGGTGATATCATGATGTTGGCAGGTTCTCAGTCAATATTTCCTGTAACTGACGTTGATGAGACGTTAACCAAGCGACTAGAAGAAGGTGATATTGATATAACTTCATGTCTTTGGGGGCAAGGTGAGTTAAGAACGGGTCAGCATGTAGCTGAGCTGGAAAGTGAACTCAAGCAGTCGTTCCCAGAGCTATGTCAAGGACTTGAGCAGTTTGGTTTGAAGCAAGAGCGGCGCAGAATTCGTTTAATGATTTCTGACGCAAAAATAGAGTTTAACAACGATGCCAAGCTTGCTAAACTTGATTTTTTTCTGCCGTCTGGCAGCTTCGCAACGACCGTATTAAGAGAGTTGTTGGTGTATAAAGATATGACTGAACGTCATAATGCACAAGGTATAAAAGAATAACGATGAAAATACTGTTAAGTAATGATGATGGCGTTAATGCGTTAGGTATTAAGGTCTTGTATCAGGCGTTGAAACAGATTGCTGATGTTACGGTTGTGGCTCCAGATAGGAATTGCAGCGGTGCCAGTAACTCATTAACCTTGTTAAACCCGCTAAGAGCGCAAACGTTAGACAACGGTTTTATATCCGTTAATGGCACACCAACTGATTCAGTGCATCTTGGCATTAGTCAATTAGTTAAACCTTTACCGGACTTAGTGGTCGCGGGTATTAATAACGGTGCTAATTTAGGTGATGATACGTTATATTCTGGTACCGTAGCTGCAGCGACTGAAGGGCGACATATGGGAATGCCTGCTATTGCAGTTTCGCTGGTTGGTAAACATGAACAACACTATGAAACCGCAGCGGCAGTAACGGTTAGCTTTATTAAACGTCTGGTCTTGCATCCTTTGGCGGCAGATCAAATTATTAATATTAATGTTCCCGATATTCCTTTAGCGGAGCTTAAAGGCGTTAAAGTGACGCGCCTTGGCCATCGTCACAAAGCAGAAACCATGAAAAAAATGGCTGATCCGTGGAATAGAGATATTTTTTGGTACGGCTCCTTAGGGGAGGAGCTCGACGCTGGCGAAGGAACGGATTTTCATGCCGTGAGCCAAGGGTATGCCTCGATAACGCCACTTACCGTTGATATGACGGCTTATAACAGCCTAGAATCAATGGCGAAATGGGTTGATGATTTAACATTATGAGAAAAGTAAATGAATGCCAAATTAATCAGTAGTATTGGTGGAAAGTCAACCCGAAGTGGAGAGTTACTAGCAAAGAAGTTACAAGCTGAAGGCATTGTTAACCCGCTAGTACTGCAAGCAATTGCGCGCAGTCCTCGCCATATTTTTGTACCAGAGATATTGGCGCACAAAGCGTATGATAATACCGCGCTACCGATTGGACAGGGCCAAACGATATCACAGCCCTATATCGTTGCTAAAATGTCAGAACTGCTTATTCAAGACGGCATTCCTGATAGTATTTTAGAAATAGGCACCGGCTCAGGCTATCAAACGTCAATCCTTGCACAGTTAACCCCTAAAGTGTTTTCAGTAGAGCGCATTAAAAGCTTGCAATGGCAAGCGAAACGAAAGTTACGTTCAATTGATTTGCATAATGTTGCTATGAAGCACGGCGATGGTTGGCAAGGCTGGCAAAGTAAAGGTCCATTTCAAGCAATCATCGTCACTGCCGCACCAACAACAGTGCCGCAAGCATTGCTGTCTCAGCTGACTGATGGTGGCCGTTTAGTCATCCCTGTTGGTGAACAAACGCAAGTGCTGAAGGTGATTACTCGCCATGGCGACGATTTTACTGAACAACAAGTGGAGGCGGTAAAATTTGTACCATTAGTGCCTGGAGAGTTGCTGTGAAAATATTTACACCACTTTACGAATGGACACTTAAGTGGGCAAAGCATAAATTCGCGCCAGTTGTTTTAGCCGTTCTAACCTTTGCTGAATCGGTATTTTTTCCAATACCACCCGATGTTTTGTTAGCGCCTATGGTGTTAGCTGAACGTCGCAAAGCATGGTTTTTAGCGACGCTGACAACGGTAGCGTCAGTTATCGGCGGAATCGTCGGTTATTATTTAGGTTATCTAATGTTTGAACCTTGGATACAACCACTCATCACTGAGTTTGGTTATCAAGCGCGGTTTGATAAAGCTTTGGCGTGGTTCGAACAATGGGGAGTATGGGTTGTGTTTGTCGCAGGCTTTTCTCCCATCCCTTATAAAATATTTACGGTCAGTGCTGGCCTGCTAGCAATGGCATTTATCCCTTTTTTGCTTGCATCTGCAATAGGCCGTGGGTTACGTTTTTTCTTGGTTGCTGGTGTGATTTATTTTGGTGGCGAAACCATGGAACAAAAAATCAAGCAATGGGTAGATGTGATTGGTTGGGCAATTGTTGCTTTACTGGTCATCGCTTATTTTATGGTGAAACTGTAATCGATAGGAGTTGATTATCATTAACTTTAAGTGGACAGCACTGTTACATTTAAATCTGTTGTGTTTACTTATTGTGTTAGTTGGTTGTTCAACTAGGCAGACCCCCGCGCCTGTGGTTGATGCACAGGCACATGTTCCTCTTCATAAACGTGTTAAACATAGTATCGATTCGACAGAGTATGTCGTGAAAAAAGGTGAAACTCTTTACTCTATTGCTTGGCGAGCAGATCTCGATGTTAGAGAGTTGGCTCAATTAAACGATATTGCGCCACCGTATCGAATCTTCCCTAATCAAAAATTATTTTTAACTAAAAAATCTCGCAAGGCGAGTAAAAATAAACCCTCCACGAATAGTACGAAAAGTGTTCAACAAAAGGTGGTAAAAAAACCTGTTGCGTCTTCCAAAAAGCAGGAGTATGGTGATAATACGAGACGGAAAAAAACAAGTAATAATTTGCCGTCGAGTGGTGGGGTATTTTCACAAAAAATTGATAAGTGGATATGGCCCAGTAGAGGTAAGATAATTTCCAGATTTTCCTCTAGAAAACAAGGGAATAAAGGAATTGACATCGCGGGTAGAAAAGGCGATCCAGTCAAGGCAGCAGCTGACGGCAAGGTAGTATACGCAGGTGATGTTTTAAGGGGCTATGGTAAGCTAATTATCATTAAACATAATGACGATTATCTTAGTGCTTACGCTCATAATAGCAGCATCTTGGTCAAGGAACAGCAAACTGTAAAAGCTGGTCAATTAATCGCCAAAATGGGAGATACAGAAGCGAAAAGAGTCATGCTTCATTTTGAAGTTCGCTTTCGTGGAAAATCAGTAAATCCTGAAAAATACCTGCCGAGAAGATAACAATTAATGACAAGTAGTTTTGGAGCTAATGTGAATATTTAAACAAAATTTAATTAGGCTTTGCTAAATTTATGGGAGATATAGCATGGGCATAGAAAAAGAATTAAAAGACGTAGCTGTTGAAGAAACCGATGTATCAGACGATGATACTATTACTACCGTGAGAAATATGGAAGAGAGCCCATCTAACTTGGATGCGACTCAGTTATATTTAAGCGAAATTGGTTTTTCCCCCCTACTAACTGCCGAAGAAGAAGTTCATTTCTCGCGTCTCGCCTTAAAGGGCGATGAACCCTCACGAAAACGTATGATCGAAAGTAATTTACGTTTAGTGGTGAAAATTGCACGACGGTATAACAACCGTGGTTTACCTTTACTTGACCTGATTGAAGAGGGCAACTTAGGTTTGATCCGTGCAGTGGAAAAATTTGACCCTGAGCGCGGCTTTAGATTCTCAACCTATGCAACATGGTGGATTCGTCAAACGATTGAACGCGCCATCATGAACCAAACCCGTACGATCCGTTTACCTATTCATGTGGTTAAAGAATTAAATATTTATTTGCGAACTGCTCGTGAACTCATTCAAAAGCTGGATCATGAGCCAACCGCTGAAGATATTGCTCAAGAGCTTGATGTACCGGTTGCAGATGTATCTAAAATGCTGCGTTTAAATGAGCGTATATCGTCTGTAGATACGCCGTTCGGCGCAGAATCAGACAAAGTGTTGCTTGATGTGATCCCTGATGAGAAAGGTAGCGGCCCAGAAAGCGATTTACAAGATGATGATATCAAAAATAACATTGTCCATTGGTTAAATGAGCTTAACTCAAAACAGCGTGAGGTCTTGGCACGACGTTTCGGTCTATTAGGCTATGAAGCGGCAACGTTAGAAGATGTTGGAGTTGAAATTGGTTTGACGCGAGAACGTGTACGTCAAATTCAAGTGGAAGCACTTAAGCGTTTACGAGATATATTAAGTCAACAAAACTTATCAATAGAGGCGCTTTTCCAAGCCTAATAGCAAGGCTTTGACGTTGATTAAAAAACCAGCATTCGCTGGTTTTTTAATGCTTAGGTTTTCACTTACAGCTGGCTTTTTAATGCATAAAGTAAATCTAACGCTTGTTTAGCAGTAAGCTCATCAACATCAGTTGACTTTAATTGTTCAATTACCGGGTGATTGGTATCGACTAGCGACAACTGTTCAAAGACTTGGTCGCTGTTACTTATCGTTGAAGCACTTTGCTGATTTTCTAGCTCTGACAATCGTTGTTTTGCTCGTTGTATAACAGGTTTTGGCACCCCAGCAAGTTGTGCCACTTGTAAGCCAAAGCTTTTACTTGCAGCACCTTCTTGCACGGTATGCATAAAGATTATGTTATCGTCATGTTCCATTGCATCAAGGTGGACATTAGCCAGTGTCGAGATCTGCTCAGCGAGTAAAGTCAGCTCAAAATAATGACTGGCAAAGAGCGTAAACGCTTTGGTTTTAAGCGCAAGCATTTCGGCACATGCCCATGCTAGCGAGAGTCCGTCATAAGTGCTCGTTCCACGACCAATTTCATCAAGCAAAACTAAACTCTTATCAGTGGCATTATGTAAAATATTTGCGGTTTCTGTCATCTCGACCATAAAGGTTGAGCGACCACTGGCTAAATCGTCAGACGCACCAATGCGTGTGAAAATTCGATCAACCATACCGATTTTTGCCTCACTAGCGGGAACAAAGCAACCAATATGGGCAAGTAAAACAATCAAAGCAGTTTGACGCATGTATGTTGATTTACCCCCCATATTAGGGCCGGTAATGATCAACATTTTACGATGCTCATTTAACACGACCGGGTTTGCAATAAATGGCTGCTCCGTCATTTGCTCAACCACAGGGTGCCTGCCGCCATCAATGGTAATACCAGGATCTTTTAAAAGCGTCGGTTTAACATAATTAAGAGTTTCTGAACGTTCAGCAAATGTTGATAACACGTCTAACTCTGACAACGATTGGGCAAGATCCTGCAAAGGCTCTATATCGGGTAAAATCAAGTTAAATAGCTGCTCGTATAATTGTTTCTCTAAGGCGAGAAACTTCGATTGCGCCGATAAAACTTTTTCTTCGTGTTGCTTCAATTCATTGGTAATGAAACGCTCATTATTTTTCAGTGTTTGACGACGGATATAATCATCTGGCAGAGGTTGCGTCAAATTACGACTAGTTTCAATGTAAAATCCATGAACTTTGTTATAGCCAACCTTTAGTGTTTGTATACCAGTGCGTTCTTTTTCTCGCGCTTCTAATTGACTTAAAAACTCGGTAGCGCCATCACTTAAGTCACGTAACTCATCTAACTCCTGATGATAGCCAGGAGCGATAACTCCTCCATCACGGATCAAAACCGGTGGGTTTTCGACAATGGCTTTTTCTAGCAAGTCTTTTAAATTATCTAATGTCGGTATATGTTCATTAAAAACCGATAATTGTTGCTGTTGGCTACTAACAAGTGTTTCTTTTAACTCAGGTAGTTGCGCTAAAGCATTGCGCAATCGTGCAAAATCACGAGGTCTTGCTGAGCGAAGCGCTATTCGAGCAATGATGCGCTCAATATCCCCAATTTGCTTTAAGCTGGCATGAACGGCATAAAAACTATCACTGTTGATTAAAGCAGAGATCATTTCTTGTCGCTCAATAAGCGCTTGATGATCTCGTAAAGGAAAGTGTAACCAACGTTTTAATAAACGCGAACCCATAGGGGTTGCAGCAGTATCTAACACCTGTGCAAGGGTATTTTCAAAGCCTCCTTGAAGGTTTTGTGTTAATTCTAAATTGCGTCGTGTTGCAGCATCTAAAATAACCGCCTTAGCGGCTGATTCAGCAATAATGGAGCGAATATGAGGAAGTGCAGAGCGTTGACTGTCTTTAACATATTGCAGTAAACAGCCAGCGGCCATAATACCTAACGGATATTCTTCTACACCAAATCCTTTAAGTTCTCGAGTGCCAAACTGGCCATTGAGAACGGTTTGCGCGGTTTCTAAGTCAAACTCCCACTCAGGACGACGACGTAACCCTTTATATTTTTCAATTAAATGAAAGTTAGTAAAATTCTCTGGATAAAGCAGCTCGGCCGGCGATAAGCGTTGTAATTCCGCTTGCAATTGCTCATTTGTTTTTGGTTCAGTTAATACGAATCGACCACTGCTAATATCTAAATAAGCTAAGCCGTAACCAGACTTGCTAGCAAAAACAGCAACAATAAGATTATCTTTTCTATCCGCGAGCAGCGCTTCGTCACTTACCGTTCCGGGAGTGACTATCTTGACAACTTTACGTTCAACAGGGCCTTTGCTCGTTGCTGGATCACCTACTTGTTCGCAAATAGCGACAGATTCTCCTAGTTGGACGAGTCGAGCTAAATAATTTTCTACCGCATGATAGGGGACGCCTGCCATGGGAATAGCATTCCCACCGGACTTACCACGAGCGGTGAGTGAAATATCCAGTAAATCCGAAGCTTTCTTTGCGTCATCAAAAAACAACTCATAAAAATCACCCATGCGATAAAACAGTAGAATATTCTCAAATTCGGCCTTAATGGTTAAATACTGGCGCATCATCGGGGTGTGTTGTGATAAATCTTTCATAGGAATTAAATTATGACTGTTAGCTGTGTGTTTGTGATACTTAATCGTTCATTGGTTGTTTGCGATAAAAATTTAAAAGCATATAGCATGTTATTATTTTATATTTGAACGCCATTTGTGTTGTTTTAATAGCATGGCTAACCCATTAAGTACGTTAAGTATTTGATATGTGACTAATGATACTGTGTATCAACAAGTAGAGCTAGTTAAGAACAAAAATAGTCGATAAATTTAGGGGCTGTTGACCTTTGTTTATTTTTTCTGCAACAGGCTATTATTAATAGTAGCAAAGCAGCGTGAGTGAAGTTTGGTTATTCCAAATGAACGAATGCTAATGCCGTTAGTATTAAAAATAGTCATTGCCCCTTTGGTTAAGGTCTCAGGGCTGAGGCTAAAATGACGCTACTCTGCGTTAAAAACTCATCGTTTAGCTCACTAAACTTCATCGCTTTTGCCTTGACTACCTTCATTTTATCGCTCAGCATAAATTTTAAACAAAGATCAACAGACCCTAGTTTTTTTGTTTTTGCGAACCTTTTTATTTTTTTGTTCGTCTACTTAGCAACAAGAAAATAACAATGAGATGATAAATGCAACAGGCAAAACAAGACCTATTGGTAATAGCTGCTCAAAATGGTAATGAACAAGCGTTTGCTTACTTATGCAAATTTTACCATCAGTCACTGCTCCGTTTTGCTTACAAATTATCTAATGATCCTCAAATTTCACAAGATGCAGTGCAAGAAGCTTGGATCAAATTGGCCAAAAAGCTCATTACATTAAATGATCCTAGAGCGTTCAAAAGTTGGATATTTAAAGCAGTGCGCTGGAATGTATATGACTTGATAAGAAAAAGAGCAAGAGAGTTAGAAGTTGTTGAGTTTAATAATGAAAGTGATGTACCAGCCCCTGAGAGTACCGACAACCCTAAGAATGATGAGTTAGTGAAATTAATTGACAAGTTACCGGAGCTAGAGCGACAAGCCATTTATTTATTTTACTTGGAAGAAATGAAGATTGTGGAAATCTCAGAAGTATTGGAGGTTTCTCAAGGAACGATAAAGTCAAGATTAAACCGTGCTCGCAACCAACTGAGAGAGCATAGTACCAAGAACATGAAAGAGGACAAAAACATGAGTATAGATGCAAAAATAAAAAAAGAATTAGCAAGTCAAGCGAGTGAAATTGATCGCATTCTTGCCAGTGAAGATGATGGGTTGAAGACACTTGTTGAATCCGGTTTTAAGGGGAGTATGCGTCGCTGGTTTATAGTGTTAAATCTGGTCACCTTATTTATCACCGGCGCATTAGTGTGGTGTGGTTATCAATTTTTTACCGTCGAGCAAGAGCAGCAATTGTACTGGGGAATATGTTTAATTGCCTGTATCCAGTTTCAAGTGGCCGCTAAACAATGGCTATATAATGAAATGGGGCGCAGTAGTGTTATTCGAGAGATAAAGCGTGTTGAACTGGCCGTAGCTGAGCTTGAAGAGCGTATTCAACATCAAGCGTCAAAAAAATAACATGATACCAGTGAGCTTTTGTTTAGCTGCCAGATGTCATACGGTAACATCTGGCAGTCATCAACAAACATTAAGTTGTTGATTACGTCAAAACCATGCTAGCAATCGAAATATTTTGTGGACAATAAAGACGACAATGGCAATTAAAAAGAGCAACAGCAATAGTATTACACCAAAAACAAACCAATCATTGCCTAGGTAAATTTGATATTGTTGATAGTATTGCGATACATAATAGACCCCTTCGATTAAAAGCTCTTGTATGCCCCAAAAAAAGAAAAAAATAGTAATAACTATCGTTATTAGGCTTTTACTATTAGCGAGAGCGTGATCAACAACGTTTTTAAGCTTTTCATTGTTATTCTCTGAGTTTATAAAGCTTGTCGCCGTAGCTCTCTGCTGATAGGGAAACTTATTATAGGCTCTTTCACAATTAGGGCATTGCCAATGAGGATTTTGTGCCGCTTTACTTCGCTTAAAACCACAAAATGGACATTTCATATGGGTAACTTACTTCCTTGAGTTATGATCACTAAACGTTTAAAAAAACGAATAATGATTCTATTATACAAGCAAAGTTTGTACTGAAAAGCTCAACAGCCCCTAGCGCATGCGTTATTTACTTATCGGTATACACCGCTATCTTACTGAAACTTTGTATAATTGTTCAGGGGAAGAACAGTTGAGCTAAAAACAACCAATGTCAGTATAATTACAATTAGTTTAAAAAAACTAGCCTTGTTCAATGTTAACGGGCAATCTATTATCTTTATCCTAATTACCCATAAGCTACTCTGAGTTGTGATGTATAAACCACAAATACTGGTTGTCGATGACAGCCCTGAAATTCGTTTAAGTGCCGCCTTCATTTTGGAAGATCAAGGGTTCACGGTGCTCGAAGCTGAAAACCACCACTTTGCTCAAACAGTCTTGGCAGAAAACCATGTCGACCTAGTGTTATTGGATATGAACTTTTCACTGGATACTACATCAGGTGAAGAAGGTTTGCGTTTTTTAACTTGGCTAGGTAAATCTGATTTTTCAATTCCAGTAATTGCCATGACAGGTTGGTCTAATGTTGATCTAGCCGTTAATGCAATGCGTTTAGGCGCTTGTGATTTTGTTGAAAAACCATGGAATAATCAAAGGTTGCTGCAAATTATTCGCCAACAGTTAAAGATGGCGGGTCTACAAATACAAAACCAAAAACTTAAACAACAGTTAGAGCCAGTAACAGAACAAGATTTTAACTGGCAATCGGAGGCCATGGTTGGCTTACTCCGCCAAATTGATTCTGTTGCCGCAACAGATGCTAGTATCTTATTAACAGGTGACAATGGCACAGGTAAAAGCCATTTAGCCCACCGTATCCATCAACAATCTAGTCGAGCCGATGATGCGTTTATCTCTGTTAATATGGGCGCGATATCAGAGTCGTTATTTGAAAGTGAAATGTTTGGCCACAAAAAGGGGGCATTTACTGACGCAAAAGATAATCGTATAGGTCGATTTGAGCTGGCGAAACAAGGCACGCTTTTTATGGATGAAATTGCGAATATTCCTTTGTCCCAGCAAGCCAAGTTGTTGCGTGTATTAGAGTCAGGTGAGTATGAAGTCTTAGGCTCTAGTAAAACTCAGCAGGCTAATAGTAGAATTATCAGTGCAACCAATGGCGATATAGCTCAGTTGATAGCCGATGGTCACTTTCGAGAAGATCTTTATTTTCGGCTTAATACCATTGAACTTAGAGTCCCGTCATTAAAAGAAAGGTTTAAAGATATTATTCCTTTAGCAAAGCACTTTATTGTTCAGCACGGTAAAAAATATAAACGCGAAGGGTTAACTTTAACCGCTGGGGCAATTCAAGCGTTAGAGGCATATCATTGGCCGGGGAATGTGCGTGAAATGAGTCACTTAATGGAAAGAGCAGTGTTACTCGCTAAGGGCAGTAGCCTGCAACAGGAAGATTTACACCTATCTAACCTAAAACAAAACAATGCGTTGCCAATGATGACGTTAGAGGAAGCAGAGCAAATATTAATTCAACAAGCGTTGGAGCTAAATCATAATAACGTACCTAGGGCCGGTGCCATGTTGGGGCTAACAAAATCAACGATGTACCGTCGTTTAGAAAAATATGGCATCAAGACACAATGATGATGGTTCGATACAAAAACAGGTATTAAAAATAATGAAGTTATTTGCCTTTAAGTCCCTAGAGCAACTGTTAAAAACCTGTTTGATTTCAGCCAGTTTATTGGTGGTTACTTTGTGGATTGCTATTGGGATTAGCCTACACTGGTCTATGGTTAACATTGCCTTGACTAGTGCAGGCGTAGCGGTAATTTTGTGGATATGTTTTTCATATACGTATAGTAGAGCCATTATTGCGTTTAAACGCGCCAGTATGCACCTTGACGCAGTAAGCGAAAATGACTACCGTCAGTATGCTAAGCCTGCGTTTAGCGAGGGTAAAGTAAACGAGTTTCACCAAAATCTCACAAACTTAAGCGCACATTTACAATTACTCAAGTCGCAGTACGATCAGCATATATTTTTGGTTTATCGTTTGATTGAACAATTGGACAGTCCTATTTTGGTATTTGATCAACATCATCAGCTCTCTTATGCCAATAGTGCCTTCAATGAATTATTTCCTCAGCCGTGGCAAATTTTTAGAAACTCATCTCCTAGCTTACTGGGGCTAGAGTTTGTTGGTAGTCATTGGCGTTTTAAAGACAAAAAACGTGACAGCAAGTGGCAAATTCGACACAGTGAATTCATTGACAATGGTAAAACACACCAATTAATGGTGTTTGTTAATATTGAATCAGCATTGAGGAAAAGCCAGTTGAATGCATGGCAACAACTTATTCGCGTCCTAGGGCATGAAATTCATAACTCCTTAACTCCCGTGTCCACATTAGCTCAAGGGCTCAGTATAAAAGCGCAAAGCGATAGAGAAAAAAAAGCGTTAACCGTCATTACTGAGCGCTGTAAGCATTTACAAGATTTTGTCAGCCGTTATGCGTCTATTACCAAACCGCTGAACTTAAATTGCCAAATAGTATCAGTTAAAAACCTAAGCGAACGTATTCAAGGCTTACTCAACGATATTCATTTGGTGGTTGAATATAAAACTGAGCGGTTGTGGGCTGATCCTGCTTTTATTGAGCAAGTACTAATCAATATAATAAAAAATGCGGTGGAGGCATCTCAGTTAGGAGAACCAATAAAACTAATTTTTAGTGAAAACTCAAAAAATTCATTAATTGAAGTCGTTGACCGTGGTCATGGTTTTGCTAATTTGGATAATTTATTCGTACCTTTGTATTCAACCAAACAAAACGGTCAAGGTATCGGCTTAAGTTTTTGTCGCAATATCATTGAACATCACAACGGTACGTTGAACCTGACCAATAATAACAATGGGCCCGGCGTTACTGTATCAATCTCTCTACCGTTGATCAGCACAGACAAGTCTTAGTGCTTTTGGAGCGTTTAGCTAAACCTACTAGGGGGTGTTGAGCTTTTGCAGTTAAACGAATCCAAAGGACAGCATTTCTGATGTTTTTCGGCTGCATTATCGTTAATTGATGTGGAATAACCACATTACATCCACAATGTCTTGAATAAAAACACCATTAATTGCTGAAAAAATAACCTCTATTGATCAACACGCCCTAGTTAATAACCTCACTGTACATTTAGAGTTTCATTCTGGGGCGCACAAGTTCGCCCGCGAACTCTTGCGCTGTATTTATTTTGTTGTAAACACTTAACCTATTGAATATTAAAAACAATAAACCTTGGCACGAAACTGGCTTTTTCTACTGCAACTGTGTTCAACAATCTTCCAATCAAGGTACCTCTTCAATGGATGTAAAAAAAAATAAAGCAAAGCAAAGCAAATTCAACACAACGCCAGTAATCACTGGTTTGATCATTTGTTTGCTGGTCGCACTAACTTGGTATGTTAGTGGCCAAGCTGGTGCCACGTCTGTTAAACGTAATGATGTGTTGTTTGGTAAAGTTAAGCAAGGCGACTTACAGGTTGAAATAGAGGGCTATGGTGCTTTGCGTTCAGATAAGCAAGTGCTCATTACTTCGTTGACTAATGCAACAGTGCAGGAAATTGTCTTAAAACCAGGAGCATTGGTCACCAAAGGCAGCGTTATCGTTAAGCTTTCAAACCCTGAACTAGAGCAGCAAGTTAACAGTGCAAAGCGCGAACTGTCTCAACGCAAAGCTAACTTACGTCAATTAAAGTTAAATCAAGAGCGCGAACTACTTAATGAAAGTGCCAGTTTCGCTGAAATGGAAGCACGTTACGAAACCGCGAAAGTTAAGCTTGAAGCCCAGTCAGGATTGGTTAAATCAGGCATTGTTTCTGCACTCGACTTTAAAGAAAGCCAAGTGCAAGAAGCACAGCTTAAAAAACGTTTGGAAATTCATCAACAACGCACGGCAGCGCTAAAATTAGTGAATCAAGAAGCCATTAACATTTTACTTGAGCAAATACAGCAGCAACAGGGCGAACTAGAGATTGCACAAAATCGTTTAGATCGTTTAACAGTTACTGCAAGTTTTGATGGGGTATTACAGCGCTTATCGGTTGAACTAGGACAAAGTTTAGCCGCAGGTCAAGAAGTTGCACTTATTGGTAGTGTAGAAGATCTAATTGCTTTAGTTCGGGTGCCACAAAGTAAAGCACAACAAATATTTATTGGTCAAGAGGCGATAGTTGATACCCGTAGAGATAAAATTATTGGTCGCGTTGCTCGTATCGATCCCGTTGTTGTCGAAAATACGGTTGAAGTAGAAATTGCGCTACCTGCGCAACTACCTGCAAGTGCTCGACCACAGCTCAGTGTAGACGCTGTGATCATTACTGATACGTTAGAAGGTATCACGTATATGGAACGACCCGTTAATGGCCAAGCCAATGCTAGTGCAAGCTTATTTAGACTTGATGATTCAAATAATACTGCGATAAGAACCACAGTGACATTTGGTAAAGAAGCAGGTCGCTATATTGAAATAATTGAGGGTGGAAAAGTTAACGATACTTTTATCGTCTCTGACCTATCTTCGTTAAAAAACTCAGAACTAACAATTGAAAACTTTTAAATGTTATCAAAATGATAACGTGAATAAACAAACATCAGAATAATGAAATAAGGGAAATAGAGATGACAGATATAAAAATAGAAATGAAAAATATTGGTAAGGTCTTTGAAACAGATGATGTTGAAACACATGCTTTAAGAGGCGTAGACATAGTCATTCGTGCGGGCGAATATGTTTCTATAGCAGGCCCGTCAGGCTGCGGAAAATCAACTTTATTGTCGTTGTTGGGCTTACTCGATATGCCAACGTCAGGCTCTTATTTTATTGAAGGCGTTGATGTTACCGACCTGTCACTTGATGAAGCTGCAGCGATTCGTAATGAAAAAATTGGCTTTATATTTCAGTCGTTTAATCTTATTGATGAGCTCTCAGTATTTGATAATGTTGCATTGCCACTGCAATATAAAAAGAACATGCCATCAGATGATTTTATTAAAGAACGCGTCGAAACTTGTTTAAAAATGGTAGAAATGAGCCACCGGGCTGATCACAAACCAAACCAACTATCAGGTGGGCAACAACAGCGTATTGCTATTGCTCGAGCATTAGTAGCCGACCCTGCAATATTGCTCGTTGATGAGCCTACCGGTAACCTAGACTCCCAAAGTGGTGACACAGTGATGGCTGTATTGGCTGAGCTAAATAAAAATGGTACCACAATATGTATGGTAACCCATGACTCGCGTTATGCAGACATGGCAAAGATTCAACTGAGATTACTTGATGGTCAAATTGTTCAAAACGATGTATTGAGGGAGGCAGTATGAGAAAACTAATGCTTCGACAAAAGCAAGCCTGGGCGAGTTTAAAGAAAAAGCCGGGGTTTGTTTTAACGGTACTTCTGACAATGGGGATAACCTTAGGTGCTTTACTATGTGCACTGACATTAAACTATTTATTGTTGGTTGAACCATTACCTTATCCAGAGCAAGAGCGTATTTTTGTTGCAGAACATGAACTACTAGGTGCCGAAAAAGAAACTAAAGCTATCGCTTTTACCTACCCAGGTTTAGTGCACTTATACAAGAGCAAAGAAGCATTTGAGCAAGCGGCAATGATGAGCTATGGGCAAGATGTGATCATTTCTCACAATAGTCAACCATTGGTTGATGTCGCTTACGTAACCCCGGAATTGCATCAAATTCTCGCTTCACCGCTTGCTTTAGGTCGTTTGTTTGACGAGGGTGAAATGCTTGATAGCAATAATCCTGTAGCGATGTTGAGCTATAACACTTGGCAACAAGAGTTTAATGGTAATGCCGATATATTAGAGCAAAAGATTAATTTGAGTGGTGTGAGTTATCGTATTGTTGGTGTATTGGCTCAAAACTTTGTTGAACCTGAACTTGCCCAAATTGGCAGAGAGACTCAGGTTTGGCTTCCCTGGGACTATAACCAGACTGGAGAGAGGCAGAGACAATCCTTTGGTAATATAAGTGGCAGTCTTAAATTTATTGGTAAGATAAAGAACGATGTTAGCCAAAGTCAAGCTCAGCAACTATTAACCCCTCTCGTCAGTGACCGCTGGCAAGAAGGTGTTACTGAAATTGACTTTTTTAAAGGTTGGTCGGTTAAAGTCAATGTGCGCTCAGTTAAGGAAGTTATGCTAGGCGAGAGTAAATCTATAGCGGTTATGTTGTTGGCGGGCGTAGTTGGTTTGGTATTAATCGCATGTGCCAATATATCAAATGTATTTATGTCACGAACCGCAGAAAAACAGCGTCATATGGCGATTCAGTCAGCTCTTGGCGCAACAAGAAAACACTTGTTTAAAGCGATGTTCGCTGAAACGGGGTTATTGATGTTTACGTCAATTATTCTGGCGCTAGTACTTGCCAAAATTGGTTTTTATATCATGCAGCAATACTTAGGTGCAGTATTACCTAGGGTGAACGAATTATCGCTTAACCTCTTTACCTTTGGCTGCGCTATTTTAGTTGCCTTTATTTTTGCACTATTTTTCGCAAAAATAAGTACCCGCATGATTAATTATCGTGAGTTAAATACTACTTTGCAAAGTAGTGGTAAGGGCAGTGGTTTACAAGTATCGAAAAAAACTCGTCAAGTGTTAATTGCAAGTCAGGTAGCGTTAGCGACGGTGTTAGTGTTTGCTAATTTTAGTTTACTTAAAGACGCAATGAAAACTATTAATGCGCCAATTGGCTTTGAAACAAGTAATATATCAACCTTGATATTGAACTTCTCGTCAACCAATTTTCCGACGCAAGAAGAAGCAATGCCTATAATGGCTGAAATCATGGAAAAGCTAGAAGCGCTTCCTCAAGTTGAGTCACTTAGTCAAACAGGGTCACCGTTAGATGGCTTTAGCATTAGAGCGTTAACCAGTTTAGAAACTAATGAAAGATATACACCGTTTTCAAAACACATTGATCATACCTATTTCAATGCGATCAATCAGCCAATTGTGCAAGGCGATAACTTTACCCTAGCAGATCGCCGAGATCGCAATAATGTTATAATTGTTAATCAAACGTTTGCTGAACAGTTAAAACCAGGTGGCGATGTCCTAGGGATGCAACTATTAAGGGGGGAGAATGATCCATTACAAATCATTGGTATCGTAAAAGATATTAACCTTCCAGGAGATAGTAACTCTGCAGGAACAGGTGCTCCGAGAGTTTACGCCCCCAATGGACTTGGTGGCCAAACCTTTATGCTAAAACTAAAGCCTAATCAATCTATCAGTCGTCAAACACTAGGAGAATTGTTAGCAGATGTTGACTCAAGGTACTCTGTATTTAGCTTTCATTCAGCTGATGACCTACTGACTCAGCGATTATTTGCTGAGATCACCACAGCGGTCACTACATCGGTACTGGCAAGCTTAGTGTTCTTATTAGCGGGTATTGGCTTATATGGTATTTTAAGTTATGGCACTCAGCTTAGACGCTTTGAACTTGGTGCTCGTATGGCTATTGGTGCAACTCGTAAACATCTAATCTCGATGATTATTAGTGATAACGCGAAAGCTGTAGTTGTTGGGTTTATCGGTAGTGTTGTACTATTTGCACTTGCTTATATTGGTTTAAGTGAATACATACAGCCATACCTTAACTGGCAAGTAATCCCTATGGGGGTAGCTACCTTAGTCTTAATTACATTCATTACCCTATTTGCTTGCTATTGGCCATTAAGACAATATATTAATCAACCGGCGATATATAGCTTGCGCGGTAGTGATTAGTTGCTATTACTTGATTTATGTTATAGCAAAATAGATAAAGTAGACGCTTAACATTTGCGTAAAAGGTGGGGGAACCCACCTTTTCTTTAGGCTTACTGTTGCATCAAAAAGGGCTAAATCTGCGCCAATATTAGCTCATTAAGCATAACCTGTAATACTTGTGGTCGTTGTTGTAATAGTCGATATAAAGTAGAATATTGACCTTAATAAATGCCTCAACTAATCCTAAACAATGTCTAAATTTTGCCGCATAATGTTCTAGCTTACCTCCTTTGACACTAAACCAAGGTTGCAACAAGTACCTATGACAACACCACTAATTAATGTAAAAAATTTGGGCAAGGTTTTTCAGACTGAAGATATGATCACTCATGCTTTACAAGGAGTTGAGCTGGAAATTCAACCTGGTGAGTATATTTCAATCTCAGGTCCCTCAGGTTGTGGAAAGTCTACGTTATTATCGATTATGGGGTTATTAGACTTCCCGACAACAGGTAACGTATTTTTTGACGGTGTCGATATTAGTGACCTGACCTTTGAGCAAGCAGCAGCGATTAGACGTGAAAAAATTGGCTTTGTATTTCAGCAGTTTAATCTGATAGATGACTTAAATGTTTTTGAAAACGTCGCGTTACCATTACGGTATTCTACGCAACGAATTAGTGATAAAAATATTAAAGAAAAAGTTAACTATTGTTTAGATGTCGTCGGCTTAACCTCAATGGCTGGACGCAGGACGACACAACTCTCTGGTGGGCAACAACAACGTGTTGCTATTGCGCGTGCTTTAGTGGCTGATCCTGCTATTTTGTTAGTGGATGAACCAACCGGAAACTTGGACTCAAAAAATGCTGATCAGATAATGGAAACCCTTGAGGCGTTAAATCGACAAGGGACGACACTTTGTGTGATCACTCACGACATACGTTACGCTGAAATGGCAAAACGAAAAATTTACTTACTTGATGGCCAAGTGTTAGGGCAAACTCGTTCAGAAACTTAAAGCTACCTTTGGAGTGATTGCTATTGGCCCTTAAGGTTAGGCGTATATAGAGATAGACATAAAATATTTGTTCATAGATGACTAAACGGTGACGTCTGAGTATAAAAATTCATACGCTATGTATCTGTTATTGACTGATATCGTTCACTTTTTATACGGCTTGACTCAGTTAACTCAAACAGAAATTGAAAATTATTCACTAATAATTACAAAGTGATAGCTCTCGATTAGTCGAAAATTATAGTGATTAACAAATAAAATACTTGATACTGTACGACCATACAGTATACTTCACACATTAGTTTAGATTCAGTTCACGAATAACGAGGCAAGAAATGGACGAAAATAAAGAAAAAGCACTCTCTGCTGCGCTAAGCCAGATTGAACGTCAATTTGGTAAAGGCTCAATTATGAAGCTAGGTGAAAACCGTAGCATGGATGTGGAAACCATTTCAACAGGCTCTTTAGGCTTAGATATCGCTCTAGGTGCTGGCGGCTTACCAATGGGACGTATTGTCGAGATATATGGACCAGAATCAAGTGGTAAAACAACATTAACACTTGAAGTCATTGCTGAAGCGCAACGTAACGGTAAGGTATGTGCCTTCGTTGATGCAGAGCATGCTCTTGACCCTATTTATGCTGAAAAATTAGGCGTAAATATTAACGAATTATTGGTTTCTCAACCAGACACCGGTGAGCAAGCCTTAGAGATTTGTGACATGTTAACTCGCTCAGGCGCTGTTGATGTGATTGTTGTAGACTCGGTCGCAGCATTAACACCAAAAGCCGAAATTGAAGGGGACATGGGTGATTCTCATATGGGCTTGCAAGCGCGTATGTTATCGCAAGCAATGCGTAAATTAACTGGTAACCTCAAACAATCAAACACTATGATGATTTTTATCAACCAAATTCGAATGAAGATTGGTGTAATGTTTGGTAACCCAGAAACAACAACCGGTGGTAATGCCCTAAAGTTTTATGCGTCGGTTCGTTTAGATATTCGTCGTATTGGTGCTGTTAAGCAAGGTGAAGAGATTGTTGGTAACGAAACGCGAGTAAAAGTGGTTAAAAACAAAGTCGCGCCACCGTTTAAACAAGTTGAATTCCAAATATTATACGGCGAAGGTATTAATAGCTTAGGTGAATTAATTGACTTGGGTGTTCAAAACAAAATGGTAGAAAAAGCCGGTGCTTGGTATAGCTACAATGGCGACAAGATCGGTCAAGGTAAAGCCAATGCGGTTAATTTCTTAAAAGAGCATCCAGAAATTGCGAAAGAAATTGACACTCGCTTACGTGAACAATTTTTATCGAAAACCAAAGTTGATGCAGAAGAAGCTGTAGCTGAATAAATTTAGTTTCTGTTCTAATCTTTAGAAAGCCGCGATTTATTTCGCGGCTTTTTTATTGCAAATAGCATTTGAATTGTGATTTCATAATTAAAATCGCTCATAGGAAGTATAAGTTTCCTGATAGGAAAACGATGTAAATGGATGTATTTAGGAACGGATGGTTTTATGTAGTTTTGATAGTTGGTTTAATCCTATCCTTTAACTATAACAATCTAAACCAGCGACAATCAGTAACAGCATGTAACCGATTACCGGTTGTTGATGGTAGGGTAGAAGTAATAGAACCTAAAACAGGTATGTCTTTGCATATCCCTTCTTTTGCTCATGTTACACGTTATGCCAATCGTGGTTGTGAAAATGCTCAGTCTTTTGGGCTTTCCTATTTGTGGTATGAAGGAATGCTTATTCCTGAATATACCTATGATGAACGGGTAAAAAAAGGTATACATAAAAAAGGGCATTACTTGCCTGTAAAAATCTATTTTAGAGGAGCATCGGAAGGGAAGGTAACTCAGAGTCGTTTTAGTAAAGCGCAATGGCATTATCAACCAGCGATCCCCCACAAAAATTATCCTTTAGAGTATTACCCTCGTTACTATTGGGATGACCCAGAAAACCCTTCCGAAAAGTCGCTAAAAAGAGCTTCTTTAGACCATATATGGGGAGTTCGAGACACAAAATACCAGCCTGTTAATACAAGTACATCATATACTGTTTCGTGCAACATTGCTGCATTAGACCCACTACAACCAAACTCTAGAGTGCAAGGAGAGTTTATTCCTTATGGTGATGCTAAATGCCGAGGAGTAGTGAGCTCTGGAAAGAATGGAAAGCAGCTTTATTTTATGGTTGATGTTTGGGCAAATACAAATCCAAAGTTCCAGGCTATCAAAGAGATTAATTTAGTTTATGATGCTCTTGTTGAAGAAATAAAAACGTTTATAAAATGAAAAATACTTAACAATATAATTGAAATACGTAATTTGAGATTAGGTGAAACGAAGAGGTTATCGCAGACTACTAAAACATTTTTGAGCGTTGATAGTTAATTGGTCCCAAGGATGAACTAGCGTTAGATGAAGTAATACTCATTATTAAAATGGGTGTTTAGTATATGATTGCTTACCTTAATTTCATTGTATGATTATATATGTAAAAGGACGTTAATTAACCTCAGGTTTGTATAAGAAAAAATAAATTAAATCAAGAGCTTAAATTTGCTATGACTTTCTAGCACGCTACTTTTTACTTAATTCAAGGCGTATTGTTGGAGGAATAGCCAGCTATTCACGACAATATAACGCAGAAGTTAGTATAAATAGACGTTAAAAATGCATTCCTTATACAGAGCTGAGGTTAATTATGAGATTGATAACTTACTTGTATAAAGAGCTACGTCAAAATATGAGAGAATGAGATTATTCAATTTCGCCAATAATTCTGAGATTCGCCCATATGCATATTGAGCTAACTGCTTACGCTGAGATGGCTTTACAGCTTTTTTTTCGATAACGCCTTTGAGCGCAATATTTTGTAAGCTGACATCAGCAAACATCTTTTTGAGCTTTTTGTTTTCTTCTTCAAACTTACGAAGCCGAGTCAGTTCAGATTGTTTCATGCCCCCGTACGTCGATTCTCACTGATGATAAGTGCTTTGTCCAACGCCATGTTTACGGCATAATTCAACCACGGTTAATGTGGGTTTCATTTTCTTTTAACATGGCAAATATTTGGCTTTCAGAGAATCTTTGCTTTTTCATGTTGTTTTCTTCGTTAAGGTTACTGTAATGGGAAAACTCTATTAATGCGATTATGATTGTATGGGAGCGTTACAGGGAGGATCCTTCCCCTGAACTAATACCACTTTTTTGAAATCACGTCCTTTATGGCTCCAACTTCGAGCATTTTGTCGGCTAGTAACCGCTTAAGTTTGTTATGCTCAGGTTCAAGTTCTTTCAAGCGTTTGGCCTCATTGACTTCTAGGCCAGCATACTTGCTACGCCAGCAATAGAAAGTGCCTGAAGATATGCCTATTTATCAGCAAATATCATCAACTTTAGCGCCCACTTCGGGCTGTTTAGTCACTCGAATGATTTGCTCTTCGGTGTAACGCTTTTTTCATTTTGAGATTTCCATTGTCTCCAGTTTATTGGAAATCTCATCAAAGTCATGGTATTAATTTCAAGGGAAAGGCCAATCAAACTAAATAGAAAACTTAATACCAAGGTTCACGGTGGTACCAATACCTTTTACATTGAAAGCGCTATAGGTTAATGCCTGCGAGCGAGCAGGAAAATAATCTTTATTGAAAAGGTTTTCAATGCCAGCAAAAATTGACCATTTTTCAAATTCATAACTGCCACTAAAATTAACAATGTTATAGCCTTTAACCGCACCTTCATCACCTGAATAGTTGCCTTCATCGTTCCGCTCGAAACGATTTCGATCACCGACATGGAGATAACTCAATAATAAATTTAAATTTTCCGTAGGTCGCCAGTTTGCAACAATAGTGCCTTTGGGCGCACTAACTTGTCTGCCACCAATGTATTCATCGCTTAGTGTATGTTTACCTTCAACATAACCATAAGTTGCTCGTATATCTATGTTATCTGATATCGGGTAATTCACAACACCTTCATAGCCCCATATTTTCTGCGGTGCTCGTTTAGTAATGTAAATACCGGTGTTCTTATCTAACGTACTTTTTGAACCTAAATCAGACTTGCTTCTATACGCTAGAAGTTCAAAGCGTAACTTATCGAATTGAGTAACAAAGCCTGCTTCAATACTTTTAATGATAGCGGCTTCAGTGTGAATAAGCGCTATATCATTAACAGTAGCAGAGCGTAATAGCGAGCCTAAATCGGGAATGTCAGCACCTTCAGAATAACTGAGGTAAGGGGTGAATTTTTGAAAAGCATTGTATCTTAAGCCTAGATTATAGGTCGTTGCATTAAAATCAATAGTGTCACCTGTTACGGCTAACGGCACTGAACATACGGTTGGGCTAGTACACAATTTTAATGTATTGTAGTCATTAACCTTTATCTCAATATCTTCTTTACGTAATCCAGCTTTTACCACAATATCGTCATTAAAAATCCATTTACTTTGTAAAAAACCGGCAAGGTTATCCATATCCATTTCAGGTACCCAGATGCGACCATCAACTAGAGGTTGAGACGTCACGTCATTAAGAGCATCTATACCATAAATGAACGTAGCATCGATATTATTACTAAATTCAATACCAGTATTAAAGGTGGCTCTTAATCCTTCTTTTTTTGATTTGATTAAGGACTGGCCGCCTTCGACACCTAAATCAACATTACCTAAGCGTGTCGAGTAAAAAAATACGTTTTCAATTGTTTGCTTATAAGCATCAAAGTCTAGTAGGGTGTTTGCAAATATTTCAGTATCGGTATATTTTAGCTGGAAGTTATGGTTACCTCGAGGCCCTTGAGGAGCTGCATTAGGGGGACGGTTTTCTGGATCATTGATGGCATAGGTTTTTTCGCCTTTATTGATATCACCGATAACGTCAATCCAGTTTGTATCTTGTTGTGATTCATAATAATTATAGGTAAAACCAACACTTTTATCACTATCAAATTGGTAGTTTAACTTCGTAAAATAATTATCGGTTTTACCTTCTGACAGCCCATATTGCGTACCTAAAGCATCACCTTCTGCATCACGTAAAACTCCATTTTCTTCAACGCTAACGCTGATCACATAACTTAAATTATCAACTGCACCACTAGCCGTAGAGGTGATTTTTTCTCCAAAAGAGTCTTCTAATTTAACGGTACTGAAACGTGTTGAGATATTGGTGTCTAAGTTAAAGGTGTCAGATGAATTAGTTTTTTTCGTTATATAGTTAATAATTCCACCTGCGGCACCATTGCCGTAGATTGAGGTTGCACCTTGTATAACTTCAATACGTTCAATTACGCTTGGGTCTAGCGTTTTTACGTCTAACGCTCCATTCCTTAGAGGGGTTGATTGCGGTACGCCATCGATCATTACAAGTGCAGCACGCCCTCTTAGTGTTTGACCAAAATTACTTGATGTACCTGTAGATGTGCTAATGCCAGGCACATGCATTGATAATAGACTTTGTATATCTGAAGATATTTTAAGTTGCTGCTGAATGGCTTTCTTATCAATAACTGTAATTGAAGCAGGTACTTCATCAATACTCTCGACAATTCGGCTCCCCGTAACAACAATACTTTCTATATCATCAGCTTGTACTTGAATATGAGAGCCAATTCCAATCGCTAAAGTACTTAGCACTAACAACGTCTTTTTCATTTTATCACCACTCCTTTATTTAAAAACATCATATTAACATATTTCATGTAAATGAGAATGATTTTTATTTGCATTAGAGTGGTTTATGTCATAAGTTATAAAAACAAAGCTATTGGTAACTTTTATTTTATCTAAAGAAAAGGAATATTCATGTTAAGAAAAAATGTCATTAAATCAGCATTAAAAGCGGGGGAAGAAGTATTTGGTTTAGTTAACTCTGTACCACTTCCCACTCTAATTGAGATGATAGCTTATGCTGATTATGACTTTGTTATTTTAGATTTGGAGCATTTATTACGTGATCCAAGTGAATTAGAGCACGCTATACGTGCAGCAGAATGCAGTGGTATTACACCACTAGTACGCGTACCAATTGATAGTCCTCACCTTATAAAACACGCATTGGATTCAGGGGCGCAAGGTATTGTTGTGCCACAAGTTAGCAGTAAAGCACAAATAGAATTGGCTGCTAATGCTTGCTATTACCCGCCACAAGGAACAAGAGGAATTACCGGAGGGAAAAATACTGGGTTTGGCCGTTTATCAATAACTGATTACGTTAAACAAGCTAATGAAGAAGTTATGTTGGTCGTGATGATCGAAACGAAAGAAGGGCTTGCAAATTTAGATGAAATTCTAAATGTTCCTGGAATAGATATGGTGCTAGAAGGAGCCTTAGATTTATCTGTTTCTTTAGGCCATGGTCATAATACTCAACATGCTGATGTGCAAAACGCTATTGACGAGATTGCCTTGCGTTGTTCGAAATTTAACCTGCCTTTTTGTGCGATTCCTCGAGTTGATGGGCAAATAGAAAAGTGGCGAGCAAAAGGTATTACAGCTTTTGTCGCGGGGCAAGACCGTGGGATTTTATTTAGGGCTTTACAAAAAAACTTAGCTCAATTTAAACCACCTTCAAAACCAACCATGCCATTTTAATTGTTCAAAAAGACAAGTTTAAACCTTAAGGATATAGATCATGAAAAGGCAAAAGCCAATTATCATTTTAGCACACGTCGTTAATAAAACAGTAGTTGATGGTTTTTTGCCCGCTGCTGTTGAGATGGGACACCCAGTGTTCATTTTTACCGATCAAGCGATCGCACATCAAACATACTTTAGTGAGGAGCAGTTATCTAGTTACCCTACTGAAATCATCGCTTGCGATGTCTTTAATGCACAAGCAATCATTGAAACTATATTGCAACAAGGTATTGATGCCGCCGCCATTTTTTCAAATAGTGATTATTTGCAAACTGCTTGTGCTCAAACCGCTTCATTTTTTAATTTACCAGCAAAAAATTGGCAAACTTGTTACAGAGCAAAAAACAAGTATGCGATGCGCGAGCATTTACGGCAGAAAAACATCGCCAGCACTTGGTTTAGCGCTTTAAATAGCATGGAAGAATTAATAAGTCTATCACCGCCTTTTCCTTGTGTTGTGAAACCTCAACAGGGCGTCGCTAGCATGAATGTCAAGCTATGTGAAACATCGCAACAACTAGAACAGTTCTGTCGACATTTTTGGCAAAGTATGCCTGAACAATCACTCATTATTGAAGAGTATATTCAAGGCAATGTTTTCACATTAGAAACATTAGGAGATGGAAAAAATATTATAGCTTTAGGCGGTTTCGATGTTGAAATATCTCCTTCACCTTATTTTGTTGAAAGGAAAGCTTATTGGGTGGATAACGTGACGAGTGAGCATAGAGTTGAAGCTTTTGAGCAAGTTAAAGCATTCGGTGTGAATTTTGGCAGTTGTCACAGTGAGTTTATTCTAACAGACCAGGGGCCTCGCTTAATTGAAATAAATTATCGGACGATTGGCGGTAATAAAGAGTTTTTACTTGATAAATTAGCTAGTTTTAACTGGTTTAAGCAAGTATTGAAACTACATTTAGGGGAAGAACTACCCGAAACACTCTCAATAAAAGGTGAAGCTATTGCACATTATTACACTGCTGAGCAAAGCGGCAGTCTAATGAAGCAGCCCGAAGCTTTTGAGCTTCATCAGCCACATTACATTAAATTAGAGCACCTGAAAAACGCAGGTGAAAAAATCGAGCTTAGTCATTCTGATCGTGACCGACTAAGCATTTTAATTGCTCATTCGAAACAATATGGTCAGATCAAAGAATCCACGCTGCATGAAACACTAAAAACAATAACGAACAACTTGGTTTGGGAGATCAGCTGATGAACCAGCCCATAGTTAACCCAAAACGGTCTATGCAAAAAGTGACTAAAAACGATGTTGGTAACACAATAATCAGTGAAGCACAGCAATACATTACACGCAGGGTTTTAGATGCATGTCTTAGAGAGAATGTTAGAGATATCTTTAAATATGGTGAGATTATCAGTGGAAATGCTATAAGCAGACTCTTAATAGCATGGCCTTATGCAAAACCAGAACAATGGTTATCCATTACACATTTAGGTGACTTTACGCTTTATTTACCGCTTGAAAAAAGTCTGTTTATTCAGCCTTGGAAAGTATCAGTTCCTGCATGGTTAGTATTTGAGAATGAACATTTATATATTGCTCAGGGCTATCAAGATTGGTTGATGTTACTGAGTCGCGACTTAACTGAAGAACAGCAAGGTTATTACGACATTTATATAAAAGAGTGTGATTGTGCGGTTGATCATCGCGCGATCGCGAAACAAATTTTCGAAACTCAGCAAGATAAACTCAATCAAGAAATATTCAATAATACTGATAGTTGGCAGCAGCTTTCTTTTACTGAACAATTGGCAGCGCATCTAGACCATCCACTTTATCCAACCGCTAGGGCAAAATTTGGTTTGGATGAAAAGGGGGTAGAGGCCTATTGTCCAGAAGCCATGGCAGAATTTTCTTTAAATTGGCTTGCTGTTCCAAAAACCTTACATATTAGTAGCGTACCAACGCCACCGGCGCAATGGCCAAACTTTGAGCAAGTAGGGCTTCATGCATCGTTAGCTGAAAGCCACCAACTAGTACCTGTTCACCCTTTAATGTTTAACCAATATATCATTAAAAAGCTAAATGATTGGTCACATAAAGCGGACATTCACTTTGCTCCATTAAGTTATCTGAAGGTTAGGCCCACTCTATCTGTAAGAACAGTGTTGTTGCTGGAAGAGCCTAACATACATATAAAACTGCCTTTACCGATGCACACTCTTGGTAGCAAGAATATTCGTACAATAAAACCCAGTACCATCACAGATGGTTTTGTCTTCCAACAAATCTTACAACACCTTGCTATGCATGATGAACACTTAAAGGATCATTATTTACACAGTCACGAACAACAAGGTGGGCATGTCGACCAACGTGCAGATCTTGCTTGGTTGATCAGAGAGTATCCAGGTGAAGTATCGTCAACGGCTCCTGTTTGTGTTGCTGCTTTTATGGCCGAAAATCCCGACGGTACGCTAGTGATCGAACAACTGGCTAAGCATTTTTATCAATCAGATTTAGCGAAATTATTAGACGATTATTTTGGTTTATTACTTAACGTACACCTACGATTATGGTTAGTTTACGGTATTACGCTTGAAGCTAATCAGCAAAATTGTCTAGTGCTCTTTCATGAAAATAAACCGCTAAAATTACTTTTTAGAGATAATGATTCGGGTCGGATATACCCTAGGCGGTTATTGCAAGAATGTCCGAGTTTACAAAACAAGTTGGCGCAATTTATTGATGCCCGCATGTTTGTTGATGATGACGTGCCTTTGTTACAGATGTTTACTACCATCATTCTTCAACTCAATATGACGTGCCTTATTCATGAACTATTGATTCGAAATTTGGTGAATGAAACTGAAACTTATCAACTATTGCAGAAAAAATTTCAGCAAGCGCTTAGCCAACTAAATACGCAAGATGTTGAAACCGCATATGTAGAAAAACACTTGATTAAAGCGCCTCTTCATTATGTTAAATGTTTGCTCTCTGCAGGAAGTTTATTGAGCAAAAAAGATAGCGGGGCAGCGAGTATTAATAAGTTTTATGGCTTAGGTGCTATAAATCCTTTAATGCCACAAGCAGCGAGTGAAGTAAATAATGACTAAATTTAACCCCATAGTACTTACAGTACTTTTTTGTCATTTTTTATCGTCATTTACCATATTAGGTATGCCTTTATTTTTTCCTAAAATCATGGAAAACTTCCTGACGAGTGAACAACAAATGTATATCGGCTGGTTTTATGTTTTGCCGACCATTTGTACCGCAATCTCCAGCCCTTTATGGGGGCGCTTTGCTGATAAATACGGTAAGCGGCTTTCATTAATGCGAGCACAGCTGGGCTTAATGATTGGTTTTATTATTGCGGGTATAGCACCTAACTTATGGGTCTTCTCATTAGGTTTGATCATTCAAGGTACTTGTGGAGGGACATTCGCTGCTTCAAATGCTTACTTGGCTAGCCAAGTACGCCCTAATGAGCTTGCTAAAACGCTTAATGTAACTCAATTTTCTGCTCGGCTTTCTATGATGGTCGCTCCGATATTATTAGGCGTTTTTATTAGTATCGATAAACCGGTCACTCTATATTGTTATTTAGCTGTTTTACCTTGTTGTGCGGCGATAGCGATAAGTCGACTACCCGTGAAAGAAAAACAATATGATAAGGCATTAAAAAAGACTAATAGAGCGCATAAAGGACAAGGCTTTCTACTGAGTTTTAATCGTATTTTATTGATTAAATTTTTATTTAGTTTTTCTGTTGTTGTGTCATTTCCATATTTTTATCCTTATATGCAAGGCTTAGGAGCAACCAATAATACCCTTATTGGCTGGTATTTTAGTTTGCCTCATTTAGTGTATTTAGTTGTTATTGCCGTGAATAGCAATTGGCAAAAACAATGTTCGGCAACTCATATGTGTACGTTAGGCTTAGGTGCATTATTGGCTTCTGTCCTTTGTCAGTATCAAGCGGTAAATGATAATTATATTTTCATGTGGCGTTTGTTGATGGGCGTAGGTATTTGTTTAACGTTTATTGGTTTACATCAAGGGATTGCCGTTTTAAAAACAGAAAAAACAGGCTTAATGTTTGGACGGTTTGATAGTGTCAGTAAATGGGCAGGAGTGATTGCTGGCTTATGCTCAGGCCTAGCGATTCAAAATTTTAATGTACACAGTCCATTTCTTATTAGTGCTTTAACCAGCACCGCCGCATTAATGCTGTTAATTCTACCCCAAGTAAAACAACCAGAGACTAAACAATATGTCAGCTAAACAATTATACTCATTAAAATTTAACCGTTCCTTACACGATAAGAAAGCTGAGTTGCGCAGTATCACTGACCTTTTGAATTGTTATTGTCGAGAATATGCTGCGCCGAAACAACAAGTTTTTATTAATCCAACATTTGGTCGTCAGGACTGGCCTGATGCGCTTAAAGTTTCTTTTAATAAAGGTAATGACCAGTTTTTGTTAGTGTTACTGCCTGAAAGTCAAAGTCGCCTTATTGTTCGGGTAAAAGACTTAAAAAGTTTGGGACAATGCCGATATACCAGCGCCCCATACCTTAAAAAGCTTGGCAGTGGTTGGCATAAGTTAGACCATAAAAGCTTAACATTGCAATTATTAAAACATTTAGCTGTTGTTTTAAATCAACCATTAAATAATGAACTGTACCGGCAAATTCAAAATAGCTTATTTAATAGTCAGCAATTTTTATCATATAAGATGCAAATAGACTCTGTTAATGAAGCACAGAAAAAATTAAGTAAAGACGGTTTTATTCACTCAGAGCAAGCGTTAATTTGGGGACATGCTTGGCATCCAACACCAAAAAGCCGAGAAGGTATTTCTCAGGCGGCGCTAATGAAAATTTCGCCTGAAGTAGGTGCTTGTTTTCAGCTAAACTTTTTAGCCGTTAAAGAATCACTACTAAAAGCGAATAATAGTGAAGAAATAAATGGTATTAGCGAGTTACAGCAGCTGCTTAACATTGAACTACCTAAAGATTACCGCCTATTACCTTGTCATCCTTATCAATTTGAAAAGTTTAAAAATAGTGCGTTATTTATACAAGCGATAGAGCAAAAGTTGATTGTCGACCTAGGTAAACATGGTAGTGAATGGTACCCAACATCTTCAGTGCGTACTTTATATAATAGTGAGTTTAATTTTTTCTTAAAATTTTCTCTCCATGTTCGCTTAACTAATTGTATCCGTAAAAATGCTTGGTATGAATTGGAAAGTGCAATATTTCTCACTAACGTAATTGAACAGGTACATCAAAAACAGGGAATTCCATTCACCCACTTTATTATAATGAGAGAACCGAGCTCCGTTACGCTTGATTTACGTTCCTTAGTCAATAAAAAATCGTTTGAACATACTGAAGATGATGTTCAACAATTAAGTGAAGCATTTGGTTTATTGTTTCGTACTAGTTTTGATCAAGCGGAGTTAGATAATTACCAACCAAGGGTAGCGGGCGCTTTATTTTCAGATGATGAAGACTTCGCAAGTGCAGTGATCCCATATGTTAAATCATTAGCTTTAGCACACCATTTAACATTTAATAATGCAGCCTTATTATGGTTTGAAAACTATTTAACGAGTTTATTAACACCGGTTTTATATTACTTCTTTAAGTTAGGTATTATCTTTGAACCTCATTTGCAAAATACTGTTATCGGATTTACTGATCATTTGCCAACCCGTATTTACTTGAGAGATTTAGAGGGCACAAAACTAATCGAAGATTTATGGCCGCAACAAGCTATTGATAGTTTAAGCGAGCGGGCTAAGCAATCCATTCATTACGATCGAGCTCAGGGGTGGCGACGAATAGCCTATTGCACCTTGATCAATAATATTAGTGAAGCTATTTACCACTTGAGTGGCGATAGCAAGATACAAGAGCAAAAAATGTGGCGACAAGTGCGTCATGCCATTATTAAGTATCAGCAAGCATTCGGTCGTGAAATAGAGTTGGACGCTCTGCTAGCAGGTGAAAATATTCCTTGTAAATGTAATTTTATGACTCGCTTGTTAAAACGTGCAGATAAAGAGGCTGATTATGTATACCTAACGAATCCTATGGGAGAGTCATTATGTTAGCGACTTCGATAGCCAATAAACAAGTGACCCGACAGTGGTCATTAACATCACCATCCATTGAACATGCATTAAAGCAATTAAGTCGGCAAACCAATGAGCCACTATGTGCTTATATTTATGATCTTAACGCATTAGCACAACACGCGCAGGCTATGGTTGACGCTTTACCTGAGAATTGCCAATTATTTTATGCGGCTAAAGCTAATGCAGAGGCACCGATACTAGCAACACTGAAATCTATAGTGCATGGTTTTGAGGCAGCATCAGGTGGTGAGTTATCATGGCTATGTGAGCAGTTACCTGATGAAACTTTGATTTTTGGGGGGCCGGGTAAGCTCGACAGTGAATTACGACAAGCTATTAATGATGGCGTAGAATTTATACATGTAGAAAGTTTATATGAACTTCAACGTTTACAAAATATTGCTGAAGAACTGAATGTCCGCGTTTGTATTTTGTTGCGTATGAATATTGCGTTAGGTGGTATTGAAACAACTAAGTTAACCATGGGAGGAAAAGCGACACCTTTTGGTCTTGATGAAAGCCAATTGGATAAAGCATTAACAATAATACAACAATGCCCAAATGTAAAATTAGAAGGATTTCATTTTCATTTAATGTCTCATCAGCTATGCCTTAATAATCATCTAAAATTAATGGCATTATATTTTGATACCTTCCAACGTTGGCAAAAAAAATACCATTTAGCATTAAATCACCTAAACGTTGGAGGGGGGATTGGGGTCAACTATACCGATGTTAATGATGTTTTCGATTGGCCAAGGTTTTGTCACGAGTTGAAAAAACTGATCAATGAAAAAGGAGTGAATAGTTTAAAAGTTAGGTTTGAGTGTGGTCGTTATATTAGTGCTGCGTGCGGATATTATTGTATGGAAGTATTAGACATAAAAAAAAATCATGGTGAGAACTTTGTTATTGCCAAAGGAGGGACACATCACTTTAGAACACCCGCAGCTCAAGGTCATAGCCATCCTTTTACACTATTTAAAACGAATAAAAGGCTAGCTAATTCACCATCGTTAAAAGATTGTGAAGTAACTATAGTTGGTCAGCTATGTACGCCAAAAGATGTTTTAGCGAAAGGGCAATGGATTGATAGCATTAGTGTCGGCGATTATGTTGTCTTTAACCACGCTGGTGCGTATGCATGGAATATTTCACATCAAAATTTTTTAATGCACCAAAAACCTGATTTTTTATATGTATAAACTTTACATATATTATCGAATATTCATCTGGGCAGTTTAATGTGATTTTTCGCATCCCCCTTCGAATAAAATAAAGTCTGAATAGTTATATTTGGACTTTTTTACTTTTGTGTTGTTGATAGTAGGCATACATTTAAGCCATAAGTACAGGCCAGCAAACTAATAAATAACAAGAGTACTTTTATTGGTAAACCGATAAAATCATCAGTGTGGAATTTATACTTGAAGTTCCTGATTTTGTAGCTATCGAGGTTTCGCTGAGTTCAAAACGACTCAAAATTTTTCCTGTATAATGATTTCCCCAACTCCTCTTATAAGTGTGGTTTTCATTTGACATTTGAATACCCAAGGCTAATGGAGATTCAATATTATCAGGCAGAAATATTCGATTGATTTACCTCCAGCTAAGGCTGACATTACTATTGTGTACACCTGTATCGCTGAGGTTTCAATATGTTTGTTTGAACCTTTCTTCTGAATTAGTACCACTTCTTCATTGAAGCGATTAGCAATCAGTAAATTATCAGATAAAATTCGAAAAATATTACTTGCTAGTTTTTGCGTTTTACAAAATCATTAATCAAAAACGGGCTTGTAGCCCTTGCACTGTATCATTCTCGCGCTTGACGGTATTCTCATTTTAAATGACGTTTTACATAAACCCAAATTGGACTAACTCATAACCAAATCATTTGGACGTCTATACGTTTAGATGTTGACATATCTAGCAATCCAAGGCACATTAACCTTCCTAATTTTTAATAGCGATAAATCACGTTTCGTTATACTAAAGTAAAACTACAGGAGGTTGAGAATGCCCATTAAAATTCCTGATCAATTGCCAGCGTTGCAAGTGCTTGATAATGAAAATATATTCGTCATGTCAGAGCACCGTGCGATTAATCAAGATATCCGTCCAATGGAAGTGGCGATCCTCAACCTAATGCCGAACAAAATAGAAACTGAAGTGCAAATTCTTCGGATGTTGGCAAACACTCCGTTGCAAATTAATATCGATTTTGTTCGTATTACTACGAATGAATCAAAAAATACGCCTAAAGAGCATTTAGATACGTTTTATCATTTATTTGATGATATTAAGCACAAGCCCTATGACGGCCTAATTATCACTGGTGCGCCACTAGCATTACTTGATTATCAGCAAGTCACCTTTTGGGATAAAATCTGTGAAATCTTTGATTGGGCCGAGAAAAATGTTACTTCGACGATGTTTTCTTGTTGGGCTGCTCATGCAGCGCTTTATCATCACTATGGTTTAAAAAGAACGCTGAGAGAGCAAAAGTTATCAGGCGTCTACAGCCATCGCACGTTAAATCCTAAAGAAGAGTTAACTCGAGGCTTTGATGAGCGCTTTAATGTACCACATTCTCGTTATGGCTATATCAGTAAAGAAGACTACCAATCGGTTGATGAATTAGAGGTCTTGGCTGAGTCAGATGAGGCTGGTGTTTACCTCGTGGCCAGTAAGAATAAGCAGCAAGTTTATTTAACTGGCCATCCCGAGTACGACACATTCACGTTAAAAGAAGAGTATGAACGTGATGTTAAGGCGGGTTTAAACCCTAAAGCACCTGAAAATTATTTTAATAATAATGATGTTAGTAGTGTGCCGTTAAGTTCATGGCGTAGCCATGGTAGCTTATTGTTTACCAATTGGTTAAATTACTATGTTTATCAAATTACCCCGTATTTGTTGGATGCTGATAATATTCAAGCTATCCACCCTGTCGTTAAGCGATCGTTAAAATGAGTAGTAACATGAAAAAATCACCATCCTACGCTTTGTTAGAGCAAAGATTAAAAGACAATATATTATTGCTTGATGGCGCGATGGGTACCATGATCCAGGCCTATAAGTTTGAAGAGCAAGACTATCGAGGTGACAGGTTTGCTGATTGGCATTGTGAGGTTAAAGGTAACAATGACCTATTAGTACTCACGCAACCAGAAGTGATCAAAGCGATTCACCGCGAGTACCTGCAAGCGGGTGCCGATATTATTGAAACCAATACTTTTAACGCGACTACCATTGCCATGGAAGATTATGACATGGCGGCGATTAGTGCAGAGATCAATCGCGAGGCTGCTGCACTAGCGCGCATTGTTGTTGATGAATTTAATCAACAAACGCCAGATAAGCCGCGTTTTGTTGCGGGTGTCTTGGGACCAACAAACCGCACCTGCTCAATTTCTCCCGATGTTAACGACCCATCGAAGCGAAACGTTACTTTTGAACAGTTAAAAGCGGCATATATTGAATCAACTAAAGCGCTCATTGAAGGTGGTGCTGATATTATTTTAGTGGAAACGATATTTGATACCTTAAATGCTAAAGCGGCTTTATTTGCAGCAGAAACCGTGTTTGAAGAGCTTGGCTATTGTTTGCCGATTATGATTTCTGGCACCATCACCGACGCGTCAGGCAGAACCTTATCTGGGCAAACTACGGAAGCGTTTTATAATTCTTTACGTCATGCTAAACCAATTTCTTTTGGTTTAAATTGTGCGCTTGGGCCGAAAGAGTTAAGACAATATGTTGAAGAGCTAAGCCAAAATTGTGAGTTTGCGGTTTCTGCGCACCCTAATGCGGGTTTACCGAATGCGTTTGGTGAATATGATTTAGATGCACAAAATATGAAGGTGCATGTCCAAGAATGGGCGCAATCGGGCTTTTTAAATATTATTGGTGGCTGTTGTGGCACAACACCCGAACATATTGCGGCAATGGCAGAAGCGGTTGCAACCTTACCACCAAGAGTCATTAGTGAGAAAGAAGTTGCCTGTCGCTTATCAGGTCTTGAAGCATTAACCATTGATAAAAACAGTTTATTTGTCAATGTTGGTGAGCGCACTAACGTGACAGGATCAGCAATATTCAAACGCTTAATCACTGAAGAAAATTATGATCAGGCTATCGCTGTTGCGCTACAACAAGTTGAAAATGGGGCGCAAATCATCGATATCAACATGGATGAGGGCATGCTTGATTCTAAAGCGGCAATGATTAAATTTTTGAATCTGATTGCTGGTGAGCCTGATATCGCCAAAGTGCCTATTATGCTCGATTCGTCAAAGTGGGATATTCTTGAAGCGGGCTTACAGTGCATTCAAGGTAAAGGTATTGTTAATTCTATCAGCCTCAAAGAAGGGGAAGAGAGTTTCCGTCACCAAGCAAAATTAGTGCGTCGCTACGGTGCTGCCGTGATTGTTATGGCCTTTGATGAAGAAGGGCAGGCTGATACTCGCGAGCGCAAGTTTGAAATTTGTCAACGCGCTTACCGTATTTTGGTTGATGAATTAGATTTTCCACCAGAAGACATCATTTTTGATCCGAATATTTTTGCTGTCGCAACAGGTATCGAAGAGCATAATCGCTATGCGGTTGATTTTATTGAAGCAGTCGGTGACATCAAGCAACATTTACCCCATGCAATGATTTCTGGTGGTGTCTCAAATGTTTCGTTTTCATTTCGAGGAAATAATCCGGTTCGAGAAGCCATTCATGCAGTATTTCTTTATCATGCCATAAAAAATGGCATGGATATGGGTATCGTCAATGCCGGTCAATTAGCGATTTATTCAGATATTCCCGAAGATCTGCGTCTTGCTGTAGAAGACGTGATCCAAAATTCAGATGATGGGGCAACAGAGCGTTTACTCGATGTCGCAGAGCGTTATCGGGGACAGGCCGGTGTTAGAGACAATAAAGCGGATCTTGCATGGCGAGAACTACCGGTCAATAAACGGTTAGAGCATGCGCTGGTTAAAGGGATTAATGAATTTATTGTTGAGGATACCGAAGAAGCGCGATTACAAGCAACACGGCCGCTTGATGTCATTGAAGGACCACTTATGGATGGCATGAATGTGGTTGGTGATTTATTTGGTGCTGGTGAGATGTTTTTACCCCAAGTCGTAAAATCTGCTCGGGTAATGAAACAAGCGGTTGCTCATTTGAATCCTTATATCGAAGCGGAAAAAACGGAAGCCAAATCGAATGGTAAAGTGTTATTGGCTACGGTAAAAGGCGATGTGCACGATATCGGTAAAAACATTGTTGGTGTTGTTTTACAGTGTAATAACTATGACATTATTGATCTTGGTGTCATGGTGTCCTGTGAAGAAATTCTCAGAGTTGCAAAACAAGAGAAGGTCGATATTATAGGCTTGTCAGGTTTGATCACTCCATCTTTAGATGAAATGGTGCATGTCGCGAAAGAAATGCAGCGTCAAGGTTTTACCTTGCCATTACTCATTGGCGGTGCCACCACATCGAAAGCCCATACCGCGGTAAAAGTATCTCCACAGTATGAGCATCCTGTCGTTTACGTACCTAATGCATCACGCTCTGTTTCAGTGGTCAGTAATTTACTGTCAGATGAGCTCAGACCCGCGTTTATGGAAAGACAAGAATTAGAGTATCAGCGAGTGCGCGAAAGGCATTATAAAAAGGGGCCTCGTTCAAGTTTGATTTCACTTGATGAGGCTAGAGCTAATGCCACCCCCATTAGTTTTGACAATTATCAGCCAGTTAAACCTAATAAACTCGGTGTTACCGTGCTTGAAAAGCTCGATTTAAATGTCGTGCGAAATTATATTGATTGGACGCCATTTTTTATGACATGGCAGCTATCAGGTAAATATCCGTTGATTTTAAAGCATGAGGTTGTCGGTGAAGAAGCAACGCGTTTGTTTAATGATGCCAATGCAATGCTTGATGACATTATTGCCAATAATAACTTAACCGCTAAAGCTGTATTTGGTTTATTTCCAGCTACGCGCGTTCAAGACGACATTATTATTTTTGAAGATGAGCAACGAGAACAGCAATTAATGCGAGTTCACCATTTGCGCCAACAAAGTAAGAAGCCACAAGGGCAATATAACCGTTGTTTAGCTGACTTTGTTGCTGAGCAAAGCTCTGGTATCAACGATTATGTCGGTGCCTTTGCTGTGTCTGCAGGTTTTGGTGCCGAAGACTTAGTCAAGCAATACGATGCCGAGCATGATGACTATAACAGTATTCTGGTTAAAGCAGTTGCTGATAGATTAGCTGAAGCAAGCGCAGAGTATCTTCATGAGCAAATTCGAAAAGAATATTGGGGCTATGCACCAGATGAACAACTGGATAACGATGGATTAATTCGTGAGCAATATCAAGGTATTCGCCCGGCACCAGGCTATCCAGCGTGCCCTGAACATACGGAAAAAGGACTGTTATGGAAATTACTCAACGTTGAAGAAAACATCGGTATGGAATTGACTTCAAGTTATGCGATGTGGCCTGGAGCGGCGGTTAGCGGCTGGTATTTTGCTCACCCAGAAAGTAAATATTTTGCGGTAGCTAAATTGGGTAAAGATCAGGTGTTAGATTACGCGGCAAGAAAAGGTTTTACCATTGAACAAGCTGAACGTTGGTTGTCTGCCAATTTGGATTATGAACCAGAATAGCGCTAATGTTTAGCAAAACCCCACAGGAAAAAAACCGGTGCAAGCACCGGTTTTTTATTAGGTCATTATCTGAAATTACCAGATACGAATACGTTCTTCTGGTGCTAAGTAAAGCGCATCGCCTTCTTTAACATCAAACGCTTTATACCATGCATCGTGGTTACGAGGCGCTAATGCTCTGAAACGACCCGGAGCGTGTGTACCTGCGCGTAATTGGTTTAGCATACTTTGCTCGGTACGCTTTTCTTTCCATACTTGCGCCCATGCTAAGAAGAAACGTTGATCGCCAGTTAAACCATCAATGATCGGTGCTTCTTTGCCGTTTAAGCTTAATTTGTATGCATGATATGCCATGGCAATACCACCAACGTCACCAATGTTTTCACCTAAGCTGTTTCGACCATTAACGAAATTGTCAGGGATTGGTTCGTACTTGCTGTATTGCTCAGCAAGTTTGTCGGCTTTAGCTTCAAATGCGGCGCGATCTTCGTCAGTCCACCAGTTCCGTTGAATACCATTGGCATCAGATTTTGAGCCTTGATCATCAAAACCGTGACCCATTTCGTGACCGATAACGGCGCCAATGCCACCATAATTTACTGCTGGATCTGCATTTGGATCAAAGAATGGTGGTTGCAATATTGCAGCTGGGAAAACAATTTCATTGAATGAGCTATTATAGTAAGCATTAACACGCTGTGGTGTCATGCCCCAACGGTTACGGTCGGTTTTTTCAAGCTCTTTTGATGCTTCTTCTGCTCTGAAGAATTGACGAATATTTTGAATATTACCCATCAAGTCATTAGCTGAAATACTCAAACCGTCAAATGATTGCCATACATCAGGGTAACCGATTTTTGGATTAAATGATGCTAGCTTAGCACGTGCATTGACTTTAGTATCGGCGCTCATCCAATCTAGATTATCAATACGCTCCCCTAGGGCTTTACGTAAGTTTTCAACGAGTTCAGCCATCTGCTTTTTAGAAGATTCTGGGAAGTACTTGTCTACGTAGATTTTACCAATAGCAAAACCTAATGACTCGGTACCTGACATTTGGCTAATCGCACGCTTCCAACGTGGACGAGGCTCTTTTTGACCGCTTAATTCGGTATTATGGAATTTGAAGTTGGCGTTAAAAATGTCTTCGGACAATAACGAAGCGTTGTTAGAAATAGCGTGATAAGTTAAGTAATCTTTCCAAATGCTTAAATCTTCGTTATTGATCAACTCAATCATTGCTTTTACTGGCTCTGGTTGAGAAACGTTTAATTGCGGCACTTGATATTGTGTTTGTTCAAAGAATAACGACCAGTTAAATCCAGGGTATTCTTGCGCAAGTTGATCACGTTTGATTTGGTTTAACGTTAGATCACGATCACGACGTTTTTCTCGTGGCCAGTGCCCTTCAGCAATTTTGGTTTCTAATGCTAAAATTGCCTCTGCTTTTGCTTGTGTGTCTTCAACACCTGCAAATGCAAGCATTTCGGCGATATGTGCTACATAAGCTGCACGAGTTTTTGAGAAACGCTCGCTTTCTTCTAAATAGTAAGAACGATCCGGTAAGCCTAAGCCGCTAGCACCAAGAGAAAATTCATATTTATCAGGGTCTAGGCGATTAAACCACATACCACCCGTTAACGGGCTGGCAACGCCGTTTAGCCATGACTGACCAAAAAGCACAGTTAAATCATCTACTGACTTTACTTGTGCAATTTTTTCCAGCGTTGGTTTAATCGGTGTGATACCCAGTTTATTGATAGTTTCTACATCCATATAGCTGTTGTAGAAGTCTGCAACCATCTGCTCTTCAGCATTTAAGTCTTTGCGAGAGGTTACATCATCAATAATTTCTTTTACTTGCTTTTCACTACGCTCTGCTAGTGCAGTAAAAGCGCCGTAACGTGTTTTGTCTGATGGCATTTCAAAGTTATCATACCAAGTACCGCTGGCATGCATAAAAAAGTCATCACCTGGTTTAACATCAAGGTTACGGGCACTTAAGTCTACACCAAATGAGCCTAATTCAGCTTTACCCGTTGAGGCAGTTGCGGGAGAAGTTACTTCTGATTTTTCGGCAACTTGAGCTGTTGTGTTTGATTGTCCGCCACATGCGCTGAGTAATACAGCGCTAATGGACAATGCGATTAATGATTTTTTCATGTTGGTTCTCTTGTCATTATTATAAGAATTTTTAACATCGCCTATATTGGAGAAACCAATCGTGATGTCAAGCCTGACGGGATAAGTAATGTGAATATTGCGATTAGTTGTACATTTTTGGCCTAGTAACACGCCAAATAGTGATTATTTGGTAGAAAGTATGCACTTTTTATAGATAAAGTGCATATCGAATGATGTTCGTATAGCGTTTGAAACTTGGTCAACGCATTAAATAACTTCTAAGGCGTCACTAAGCTTTTTAACCCCTATAACCTCCATGCCATCGATGGCTTGTTTAGGCATATTGTTAAATGGAACAATAGCGCGCTTAAAACCATGTTTAGCGGCTTCATAAATTCGCTCTTGTCCACTTGGTACCGGACGAATTTCGCCAGAGAGGCCGACTTCACCAAATACGACAAGATCTCTTGGCAGGGGAGCATCGCGAAAGCTTGAAACTAAAGCAAGGATCAAGGCTAAATCAATGCTGGTCTCAGCAACTTTAACGCCACCAACAACGTTTACAAATACATCTTGGTCGTTCATTTGTAGCCCACCATGACGATGTAAAATCGCCAACAACATCGCTAAACGATTCTGTTCTGCACCGACGGCAACACGACGGGGATTGCCTAAAGCAGAATGATCAACCAATGCTTGAATTTCAACGAGTAAGGGTCGAGTTCCTTCCCATAACACCATCACAACGCTTCCAGCGGTTTGCTCTTCTGAGCGAGATAAGAAGATAGCTGAAGGATTTTTAACTTCTTTAAGGCCGGTGCTGGTCATGGCAAAAACACCCAATTCGTTTACAGCACCAAATCTATTTTTGTTACCTCGAAGTGTTCGGTATCGTGAATCCGTACTTCCCTCTAACATAATCGAGCAATCAATACAGTGCTCTAATACTTTAGGCCCAGCAAGACTGCCATCTTTAGTTACGTGGCCAACAAGTATCATTGCGACATGGTGTTGTTTGGCAAACCTTGTTAAGTATGCGGCAGCCTCTCTTACTTGCGAGACACTGCCCGGCGCCGATTGAATGTCGGCCATATGCATTACTTGTATCGAATCAATAACGATGATTTTGGGCTTTTCTTTTTCGGCTATATGGCAAATGTTTTCAACACTGGTTTCAGATAACAACTTAAGGTTTTCGGCTTTAATCCCTAGGCGGTTAGCGCGCATGGCTACTTGCTGTAATGACTCTTCACCCGTAATGTACAGAGCAGACATTGTCTCTGATAAGCTGCACATAGTTTGCAGTAAAAGCGTACTTTTACCTGCTCCGGGCTCTCCACCAATGAGAATGGCACTGCCGGGAACTATGCCGCCACCTAAGACACGATCAAACTCTAAAAAGCCTGAAGAAAAGCGTGGTAGTTCCGCTAAGTCGATGGTGTCAAGAGTTTGAACTTTTGCCTCGGTAAAACCAGCAAAACCAGAAAAACTGCCGGATCTTGACGGTGATTTGGGTTGTCTAAATTCGGAGATAGTATTCCATGCTTTGCATTCATTACATTGGCCAAGCCAGCGAGAATACTCAGCTCCGCAATCAGTACAAACATATGCTGTTTTTGTTTTTGCCATGATTTTTACCCAAAGGTACGGTTATTGCTTAAAAAAGATAAAATAATGAAACGGTTAGTGAATATTATACGTAAGATCGCTTGTTAGACGTTAAAATATCAACGTATAATTATTTATTCACGCAATGAGACTATTGTAATAATAATTGGCCATAAATGACTAAAGATTTCTCAAAATATCAGCATATTATTGATAACTTCAAAGGTAAAGTTTCGGCGAAAGACTTTGAAGCTAAGTTTGCTGACGCTACTCAGTCACTGAATAAAACTGAGCGCTTTTTATTAAAAATGGAAATCAAGCGTTTGGCCAGTCCATGTACACGTTTAGTCGATTTGCGTGGTCATGTTGATGGTGAGTGTCGAGCCTATGAGCATGAAGGTCGAGTACATTTCTTAGATGATGTTGCCATTAAAGTTTTTGAGCAAAACGTTAATGTGTACGGAGAGTATACCTTTGGTGTTTATGAAGCACTCATGAATACTGAAAATAATTTCAGAGTGATGTATCAACGGGAGAAAGCAAACCCGCAAAATTCTGCTGAACTTCAACAAAATCAAACACAAAAAAATAAAGAGAAAACTCAGTACCCGGCAACTTTATACCGTTTTGGACCTTATTTTGACCGCAAAGAGGAACGAATGAACTTTGCTATCGCGATTAAGGTGGTAGTTAATGATAAAGATGTGCTTGACGCGACGAGTTCCGATATCAGTATTAATGGCTGCAAATTTCGTTTTTCAAAATCGCAATCACTCCAAGTTCGACAAATAATTTCTATCCGCTTTATTGGGCTTGAACAAGAGTTTCAGTTTAAAAATGAAGATAAGTATGAGTATGAAGTTAGGAATATTCATACGGTAGAAGATGTACAATGGGTAGGGTGTCGACGAATCTATCGAACCGATGAAAGTCGTGATGGTTTCAATAAGTTTCTCAATGGTTATATTCAAGGTAACAAACGTCGATATAAAGTTAACTTAGACAATACCATAGCGGCGCTGAAGTCGAGAATTTTTGAACAATTTACGTTGCCTAAGTCAAATGAATTGCCAATTTTTCTTCATGAAGTTGATGGTGTGCCAACCCCTAAATACGCCTTAACTTGTCACAATAATCAATCGATATATCAATACTGGCAAGACGAACGTCATACATCGACGCTGCACTATTTGGTGACACCTGAGCGTCTAGCGCGCTTAAAACGCGTTCAAAAACAAGGTAAAGCTTTATACGTTTATAGTTTTATTCATCGTAGTCAGGGTAAAAGCTACTTTTATACAGCCGATAATGTTCAGTTAAGTGATGATAAAGCTTTTATGACAGAGTACTTAGGCTTTGCTGCTAATAAAGGTGATTTTATGATCACCCAGTTAACGCTTCTAGAGGTTAACCCTGACTATGCTGAGTCACGACTAACCTTGTCGAATACGATTGCCAAAAAAGATCAATATTTAAATTTACCGATGCCTGATGACGTTAAAGAGACCATTGAACAATTGACTTATATCGTGGTCGCTAACGAATTAGCTGAGCCAAATTTATTTAAAATTTATCACCAGTTAAATTATGAAAATATCAGTACCGCAAAGTTAAAAACCTTTGGCCATAAACGTCAAAAGCAAGGGCTTATCGTCGAAGATGTTGGTGTTAACTACAACAATCAACGCTCAGAGCCACGCTTTTACTATAAAACGCCGGTGATACTAGAAGTGGGCGGTGTCACGTGGAAAGGCGTATCAGAGGATTTTTCAGCCTCGGGCTTAAAAGTAGAATTGGAGAAAAGTGCCGCACTGAGTGCATCAGAAGTTGTTAATGTAACTTTTCCTCAGTTACAGAAGATTACCGCATCATTTGATTTGAAAGGCTTGCCTTATGAAGTGATGCACATTAATAAGAAGAAAAATGTTCTTAATTTGCGTGTGCATGTGCAAAAGCATCGCCATATCGGTAGGGCGTTTTTTAAAGCGCTTATCGAAAAGAATAAAGACAAGCTAACGCGTGATGAATACGCGATGATGAGACCTGAACTTGCCAAAGCATTGCGTAATATCTACAGTCGAAGTGTCGCTATCCCTTCTTTAGTTATTCAAACGAGTGGCAGTCGTTACAAAATAGAGGTAATCACCTGTAATTCAGACAATGTTAAAATCATAGACCTTTGTCAACAGCTTAGCGATAGACAAAGGTTTTATAATTTGTATCCTTTGCTCAACAATTTACAGGCGACCACATTAATGCATTCTACCTTAAAAAGAATGCAGTCTCGTGATTTACCGATTGTCGACATTATTTATATCGCCATTGATGATAGTAAAGAGATTATTGAACAAGCGGTATCAACGAAACTTGAATCTGAATTTGAGTCAGAGCAAGATAAAAAGCAATTCATTCGAGATGCATTAAAGTTAGGAAGCTTTACCTGTATTCAAGTGAAACTATCACGCGTTGACAAACCTGATATTGAACATTTAAGTCCTGAGCTTAATTATATTAGTTCTTATGCTATTCACCGAGGTAAACAGCTAGAGCAAGAAATATGGAGTGTTGCCGGTGTTGCTCAACTATTAGATATTACTGAAGAGGCAATGACACGGTTCCATTTGATACCCGAAAAAGAAAACCTAAGTCATGAAGTGATGACTTAGGTTTTTATTGGCAAATGCCGAGTAAATGCTAACGGCCTTTATCGTTTATAGGCCTAGCTCGTTTTTACCTTGTTCAAAAACAATATCTACAGGAATATTGGCTTTTGATAATAAGTCTAAATCGTTTTGTAATCTTTCCGTTATTACACCACTTTTGCTGACTAATTCATCGACTCCTTGATAATCTCCATTACCCTGTAATTCAAGGATCAGTGCGGATAATGAATCAATAGCCTTAGTCATTTTCTCCATGTTAACGCTGTATAAGCCTTGTTCATTGCGGTCAAATGCACCTTGCTCGGCAAAATAATTAAAGCGAACCATATTTGCTTTACCATGGGCTGAACTCGCGCCAAAGCGAACTGAGCGGAAGATGCCAGCAAGGAAAGTGGTGTAGTAGTCTTGAAGGATACCTTCAGTGATCGCGCCTTTTTCTAAAAGCTGTCTTACCATATACAAACCTAGGATATCCGCTTTACCTTCTTCTAGTGCTGATGCATGCTCTTTTAATGCTTGGCGAACGGTACCTTTATCGTTAATGGTATTTTTAATACCTAACCCATGCGCCACTTCATGGAACATAGTGTTGGCGAAAAATGCATTAAAGGTAACATGCTTACGTTGCTCTGGGACAATGAGTTGTTCTGCAATTGGTACCAATATAGCGTCATATTTTGCTCGCATGGCGTTTTTAAGTTGTAAACGACGAGTGCCTTTCTCCAACTGAACTTGTTCGTCATTTGGTAAGTTGATGGCAATTGTCTTACTTCCTGCATTTGAATGGCCAGCGTAGTATATGACATCGTAAGCATTCAAATCTGCGTCTGAACCTGGTGTTTCAGCCTTATATTTTTTAGCGACAGGTAGGCCTTTTTGAAGCTCAGGTAAATACTGTGCATATTTGGCAAGTTTTTCACTCCAGCTCATATCCTTTATCAAAACGTATGACTCAAAAGCTGCACGATAACCAAATAACTGATCTTCATAGGTTTCAATAGGTCCGATAACCACATCGATTGGGTTGTTTTTCATATCCATCCAAGCAAAGTCGGATTCTTGGTACTCGTCGGTTCTTAAGGCTTTAGCGCGTAAGGTTAAGTAGTTTGCAAACTCTTTATCTTTAGCAAAAGTAGCGGCTTTCTCTAATATAGCTGCTGCTCGGTTTAGTTCATCACTGTATGCTTCAGAATATGCGATAGTGGTTAGCTGACCTTGTTCGTTTCTTTTTACTAAAGAATAAAGACCTTTTTTATCAGGAAATTGAGCCTTTTCGAACTCATCCTTTGTCATATCTTCAGGATAAAACTGAGCGCCTAATGGCTTCTCTTTCATTTCTGACAAGAAAACGGTATCGCCATTCAGTCTATCCCAAGGGCCATAATTGATATCAGCAAACTCGCGGACTTTCTCATCCTTGATACTGGCCAAAAATGCCTGTTTGTTATCACCAAATGCTTGTTTCCAGAATAGGTCATCCATAATATCTGACGCTTCAATCAACAGCGCAATCATTTGTTTTTGTTCTGTGGTTAAATGACTTAAATCTGCAGTTAGTTTAACAGATTGATAGATATCAAGGCGGTTGTTGTATTCAGGTATCAAGGTTGGGCTAACATTGTTAGGTGCGGTGGCGTTTTCGTTGCAGCCCGTTAACGCTGCTGTTGCAATAAGCAATGCAGATGCGAGAGTGGTTAGTTTCATTTTTTTAGCCTTATCGTTTTTGACCGTAGAGACTAGAAAAATTTGAGCAAGATGACAAGGGTGAATTGCCAATAATGTGATTAAAGGCAATAAAAAACCGGCTAGTAGCCGGTTTTTTCATAAAGCTTACAATTAAAGTGCTTTAATCGCTGCGTTTAAACGACTCTTGCTGCGCGCTGCTTTATTCTTGTGAATAAGGCCTTTGCTTGCATAACGATCTAAAATTGGTGTAGCTGCTGCAAATTCTTTTGTTGCAGTTTCTTTGTCACCGGCTTCAATAGCAGCGATAACTTTTTTTACTAAAGTACGCATCATTGAACGACGGCTTGCATTGTGTTGACGGCGCTTTTCTGATTGTAACGCGCGCTTCTTAGCTTGCTTTGAGTTAGCCAAGGTGAACTCCTAAATGAATTAAATATAGCTTAAATTTAAGGCGACGAAATATGCCTGTTTTTGACGCCAATGTCAAATGATTTAGCCAGTTAATTTGATAATTTGATTGTTATTGATAACAGTTTCCAAATCTGTATCTTTTTATTGAATTTAAATTGCGATGTCGTTTTTTTTGGTTATCGGGTAAATTCTCAGGTTTTCCTTGTTAAATCATCGGGCTTATAGACATAATAACGACCATTTTAATGTTGATGCAGTTGGTGAGTGTATTAGGTGAGTAAAGCGTTAGTAAAATCTGGTATTATTGTTAGCCTCATGACCATGATTTCTCGTGTGCTTGGCTTAATTCGAGATGTCGTCATTGCTAATTTTATTGGCGCTAGTGCTGCAGCTGATGTTTTCTTTTTTGCTAACAAAATACCTAATTTCTTGCGCCGGCTATTTGCTGAGGGCGCATTTGCTCAGGCATTTGTGCCTGTCCTTGCTGAATACAATGAAAAAGATCAATTGGATGAAAAGCAAAAGCATACCCGAGAATTGATAGCACAGGTGTCAGGTACGCTCGGGGTTATTGTCACGATAGTTACATTACTTGGCGTAATTGGCTCTTCAGTGATCGTCATGATATTTGGATTTGGCTGGTTTTTAGATTGGTTAAATGATGGTCAATCAGCACAAAAGTTTGAGCTTGCCTCTACACTGTTAAAAATTACCTTTCCTTATCTTTGGTTTGTTAGCTTTGTCGCGTTATCTGGTGCTGTTCTCAATACCTTAGGTAAGTTTGCCGTGTCAGCGTTCACACCTGTCTTACTCAATGTCGCTATCATATCTCTTGTGCTGGTGTTTAAAGATGCGTTTGTTGAACCTCAGTTTATTTTAGCGTGGGGGGTATTTACTGGCGGTTTAGTTCAATTTCTATTTCAAATACCATTTTTGTATAAGGCTGGGGTATTAGTTAAACCACGCTGGGCGTGGCATGCACCAGGTGTCACAAAGATTCGAAAGCTAATTATACCGGCTTTGTTTGGTGTTTCCGTGACCCAAATTAATTTATTATTAGATACGCTTATTGCGAGCTTTTTAGTAACAGGTTCAATTAGTTGGCTTTATTACGCCGATCGTTTGTTAGAGTTTCCATTAGGTTTGTTTGGTATAGGTATCGCAACTGTCATCTTACCAAGTTTGTCGCGTTTGCATGCTAAACAAGATAATCAAGAGTTCTCAACAACCTTAGATTGGGGTATCAAAGTCATCAGTTTATTTGGTTGGCCTGCACTCGTCGGCTTAATGGTCTTAGCACAGCCCATTATTATGGTGCTTTTTATGCGTGGTGAGTTTACCAGTTCTGAAGTTATTCAAGTGTCATACGCGTTATTTGCTTACCTATCAGGGCTATTGAGCTTTATGTTTATTAAAGTATTGGCGCCGGGATACTACGCTCGTCAAGATACTAAAACACCCGTTAAGATCGCAATTAAGGCAATGGTTGCCAATATGGTGTTTAATCTTATGCTTGCGCCATTTTTTGGTTATATCGGTTTAGCTATTGCAACAACACTTTCAGCAACGTTAAATGCGGTGCTGCTCTATCGTGGTTTGAAATCTCACCATGTTTATCAGTTAACAAGAGTCACAAAAATTTACATTGCTAAGGTAATGCTAAGTGCGATGATCATGGCAGGTGTTGTTTATACTCTTTCACCACCTTTTGATATCTGGTTAAGTAAAACATTTTTAGCGCAAGTTACGACCTTATCTTTGTGTATTTTTGCTGGAATAGCCAGTTACTTTTGTTCAGTTTTACTGTTGGGTATACGTCCAAAAGATTTTCTCGTTAAACGTCGGTAAAAAAAGTTCTGAACAAATTGCGTTCAATAGCTGATTCTTCTAGTCGACTAAGCTATAATTCGTCGATTTTTAATGACGACACCTAAATTCCTAGTTGAGAAGGGTGAATTAAAGAGAGTATGTCTATCAAATGCAATTAATTCGTGGCATTCAAAATATTGAGCAGATAGCGGAGTTTTCTGCACATGGCTGCGCGTTAACGATAGGCAATTTTGATGGTGTTCATCTTGGGCATGAGCGCGTCATTAAAGCGCTAGTAAAGAAAGCCTCACTGGCCAATATTAAGTCAGCGGTTATGGTGTTTGAGCCGCAGCCACGAGAGCTCTTTTCACCAGATACAGCGCCAGCTAGGTTAACGAGGCTGCGCGATAAGTATATTTTACTTAAGCGTTTAGGTGTTGATTACCTGATATGTGTTAATTTTAATCGCCAATTTGCTCAACTATCGGCGGATGATTTTATTGAAAAATTGTTGGTCGAAAAGCTCCATATTAAAGAATTAATCATCGGCGATGACTTTCAGTTTGGTAAAAATCGCGTTGGTGACTTTTCACTATTGAAGTTAGCCGGTGAAAAGTATAACTTTAGCGTCACAGATACTGCCAGCTATAAACTGGAGAATTGCCGAATCAGTAGCACCGCGATCAGAGAAGCGTTAGAGCAAGGTAATTTGTCTAGTGCAGCAACAATGCTTGGTCGGCGTTACGCTATTATCGGTAAAGTATTTCATGGTGACAAAAGGGGAAGAGAGTTAGGCTTTCCTACCGCTAATATTTTATTAAAACGCAGAGTCTCACCAGTAGCTGGAGTCTATGCGGTTAAAGTGACCACGCAAGATGGTGGCTTTTATGGCGTTGCTAATATTGGTAACCGACCCACTGTCGCCGGATTAAGGCAACAGTTAGAAGTTCATATTTTTGACTTTAATCAGGTGTTGTATGGTCAAACCATTGAAGTGGCGCTTTTGAAAAAATTAAGAGATGAAAAAAAGTTTACCTCGTTAGATGCATTACGCGAACAAATCGCGTTAGATAAAGAAAATGCTCAACAGGTAATCGTGAAACAACAATATTAAACCAAGTAATTATTAATTAGACGGATATCAAATTAAATGAGTGATTATAAACATACCCTGAATTTGCCTGATACCGCCTTTCCAATGAAAGGGAACATGGCAAATCGTGAACCGCAAATGCTAAAAGATTGGGCGAGCCAAGATCTTTATGGCAAAATTCGCGCTGCAAAGAAGGGTAAAAAGTCATTTATTTTGCACGATGGCCCTCCTTACGCCAATGGCAATATCCATTTAGGTCATGCGGTTAATAAAATATTGAAAGATGTTATCGTTAAATCAAAAACGCTTTCAGATTTCAACTCTCCATATGTACCAGGTTGGGATTGTCACGGCCTACCGATTGAATTAATGGTTGAGAAAAAAGTTGGCAAACCTGGCCATAAAGTATCTGCAGCAGAGTTTCGTCAAAAGTGTCGAGATTACGCTATCAAACAAGTTGATGGCCAACGAGAAGATTTTAAGCGCTTAGGTGTTTTTGCCGATTGGGAAAACCCATACTTGACCATGGATTTTAAAACGGAAGCGAATATTATTCGTGCTCTAGGTAAAATCGCTGAGAACGGGCACTTGCAGCAAGGATTTAAACCGGTTCATTGGTGCACCGACTGTGGTTCAGCGCTTGCTGAAGCCGAAGTTGAGTATAAAGACAAACAATCTCCAGCTATCGATGTTGCATTTAACGTTACTGATAATTCGATAGCCGATAAATTTTCGCATCCTGAAGACCATCAGGGGCACGGTGATATCGCTTTTGTTATTTGGACTACGACGCCGTGGACATTGCCAGCTAACCGCGCTGTAGCGGTTCACCCTGAAATCGAATATACCCTAGTGCAATGTGAAAAAGATGGTCAACAATTTAGGGTGGTACTCGCATCAGATCTCGTTAATCTGTGTATGGATAGATTTAACATTTCCAAGTATCACGCACTGGGATTCTGTAAAGGGCAAGATCTAGAGTTGATCTCATTACATCATCCATTTAATGACATCACTGTTCCAGTCGTATGTGGTGACCATGTTACTACAGATTCAGGCACAGGGTGTGTCCATACGGCAGGTGGTCATGGTGTCGATGACTTTAACGTATGTAAGCAATACGATTTAGAGATATATAATCCAGTTGGTGCCAATGGCGTATTTTTAGAAGGTACCGCCTTTGTTGAAGGGATGCATGTATTTAAAGCTAATGCGACCATTGTTGAATTATTAAAAGATAAAGGCGCCTTGCTTCACCATCATGCTTATGAGCATTCTTACCCGCATTGTTGGCGCCATAAAACGCCAATCATTTTTAGAGCGACGCCACAATGGTTCATCAGCATGGATAAAAATGGACTACGTCAGGCATCTCTTGACGAAATAAAGAAAACCAAATGGATCCCTGACTGGGGACAAAGTCGTATAGAGGGCATGGTTGAAGGTCGTCCAGATTGGTGTATTTCCCGTCAAAGAACATGGGGAGTACCTATTGCATTATTCATTCACAAAGATACCGGTGCATTGCATCCGCGCAGCATCGAGCTTATCGAAGAAGTTGCACAACGTGTTGAAAAATCAGGTATTCAGGCATGGTTTGATTTAGAAGCCAAAGAACTTATTGGTAAAGACGACGCTGATTACATTAAAGTGCCAGATACACTCGATGTTTGGTTTGACTCTGGTGTGACGCATTCGACTGTCATTGGTGCCCGTGAAGAATTTGACCAGCGTGCTGATCTTTATTTAGAAGGCTCTGATCAACATCGTGGATGGTTTATGTCTTCAATGATGTCTTCTGTTGCGATGAACGGAGAAGCGCCTTATAGCGAAGTATTAACACATGGTTTTACTGTTGATGTTAATGGCCATAAGATGTCTAAATCTTTAGGTAATGTGGTTACACCAGATCAAATTACCAATAAACTCGGTGCAGATATTTTGCGTTTATGGGTGGCGTCAGTGAACTACACCCAAGAAATAACCGTTTCTGATGAAATATTTAATCGTCAAGCAGATGCTTATCGTCGAATTCGAAATACGTCACGATTTTTATTGGCCAATATCAACGGTTTTGACCCTAAAGCCCATACAGTAGCTTTCTCTGAGATGGTCGCTTTAGATCGCTGGGTGGTTGGTCGTGCGGCGCAATTACAAGAGGAAATTGTTCAAGCTTATAACAGTTATGAGTTCCATAACGTTGTGCATAAGTTAATGAATTTCTGTACGACAGAGTTGGGTGGTTTTTACCTGGATATCATTAAAGACCGCCAATATACAGCACAGAGCGAAAGTAATGCTCGTCGTTCATGTCAAACGGCAATGTATTTAGTTGCTGAGGCAATGACCCGCTGGATGGCTCCTATTTTGTCATTTACTGCGCAAGAAATTTGGCAAGCTTTGCCTGCTCCAGCAGGTGAAGCGCGTGAACCTTTTGTCTTTACCGGGGTTTGGTTTGATGGCTTAGAAAAGCTGCCAAGCGATTATCAGTACAACAATGACTATTGGTCAACCATCTTAAAAGTACGCTCAGAGGTGAATCGTGCCCTTGAACTTGCTAGGAAAGACAAAGTTGTGGGTAAGGCGCTAGAAGCTGAAGTGATCTTATACGCAACTAAAGAATTGGCTGAGGTGCTTTTAGCATTAAACGAAGAGTTACGTTTTGTGTTAATTACCTCTAAGGCCAAGGTTGAGCTTGTCGAGCAAGCACCGAACGATGCAACAGCAACAGAGATCTCAGGCTTGTGGTTGTCGGTAAGTAAATCAAACGGCACCAAATGTGAGCGTTGTTGGCACTATACCGATGATGTTGGGCAAGATGAAGCGCATAACGACTTATGTGGTCGCTGCGTCACCAATGTTGAAGGTGATGGTGAAGTACGTTACTTTGCCTAACCCAACTGTTTATATTTGATTGAAAGTGCTCAAATTATTTCTGTTTGAGCACTTTTGTTTTAATCAGTAGATAAAATGAAGAAAGCTATGAAGCAAAGTTCAAGTTTAAAATGGTTGTGGATAACCGTAATATTTTTAATCGTAGATCAAGTGACTAAGCAATGGGTCGCTAATACATTTGATCTCTATGAATCGGTCAATATACTGCCGTTTTTTAATCTGACTTACATACATAACCCAGGTGCGGCATTTAGTTTTCTCGCTGATCAAGGTGGCTGGCAACGATGGTTTTTTACCGCAATTGCGGCGATTGCTTGTGTTATTTTTAGTGTTTGGTTAAAGCGTACGCCAGCAGATAAAACTTATTTAGCCATTGCTTTAGCCTGTATGTTAAGTGGTGCCATGGGCAATTTAATTGACCGAGTACTCTTTGGCTATGTTATCGACTTTTTAGACTTTTACATCGGAAATAGCCACTGGCCGGCCTTTAATATTGCCGATTCAATGATATTTATTGGCGCTGGATTTATGATCATCGATGCTATCCAAGAAGAGAAAGCAAAAAAGGCATCTAAGCAACCTCAAGAGAATTAAGACATGAGTAAAGTCATCAAGCATGATTCAAAAATTATTGTTCACATTACCATGAAGTTAGCCGATGGTTCGGCAGCTGATAGTACTAAAGTGAATAATAAACCGGCTAAGATTATTATGGGTGATGAAAGTATTTCACCTGCCTTTGAGCAGCAGTTGCTTGGACTCACCGTTGGCGATAGCAAGGAATTCACGTTGCAAGCAGCTGACGCTTTTGGCGAGATTAATCCTGACAATATCCATTTTGTCGATGCCAGTAAATTTTCTGCTGAAACGCCAGCCAAAGTAGGTAGTATTATCACCTTCACTCAGCCAGGCGGGATTGAACTGCCGGGAATGATCACAGAAGTTTCAGGTCAATCAGTCACCGTTGATTTTAATCATCCATTGGCAGGTCAAGCGGTGACTTTTGTTATTGACGTTGTAGATATTTTATAAGGGGGCAATATGGAAATCATTTTAGCAAATCCAAGAGGGTTTTGTGCGGGCGTTGATCGTGCGATTAGTATTGTAGATCGAGCCCTTGATCTGTTTGATGCTCCTATTTATGTTCGCCATGAAGTTGTTCATAATAAATTCGTGGTCAACGGCCTTAAAAAGCGTGGCGCCGTTTTCGTAGATGAACTTGATGAGGTACCCGATGATAGTACCGTGATATTTTCTGCACATGGTGTCTCAAAAGCCGTACGAAATGAAGCGAAAAATCGCGGATTAAAAGTATTTGACGCAACGTGTCCATTAGTCACCAAAGTCCATATGGAAGTTTCTCGGGCCAGTCGAAAAAATGTTGAGTGTATCTTAATTGGTCACGCCGGACACCCTGAAGTAGAGGGAACGATGGGACAATATGAAAGTGCAGAAGGAGGCATCTATTTAGTTGAATCAACTAAGGATGTTGAAAGTTTAACGGTAAAAAATCCAGAGCACCTCTATTTTTGCAGTCAAACCACGCTATCTGTCGACGATACCAGTGAAGTGATCGATGCGCTCATTAAAAAGTTTCCGGCGATAGAAGGGCCAAGGAAAGATGATATTTGCTACGCCACACAAAACAGACAAGATGCGGTCAGAGCGATTGCCAGTGAAGTGGATTTATTGCTGGTTGTTGGTGCAAAAAATAGTTCTAATTCGAATCGCCTAAGGGAGTTATCTGAAAAAATCGGGACACCTTCTTATTTGATCGATACGGCTAACAATATTGATCAGTCTTGGTTACAAGGTGTTAATAAAGTCGGCGTAACTGCAGGGGCATCAGCACCAGAAATTCTAGTTAAACAGGTAATCGAGTCACTAAAAAGTTTTGGTGGACAAGAGGTTATCGAATATCCAGGGCGAGAAGAGAACACGGTGTTTGCAGTTCCAGTTGAATTACGCTAGTCTTAAATCGAGTAAAGTTGCGCAAAAATTCTTCACAGTGAGAATATATTGCCAGAACTTTTTTAGTAAGATACATTTATAACGAATAATAACTGTGCATCAATTTTAAGGGATGATTATTCGTTTTATGGACTATAGGTATGGGTTAATGCGGTTCACTTTTGTGATTTTTAACACATATATTCACCTCTTTCAGACATTTGTCTTTCGTCAAGTGCCTCGGTGTTTCTTTGTCGAAAACACCATTGAATTTTTTGATATAAATTTAATGGCAAACAACTCTCAGAATGTAAAACATCATACTTTTTCGCTGAAAATCGAGGATTACTATGGTTAAGAATACGATATCACGTCAAAAAGGTATGACGTTTATTGAAGTGCTAGTTGCATTATTTCTTATTGTTACAGGTATTTTAGGCGCTGTTGCTATGCAAGCAACCGCCAAAAAGAGTAGTTTTGATGCAATGCAGCGTTCTCTTGCATCTGCTTTAGCTCAAGATATTATTGAGAAGATGCGAAGTAATGATGCTAGAGCGCTCGCAAATTATGCAGGAAATGACTTTGGCGAAAGCCTTAACCCATTACCTGATCGTTGTAATGATGTGCTAGATGATTGCAGCGCAGCACAAATCGCAACTAATGACCTTTATGAGTGGGAACTTGCTTTAATGGGGGCTGACGTTTTGAACGGTGTTAATAATGTCGGAGGTTTGGTTGGCGGCAGAGCATGTATTGTGGTAACCAATGTGAATCAAGTTAACGTAACAGTGAGTTGGCAGGGAAGAGAAGTAATAGCTGATGGTGGCGGAAATTGCGGAATTGCCGGCGGCCAACGAAGAACAGTAATTTTACAGGCATATGTGTTTTAGTATGAAAAAGCAATGTGGTTATACCGTTATTGAAGTTTTTGTAGCTCTAGCGGTTGGTATTTTTTTACTCATTGGAGTGTTGACTATTTTTGTCGATTTAAAAACTACCTCTGAACAAACTACTGATAGTGGTGAGCTTCAAGAAAATGGTCGTTTTGCACTTGCGTTAATTGCTGACGATTTACGAAAGCAAAATTTTTTTGGTGACTTTGTCGGTACCTTAACTTGGTCCAATGTCAATCCTGTTCCAAATGATCCGAATGCAGAATGTTCAGGAGAGGGCTTTAATAATGGTACTTTCCCCCAACAAGTGGGGCACTTTAGGACGTTATGGGGGACTACTGTAACAACAGCATCGCCGATGAGTTGTATTCTTAATGCCGCTGTTTATGGTAATCAAATTGCAACTGATCTCATCCAAATTAAGCGCGTGATTGGTAACCCGCTGCTTGCAACAGGTATTGATAACTATTACTTTGTAAGTAACCCCAGTAGTGGCCGCTTCTTTACAGGTGGCAATATACCTGTAATAGATAATAGCCAAGTGTGGGAATATCAACATCGGATATATTATGTATCATTGCAAGGGGTTAATAACATCCCAGTATTGATGCAAGCTAGACTAACGAACCAAATGACTATTGCGCCCGTTGTTGACGGCATAGAAGTTATTCGTTTTATGTATGGTGTGGATTTAAATGAAGATGGTATCGTTAACCAATACTTATCAGCAAATAATATGACAGAAGATCTTTGGGATTTGCGTAATAATGCTCGAGTGATTTCTGTAAAAATATTTGTACTTGCCAGAAATCTCTTGCCAAGCAATAACTATGAAAATACCAACACTTATTTAGTAGGCGATATGGCGATGCAATTTAATGACAATTTTCGGCGAATGCTCTTTACGACAACAGTACAATTGGCAAATGCTTCAGAGCGTGTTTGGGCGCAGTAATTTTGGTAAGTACAAATGGAACTTGTTTACGTAGATAAGATGATTCATCGGGAGAGTTATAGATGAAAAAACAACGAGGCGTCGTGCTAATAGTCTCCTTAATTTTTTTAGTGGCTTTAACTATTACAGCTGTAGCTATAATGAACAATACGACGAGTGAAAACCGCATGGCTGGAGCGCATGAGGATAGATTCATCGCGAGTCAACAAGCCATCAGTGCTGTAGACCAAATTATAGCAACTCAAGTAAGAGCGCCAACCGGGCAAAATTCTTTTGCTGGTAATATTAATGTTTACCCGGTTAATGGGGTGGAAGGGGATTTAACTCCAGCATTGGCAGCCAATACCACAGCACAAATCACTGTCGCAAATCAAGGAGCAAGCATCGGTGCAACTTGCCCGCACTCACCGGTTCCTTCCTCGATTGGTGCTATAAGTTGTAATATGTTGACTATTAATGTCCGAAGAAATTATGGGCGAGTGAATGCACAAGGCAATCGAACGAGTAACGTTGTTGTCGTGACAGGTATCGTACAAGAGGTACGTGGCAATAATAATTGATTTTCAAGGAAGTGTTTGGATGAGGAATTGGATATGAAAAAATATCTTTATGGTGGTTTACTTGCCATAGTATCGACTATTACGAGCAGTGAAGATATCGAGCTTTATATTAGTGATGCCGTTACCCAAATTGGGCCCAAACCAAAAGTTTTAATCATATTTGATAATTCCGGAAGTATGGGTAGGCCAACTAGTGTACCTATTTATACTCCTGGCATTGATTATCCTGCGGTGGGTGGTGATAATGCGCTACAAGAAGATTTTACTTACTTTGTAAAGGGGACTGGAGTAGATGATACCCAACTGCCAGTACCAGATGGTAATAATGAGCAAAATCGATTCATAACCGCGGCTAACAATTGTGAAACTGCTCGTAATATTCTGGCACAGGAAGGCTATTTTACCGGTTATATTCGTGAATATCATAAACAAAGCCGTAGCTGGCGCGAAATACCGAATAATAATGGTGCCAACTTAGTGGTTCTTGATTGCTACTCTGATATTGTAAATGAAAACCCGCTCAATAGGGGGCTTGATCCGAGTACTCAACAACAAATGCCAGACGGTTACCCTGTAAGCGGTAAAGGTACTCAACAAAATCCGATATATTATGGTGATTTAAGCCAAGCTCAACAAGACGATTGGCGAGGCACAAAAGTAACATTGTATACGGCAAATTATCTTCGTTGGCACCATGGTGTAAAAAATGGGACGATTAACGTTGATATCAATGATCCCCAAGCGCCATCTCGGATGAAAGTAGCAAAAGCGACAATTAAAAGCGTTATAAACTCAACACCCTTGGTGGACTTTGGCCTCCAAATATTTAATTACAATTTTAAAAATTCAAATGTGGCTAGTGAGAATGAAAATTATGCGGATGGCGGCCGCATTGTATTTGGAATCAAGGAGATGAATGATGGAAATAGAACTGATTTAATTACTCTAATTAATAGCCTGACCCCCAGTACAGGCACTCCTTTATGTGAATCTTTATATGAGACCTATAATTACTTTACTGGACGAGATGTGGTGTTTGGTGATGATGATAAAAACCCGCCAGGGGGGAGCTACTCAGATAATCAACCAGAGGCTGATCCGTCAATTACCGATAATGCAGGGAAAGTTTATAAGTCGCCTTTTAGAATCTGTGAAGATAAAATCTACGTCATTTACATTACTGATGGTGAGCCTTCTTACGATAAAGCTGCAGATTCTTTGCTATCAGGACTGACCGCAACTCAATATAATGACGATGGCTCTACACAAGCCGTTACGTTTAATCATACGCCGTTTCAATATGATGTAACTACGGTTACTACCATAGGTGAAACACAGTATGAAACAACAGAAACCAAAGAAAGTTATTTACCTGCACTTGCTGAATTTATGCATAAGTATGATATTCATCCAGGATTGGAAGGGAAGCAATCAGTAGAAATATTTCCGGTGGGTTTTAGTGAGGGAGCTGATGATGCAGAGCCTCTACTTAAGGAAACAGGGCGCATTGGTAACACGGATGGGGTTTATTATCGTGCAAATGATGCTGGCGAGCTTTCAAAGGCGCTAGTTGGAATATTAGCAAAAATAACTGGTCGTAACTCAAGTTTAACATCTGCCTCTGTAGCAGCAAATAACTTTGATAGAACGCAAACTTTAAATTCACTTTATTATGCGATGTTTGAACCGAGAAACTCGCCTCGTTGGAGTGGTAATTTAAAAAAATATAAAATTATCGGTGGCGTTCAAAAAGGGATTAATGGCGAACCTGCGGTAGATACTAGCACCGGGAACTTTTCCACAACGGTAAGGAGCTATTGGACACCAGAAAGCGTGGGTAATGACGGCGATCAGGTCAGTGAAGGCGGTGTTGCCGAAATGCTTCGAAATAAAACTAATCGTACTATCTACAGTGATGTCTCAAGCTCAGGAGCGTTAGTGGATATGACGACGTTATTAACTGATTTATCGAGCACTTCTTTTAGCACACAGACAGACTTGGCCAATGCATTAGGCACCAATGATGATGCGCAAGAGGTTACTGACCTATTAAAATGGGCGATTGGCAAGGATGTTGATGATGAAGACGATGACGACAATATTACTGAAAATCGATATAGTATTTTTGGCGATCCATTGCACTCAAAACCCAAAGTAATTAATTTTGGTAATGGCGATATACGTATTATTGTTGGCACTAATGCTGGCGCATTACACATGTTTAGGGATGATGTGAGTAATGAGGAGACAACAGGAGGCGTGCTGGATGAGTTGTGGGCATTTATGCCCAAAGAGTTTTTTGGAAACTATAATGCGCTTAGGACTAATATAGCCGGTCACTCTAAAGTATATGGTATTGATGGTCGAATAACTTCTTATATTGAAGATCAAAATGGTAATGGTATTGTTGAAAGTGGCGACAAGGCTTGGATATTTTTTGGATTGCGCCGTGGCGGAACATCTTACTATGCGCTAGATATTAGCAGTACCATACCTACGTTAATGTGGAAAATTGATGCTAATACGCCAGGGTTTGAAAACTTAGGGCAATCTTGGTCTCAACCAAATGTAATATATTCTAAGCTCAATGTTTCACAGGGTACAGCTAATCCGGTATTAGTTTTTGGCGGAGGCTATGATATTAACAAAGATAGTTCGGGTGTTGGTACTGATGACAGTGTTGGCAACGCTATTTATATGGTAGACGCGAAAACGGGGGGATTGCTTTGGAGTGCAGGGCCAGAAAACGAGCATACGCAAAACACCGAGATGAAAGATAGTATTCCATCAAGTATTGCGGCGTTAGATAGTACAGGAGATGGCTTAGCGAATCGACTTTACTTTGGAGATACTGGCGGTAATGTTTGGCGCGTTGATATGCCAGGAGATAGCTATAATGGCACGAACCCTTGGACTATCTTTAAATTTGCTTCGGTTGGCAGTGAGAACGACAATTTAAATGATAGGCGTTTCTTTTACGAACCAGATATTGTTAGAGCATATATCAGTGAAACTTATCGTACTGAAGTCACAGATGCCCAAGGAACGTCTCAAGTTGTGCATACTGCGCAAGTCCCTTATGATGCCTTGATTTTAGCTAGTGGTGACAGGTCTAATCCTTTGGGAAATGATACTCAAGATGCGTTATTTATGTTTAAAGATCCTTACATAGTTTCGCAATCTTTTAGCGATTCATCTACTCCACCAACCCCAGATACAATTATGCATAGTAACTCTAGCAGCGACCTGTTTGATTTAACAACGAGTGTATTTGATGATGCAAGTTTAACGGACCAACAACGTACAGCAAAAGAAGTAGAATTAAGTAGTAAAAAAGGTTGGTTTATTAATTTTAACCAAGCACTGGGAGAGAAAGGTACAGCTTCTTCTCTAACTGTTAAAGGTGCTGTCTTGTTCACGTCGTATACTCCACCAAATAATGTAGCTTTAGTATGCGGTGTACCTGCGGGCTTAGGAAAGCTTTATGTCGTTGACTTAGCGCAAGCTCGTAATATTTATGATTTGAATGATGATGGAGAGGTCAGTGACAGTGATACGGGGACAGAGGATCGTTCAATAGAGCTTGGAGACCCATTTGCAGATACACCTACTCTCGTGATTTTGCCAAACCAATCAGCAGATGAAGGGAGTATCATTGTTGACAAATTTGTTCGTCCGGAAAAATTTAATTTAGAAACTAAACGAACACATCGCTATATACAGGAGCAGCAATAATGAATAAAACAGTTGGCTTTACCTTGATTGAAGTTCTTATAACTGTAGCTATTATTGGTATTCTTAGTGCGATAGTTTATCCGTCTTATCAGAATTTTGTTATGGTCTCTAAGCGCACCGAAGCTCAAAGAGAGTTGGCGCGTATTAATAATTTGCAGGAGCAGTTTTTTGTTGACAACCGAGTTTATGCCAATAATTTAACTCAATTAGGCTTGAATGCTAATCCGTTTATAACCGAAGGTGGTTACTACAGTATATCGGTCAATGTTAATAATAATGGAGCTGGGTACACCCTAACCGCTACAGCTCGGGGGGCGCAAACTGCTGATACAGGGTGTACAACGTTATCGGTAAATCAGTCTGGGACAAGAATTGCTGGGGCAGCATGTTGGGCGCATTAATATGAAAAGTTTTATCATAGTATTTTTATTATTTTTTACGATGGTACCGAAAGTGGATGCCACTTCTATTTCCAATAAAAAAGTTGAAGTTAAATGCTTTGTCGACCTAATCGGAGGAGGGCAGGCTATTTACTACAGCAAATTAGCGGCAAAAAAAGTCAGTAGACTGCCTTACATGCTTGAAAAAAATCAAAATAGTGTTTTTTACGCGGGTAAAAAAAGGCAGATCTATCGCGTTAATGAATGCGTATCTAAATTCGCCAAATTTTCAAGTAAAATAGCTAATAGGATAGAAAAAACTACACCGCGATAATTTAAATTTGTCGACTTAGGTTTTGGAATAGTTTTTTTATAATGATTAGCTCTAACGCGATTGGAAAAATAACAGATTGAGTTTTTATTTAAATCACTCAGACTGTTATCTTTCAATAAAAATCGCTACTATATCCTAGTTTAAAGTAATTTAATGATTTTAATCAGGGATCTAAAAATTGGCGCTTGTCTCTCAGCAACATCTTAAACAGTTCAAACGAAAAGCCAGTGATTTGCTTAACCGAAGTTTTGATCATCATATTAATTTGGCGGTGACAGGCTTAAGTCGCAGTGGTAAAACAGCGTTTATCACCAGTTTAGTCAATCAACTTATCAATGAAGGCAGTCACTCACAATTAGATTTTTTTAATGTCGTTCACCGTGGTGACTATATTGCCGCCAAACGTATTGCGCAGAAAAATCTTCACATTGGTCGCTTTGAGTACGATAAAGCGATGCAAGCATTAACAGCCCAGCCGCCAGAATGGCCTGAGCCAACCAGTGGTATTAGCGAGCTTCGATTAGCGGTGCGTTATCAACCACGTGACAGCTTAATAAAATATGCGACAGATGCGGTAACCTTAACCATTGATATTACAGATTATCCTGGTGAATGGCTGCTTGATTTGCCACTACTTAATATGACCTATGAACAATGGTCTGAGTTTACAGTAGCGTTAATGGAGCAAGCGCCCAGAGCAGAATATTCCTCGTCTTTTTTAAATAAGGTACGCGAACTTGATCCTTTCGCTGAAGTTAATGAGCAACAACTTGCTGACTTAGCGCACGAATACACTAACTTGCTTAAAATATATCGTTATAAAAAAGGGTTGTCAGTGATCCAACCAGGAAGGTTTATTTTACCAGGAGACCTTGCTGATGCGCCCATTTTACAGTTTTTTCCGTATGCAGGTTTTAGCACTATCGATATCAATGAATATCAAAACGCAACCGATAGTAGCCTAATAGGTATGTTGCGAGCACGATTTCTTGAATATAAAGAGCGAGTTGTTAAAAAGTTCTATCAGCAACATTTTGTACGTTTTGATCGGCAAATCATTCTCGCCGATTGTTTAACACCATTGAATAATGGCGCAGAAAGTTTTGAGGACTTGGCACAAGCGATTAACTTGATCATGGAAAGCTTTAATTATGGGCAGTCGAGTTTATTTAGACGGTTGTTCTCTCCTAGAATAGATAAACTGATGTTTGCCGCTACTAAGTCTGATCACGTGACCCCTGAGCAGCATTCACATCTAACATCTTTACTTAATCAATTGGTTTATGATGCTAAAAAACAACTATCGTTTGAAGATATAGAAATGAAAACCGTTGCCATTGCTTCGGTAAAAGCTACGCAAGTTGGGAAAGCACAGCACCAAGGTAAAGATATTCCTGTTTTGCGGGGAAAACGGGTCGAGAATAATGAATTAATTACGGTATTCCCTGGTGTCGTTCCAGCTAAGTTGCCGGATCAGAAATTTTGGCAGAACAATACCTTTAAATTTATCAACTTTGCTCCTTTATCGGGGCTCGATAGTCGAGAAAGCTTGCCTCATATTAGAATGGATCAAGTATTACAGTTCTTATTGGGAGATAAAATTAAGTGATAGATGAAAAAGAGCAGGGGCAACAACAAATATTGTTTGAAGAACTTGAATCAAACGAAAAGGACCTGCCAATTACCACAGAACAGGTATTTGTAGACAATGAAGCGTGGGATGAAGCGCTAGAAGACGAGGCAATAGAACACTCTGAGCTTGATGCGTTAGCATCAAAACCTTCATGGTTTTGGCGCATTACTGCCGCGCTATTTACCGTTATTTTGGGGTATGAGCTTATTGATTTTCTAGTAGAGGGTTTTAGCGACAGTCCGATAATCACTGGCATATACGCGATGTTTTTTGCCTTTATCGCTGTAGCGGCCTCAGGCTACACATTAAAAGAATATCGTGCTTTACGGCTACTTAAAAAAAGAAATAAGTTAAAGCAGCAAGCTGAGCTTGTGTTCATGGAAGAAAAGTCACTTGATGCTCGTGCAATGTGTCGTGAAATCGTTGCTCAACTGCCTTGTGATCATGAATCGGGAGAATCTTATCGTTGGCAAGATGAAAGTTACAATGATCTTAGCGATAAAGAGGTGCTAACATTATTTTCTAAAAATGTATTAGATGTGGTCGATCAAAAAGCCTTAGATAAAGTCAGCAAGCATGCGTCTGAAACGGCACTTCTTGTTGCTTTAAGTCCTGTTGCGGTAATTGATATGTTGATCGTTTTATGGCGAAACATTAAGTTAATTAATGATATAGCGGTGCTTTACGGGATAAAGATCAGCTATTGGAGCCGGATAAAGCTTATTAAACAAACCGTAAAAAATATGCTGTTTGCCGGAGCATCAGAACTTATCACTGATGTTAGCACTGATTTAGTGGGTGCTGACATGTTAGGTAAACTGTCCGGGCGCCTTGCACAAGGTGTTACTGCAGGTATGTTAACTGCGCGTCTTGGTTTATTAGCCATTCAAACAGCACGCCCGTTACCCTTTCATGATGACAAACCACGTTTAAAACAAGTTCGTCAGCGGGTGATAACCAAGATAAAGCAAATTGTATTAAAACGTGGTGACAAAGCGAAGTAACCTAAGATAGGGTTCAAAATAGATTTCAGCCGTTTTATCGTGCAGTTTGTGCGAGCAATATACTCGTATAAGCGCTCTTGAAATGTTTAACAATACGGTTAATGCTAAATAACCCTTCGACTAAAAAATATGACGTTTTTTTAATCCCCTTCGTTTTAGAAGCTGAACTATCTTACGCTTAAACGTGAGGTTTAATTCGCAAATTTTGTCTACGTAACCGCTATGTTAGGTACTAATTTCACCTGAGTTTTTAATTTTTGACGATTTCACTTTTCATTAGATAACGTTCAATCGCTAATACTCGCCTAGTCGTTATTTTTTTAAACAAAGTCGTTAATACGCTTCACTTCCAGTATTAACTACTTGATCTTCAGCACTTAATTTTAGCTACATGAGGCTAGTGTAATTTAAACAATACAAATATTCGTATTGGATGTTTTTTATTCAAAAAATAATGGGTGCTTTTTGCTACGAGTTTGGTCTATTATAATAGTAACTAATGTGACAAAGCGCTCTGTAACCCAATAAAATTAAGAATAAATTATTGCAAAAGCGTTATGTGGTAAAAGAAGGAATAAATTATGGGTAAAGCGACAAACTATGTATCTAAGGTTGCTGACGAAAATGGTGTCATTCAATGGAGTGAAGAAGAAAATCAAATTTGGCATGAGTTAATCACGCGTCAGTTAAAGAATATTAAAGAAACCGCCTGTGATGAGTATATTGCCGGTCTTGAAAAACTTCAGCTGCCAACTGACCGTATTCCACAGCTTGAAGAAGTCAGTAAGGTATTAAGAGAAACCACTGGCTGGGAATGTGCGCCAGTACCGGCATTGATTGGATTTGGGGAGTTTTTTCGCTTGTTATCTGAGAAGAAGTTTCCAGTGGCAACTTTTATTCGTACCAGAGAAGAGTTTGATTACCTTCAAGAGCCTGATATTTTTCACGAAATCTTTGGACATTGCCCATTGTTAACCAATCCATCATTTGCTGACTATACTGAAGCATATGGTAAGATGGGGCTAACAGCGACAAAAGAGCAGCGTGTTTTTTTAGCGAGACTTTATTGGTTTACTGTTGAGTTTGGATTACTTGATACCCCTAAAGGCTTGAAAGTCTATGGTGGCGGTATTATATCATCACCAAGCGAAACCGAATATGCCTTGCACAGTGATAAGCCTGAACGTGAAGCATTTGACATTATGGATGTGCTTCGTACACCTTATCGTATTGATATTATGCAGCCTATTTATTACTTGCTAACCAAGGTGAGTGATTTAGACGATATAAGAAAGTATGAAGTTGAAGATATCATGGCGATGATAGAAAAAGCACAAGCGCTGGGATTGCATCCAGCAAAATTTCCACCTAAAGAAGAAAAAATAGCAAGTTAAGGAATAAAATATGTCAGAGTTAGCCGGACAAAAGTGTGAAGCTTGTCACGTTGATGCACCCAAAGTAAGTGAAGAGGAGTTGCATCAGTTGATGTCTCAGTTACCCGATTGGGTTCCTGAAGTAAGAGATGGTGTAATGATGTTAGAACGTGTTTATAAGTTTAAAAATTATAAACACGCGTGGGCATTTGCTAATAAAGTTTCTGAGCTTGCAGAAGAAGAGTTTCATCACCCTGCTATTTTGCTCGAGTGGGGTAAAGTAACGGTAACATGGTGGACCCATGCTATTAAAGGGTTACATAAAAACGATTTTATCTGCGCTGCCAAAACCGATCAACTTCTGTAATATTTGCTTACAGAGATTTTTTAAGCCTCCTGCAATAGGGGGCTTTTTTGTATGTAACATTTAGTTTACAATGTGTGGGTGATGTATTGTGACATACTGTTAAGGTTGAGGAATCTCCATGCGTTTGGAAATTGGTTGTCAAGATCGTGTTGGTATTGCCCAAGATGTTTTAAGGATTTTTGTTGAACGAGAAATCGATTTACGAGGGATTGAATTAAAGCGTCCAGGAAAAATTTATATTCATATTCCTGATTTGGAGTTCTCAGAGCTGCAAACATTTATGCCGCAATTACGACTCATTGAGGGTGTTATCGATGTAAAAACAACGCCTTATATGCCATTTGAACGTGAACGTCATGAACTAGAAACGTTAATTAAGACATTTCCCGATCCATTTATTTCAATTGATACCAAGTGTAACATTCGACTAGTCAATTCCGTGGCAGCATCAATGATGTCGAGCACAGAAAAAGAGCTTGTCGGTGATAACATCAGCAATTGGCTGAAAGGGTTTAACTTTAATCGTTGGCTCGATTCTGAAGAGGTCTTAGCGCAGACACGCCGTGTTAAATTTCAAGATGATGACTTTGTTGCTGATATTATGCCAATCTTTGTCTCAGAAACTGACGAAGAGCACGTCTTGGCAGGTGCCGTATTGATCTTAAAGTCTGAGGCACGTTTAGGCCAACAGATTAGTGCATTTAAACAAGCTAATGAAAATAACTTTGCTGGCATTCAAGCAAGCAGTGGCGCAATGCGTAAAGTGGTTCGAGAAGCCAAACGTATGGCTCAATTAGACTCTTCTATGCTCATTGTTGGCGAAACAGGAACCGGCAAAGAACTCATTGCTCGAGCATGTCATGCTGCCAGTGATAGAGCAGAGCACCCATTTATGACACTTAACTGTGCTTCTTTGCCTGATGAAGCGGCGGAAACCGAATTATTCGGTGTTGGTGTTCCAGGCGGAGAAAAAAGTAAACGTGGCCTGTTTGAGTTAGCGGACGGTGGAACGATATTCTTGGACGAAGTTGGCGAGATGTCACCTAAATTACAAACTAAGTTACTTCGTGTGATTCAAGACGGTATTTTTAGACGAGTTGATGATGAGAGCGAAATTAATGTTAATGTTCGTATTATTGGCTCAACTAATCGCGATTTGTTGAGCATGGTTTCTCAAGGCGAATTTAGAGAAGATCTCTACTATCGACTTAATGTACTGGGTTTGAATATTCCCTCGTTGAGAGAAAGGCGCTCAGATATTATTCCACTTGCGGAGTTCTTTATTGCTAAGTTTGGACAACGTATTGGTAAGTGTGCGGTTAGCTTATCGGATGATTGCCGTGATTTTATCGAACATTATCCATGGCCAGGCAATGTTAGACAGCTCGAAAATGTCTTAATTAGGGCGGTATCATTGATGGAAGGTAATGTCGTTATGACCAGCCATCTCCAACTGCCAGCCTATACACGAGAGCATGGCTATTTAGAACAAGAGTTTGAGGGAACACTTGATGCAGCGGTTAAAAACTTCGAAGCGGATTTATTGCGTAAGCTTTATCCTGCCTACCCAAGTACCAGACAACTTGCTAAAAAGTTAGGCTTAAGTCACACCGCCATTGCCAATAAATTACGTGAATACGATATTAATAAGAAAACGGTAAAAATTTAGCCGATATACAGAATCGATGCTGCTAAAACGACGATAGTGATGCCAAGGCATATTGCTATCGTCGTTTTTATTTGCTCTGTAAAGAATCGACAACAACGAGTGTTATTGAGAATTTGTATCATTGATTGCTTGGCTTTGTTAAGGCGTTAGAATTGAATAAAAATTTATTGATGAGGATACTATGAAACTATATGGCTATTGGCGATCGTCTGCAGCATACCGAGTAAGAATTGCTTTACATATGAAAGGTGTAGAGTTTGAATCTATTCCCGTTCATTTAGTTAAAGATGGCGGTGAACAACACCAAGCAGACTATGTGGCGTTAAATCCAACGCACTTAGTACCGACATTAGTTGATGGTGACATCACCTTAAATCAGTCTTTGGCGATATTAGATTATATCGAGGATAAATATCCTGAACAGAGTATTTATCCAACAGAAACTAATCAAAAGTTTTTGGCAAAAGCGCTCGCGTATGATGTTGCCTGTGAAATTCACCCAGTAAATAATTTAAGAGTTCAACAATATTTAGCTAATGAGCTCTCAGTCAGTGATGAACAAAAGTTGGCTTGGACTCATCATTGGATGGCGCTCGGTTTCTCAGCGATAGAACAAAAACTATCGGATACAGCGGGTAAATATTGTTTTGGCGATCAAGTCACAATTGCCGATATTTGCCTCATACCTCAAGTGTATAATGCGAAACGCTTTAATTTAGACATGTCAGCTTACCCTTTGATCACTGCGATTGTTGAAAACTGCAACCAATTACCTGCATTTATAAAAGCGTTACCTGAAAATCAAGGCGATGCTTTGTAGCGATTCCAAGAGTGGAATTATTGGTAAAATGTATCAAAACTTGAATTTTCTATTGCAACTCTTTTGAAAAAGCGTTGCAATAGTTACTCTATAATTGATTATTCATCATCGTCTGTGAAAAATAGGTAGGTATGGAAAATTCATCAGAGCACGCTCAGCAATCTTCATCATCGTGGTACATTGTCGCTATTATCTGCGTATTGGTTCTTGTTGGCCTAGGTTATTTCCTAATGGGCGATAATGATAGCAGCCAAACGCAAGTAACCCAACCGCCGCCCAAGCCCGAAATAATAGCAGAGCCTGAAGTAGAGCCAGAAAGCCTCGAGCAAGACAATATCCCCTTACCCGAAGAGGTTGTGCTGCAACCTGCTGAAACTCAACCTGAAGATCCAGAGCCTGTAACAATTCAGTTGCCATCTTTGGCTGAAAGTGATGATTGGATTCGAGACAAGCTTCCGCAAGTAACGTGGCGAAAAGAATTACTAAAACTTATTATTGATGACGATATGATCAGACGATTTGTTGTTTTTACCGATAATTTTGCTCGCGGCAATGTTGTTTATGAACATAGTTTATTAGTATCGCCTGCTGTTAAGTTTACAGCCAAGGAAGTCATCAGTGATGATGTAACGCAGTTAGTTTGGGATGACGATATTACTAATCGGTTCTCGTTATATGTTGATTTGCTTAGAACCTTAGATAGTGACTTGCTTGTCCAATGGTACTTTGAATTAAAACCTCTCTTAGACGAGGCCTATGCTGAGTTAGGGTATCCGGATGAAGAATTTACGCTGGTATTGCATGATGCTATTACACGAGTATTAGATATGGAAATTCCTAAAGAGCCTATAGAATTAGTTAGGCCGAGTGTTATGTATAAGTTTAAAGACTCATCATTAGAACGATTGCCTGATGCTGATAAGTTGTTATTGAGAATAGGGCGAGATAACTTGTTGGTCATTAAGTCAGTTTTACTCGAAATAAATGAGAAATTAGCTAAAAATCGAGAGTGAATGAATGACTGAGCCAGTACCCGATTTGGTGCCGAGGCGTCGTACTAGGCTTCTTGCTTTCTGTTCTCGCAAGTTACTAAAATGGTTCGGTTGGCAGGTGATAGGTGCGCTTCCCAATCGACAACAATTCATCATCGCAGTGGCACCACATACCTCTAATTGGGACTTTTTTCTTGGCTTAGCAGTAATGTTTAGATTACAACTCAATGTAAAGTTTTTGGGGAAGCATAGTATTTTTATTTGGCCAATCAAGTCATTACTTGTTCGTTTTGGTGGTATTCCGGTTGAAAGAAGTCATCACCATGGTGTTGTTGGACAAATGGTCGACCTATTTAATCAAAAAATACCATTGGTGTTGGCACTTGCACCTGAAGGAACTAGAAGCAAAGTGTATAAATGGAAAACAGGCTTTTTGCATATTGCGCATCAAGCCAATATTCCTGTGGTACCAATCGCCTTTGATTTTGCTAAAAAAACGGTAGAAATAATGCCTGCAAGATCAATTAGCAACAACATAGAACAAGAAAGGGTAGCGTTTCAGCAACTATTTACTCAGGTTTGTGCAAAAAATCCCCACTTAGCGTAAAAGCCGTTATTGTTACTTGCAAGTCAGCCTATGATTGGGGATAATTCGCGCGTCTAGTTAATCTAGTCTTCAATGGTGACCCTTTCGGTCCCTCCGCAATGATACTCTGTGAACTCGGCCAGGTCCGGAAGGAAGCAACCGCAGCAGACGACTCATGTGCCGGAGTGTGGCTGATTGGGTCGCCACCCAACTTCTCCTAATTCATCTTATTTTTTGTGTCTTTGTACAAGTAACGTCTATTTCGCATTGTTTAACTCCTTATATTTGGTTATATTGACGACATTAATTTTAAAGGAATACACATTGAATGACTGTCTTAAGGAAGCCAACCATCGAAATTACCGACGTTTTTGAATTGTTGCCGGGAACCATTCTTGATGTGCAGTTAAATCATCCTGTTCAAGTTAGGTTAAAGCTTCCTCTGATCGGTTACGTGATGGGTAACTATATTATTTTGAAATACCCTAATGTTGTAAAACCAACGCAGTATGAAGACGTGTTGGTAGAAGGCAACGTCGCTATCGTTCGATACTTGCTGGAAGGGGACCAAGGTCGTTGTTTTGCATTCCGATCGACGATTAGGTCTATAACCAAACATCCTGATAAGTTTCTGATCCTTAACTACCCAGAGCGAATTGAAAATCGACAACTGCGAATGCATCAACGTATTATGACACATTTACCCGCATCTATTAGTGTCACAGATACGAGTGAATCAGGGGGAAGTTGCATTCAAGGGTTAATTGTTGATATCTCCCCCAAGGGGTGTGGTTTCAAATTTCGTGCGGGTAGCGATACGGTTTCAGTCAACAAACGAGAAGTTATCGTTAATATCCAATACGCTAATGAGGCACAATTAAAGATCCCTGCCAAAGTGTGTAACAGCCGAAATGACCGAGGTAAGGTTAATGTAGGTATTCAGTTTCAAGAGGGAGACAAACAGGTTCAGCTTCTGCTCGAGAACCTGCTCATCGATACGAGTTTATTGTGATCGTCATTGAGTGTTCAGCGATTTCATAAACTCAAGTGCTTTGCTTACCGACACTTTAACATTGTTTTCCATTTCAAAACGTTCAGAAGCCGGTAAATAAAATGCCATATCGACTTCATGTCTGATATATCTTGTTGGTAATTGATTTAAGACAACACAGGTTAGATCCGCGATAAAGTCGCTATCATAAGTTTCTTCTAGTTTTAGCGTAGCAAAATGCTGCATAACTAGTTTTTCATAATAATTGTGTATATCGTCAGATATCCTCATAAAAACATCTCTCCTATCAATTTCTTTTAAGGTTAATGCCAGTCACTAAAAAAAGCGAATTTTTTATCAAGTATAACAATGGCGTTATTAACGTTTTTCTTGTTGTTCAATCTGGCGTTCAAGTTTTGATATTGCTTGTCGACATCGACCTAAACGTTGATGCATGATTAAAACAGCGTTTGCGGCTTGCTCTTTTTGGCTTGGTGGGGCCGTATTTAACAAGCTCTCCTTTTCTTTTAGCATTTCAATCAAGCGTCTTTCAAATTCAAGTATTTCCGATAATTTTTTGTATAGATCTTGGATTGGCTGAAACAATTGACGAGCGGCTTGTTGATACTTTTTGGCATTGACAGTGTTTCTTCTAATACTTTCTGTTTTATTTAAGTTGTTCTTGGCTTCGACTGTGTTAATTACGGCAGCTATTTGTCGCTCGATACGAGTAAGCTGGTGATGCGCTATATCACTTTTATTTAACTTCAGTAGGTGAGTAAGCTTTATAATACCTGCTTGGATTTCTTCGACATAATCGACAAGTTTTTCACTATGAGTTGAAAATAATCCTTCAGCAAATAAGTCATGCTCTTTTCTCCACTGATAAGCCTTGTCTTTAGCAAGGTAAGTATCTAGTTGCTGGGCTTGTTGGTGAAGCGCAAGGGTTATTTGACTAAGCTTTGTTAAAGCGGTGTTTGTAATCATCGACTAGTCACTCTACCACGCTTGATACATTAGATTGCCAGCCATCATCATCACGATAGTGATAAATGCCGGACGAATAAATTTTTGACCAAATTTTATTGCGCTATGAGCTCCAACCCAAGAGCCTAACATGATGAAAACCCCCATTGATAAACCAATAAAAACATCAACGTGACCGAGGTAAATAAAGGTTAACAGACTACAGAAGTTACTAACAAAATTTCCGGCTTTGGCTAAGCCGCAACTTAATAAGATATTAATCTTATATAATGCACTCGAGGAAGCGGTCCAAAACGCACCGGTTCCTGGGCCAGCGACGCCATCATAGAAACCAAGCGTTAGTGCTTGAACTATTTGTTTGATTTTTAGGGATATTCTTATTTCTGGTAGGCCTGCTTCATTAGTAACGACTGACTTGGCCAATAAAGTGTATAGCGCCGTGACAATAATGAGTACTGGTAACGATTTTTCCAGGAACTCTGTTGATAACTGGTTGACTATTAAGGTGCCTATAATTGCGCCAATGGCTGTAAAAATAATAGAGAGCCGCCAAAAATGGGGATCGAAAAGTTGCTTACGATAAAAAGTGATCGAAGAGGTTAGTGAGCCAAAAGAAGCGGCCAGTTTATTGGTTCCCAAAGCAACGTGAGGAGGAAGGCCTGTGGTAAGTAAAGTTGGCACGGTCAACATACCTCCACCGCCAGCGATTGCATCAATTAATCCAGCGACGAATCCAACACTGCACAGCGTTATCCAGAGTTCTAAATCCATTTTATTTGTTTTCTCTTAACATTTCGGGGAGTTTACCATAAGCAAAGGTAATTATTCGGATAAATTTAATAACCATCAAAATAGCAATACTTTTCAAGATATGTCACGTAGCGAGGTTGTAGCTGTTAAATATACTTTACAAGTGTCAATTTTAGCTACTTAACTTACTGTTTTAAATATTAAAACATACTTAATTTACATTTTGGTATCAAATGTAACATACGGTGTGATTGTGGAGGTTGGTATAATAGAAAATCTTAAGTGTTTGTTTTTTTAATTTGTTTTCTGGTTTTTAATGTTTCAGAAGTATGTCAAAGCTAACTTTTGAATTATAACAGTAAAATTAACATTTAAACCCTAAGTTATTGATATTGTTGCTGATAATTTTTTTATGGGTTAATGGTTGAATTTGTGGGCATTGACTTTAGAAAATTTATCCCTTGCCTAATTTTGTCAGAGCAATTAATCCCTGATTAGTATTGACCCCGTTAGAGCAGAAAAGTTTCATCGTTTCTCGCTTTAACCTACATAAAAAATTTATGAAACATGAAAACAGAGCCACCTTTGATGTGGTTCAGGGAGTCAATATGAAAAACATGTCTAAAACATTTAAGCGTTCAGTTGCCGCATTAGCTGTAACAACGGTACTCGGTATCGGTACAGCACAAGCCGAAGATATTATTGGTAATGTGGCCGTAACTAATGGATCTTCACAAGGGTATACCGTTAAGGCGGTAAACGTTGATACCGGTACAACTCGTTCATATAGTGTTGATAACGATGGTGGGTACCGTTTGGCAAAACTACCTACAGGTATATATGACGTAACTGTTCTAAAAGGCAATAAAGTGATTGCACAAGAGCAAGTTCGTTTAATGTTAGGTAAGAATGCAGTAACGAACTTTGAAGTTGAAGCGCCTTCTGATACCGAAGTTATTCAAGTGGTCGGTTCAAGTGTAGCGACTATCGATTTGTCATCTTCCGACTCTGGCTTAGTGGTTGGTGAAGTAGAAATTGATAGAATGCCCGTCGCTCGAAATATAACCTCTGTAGCTTTATTAGCTCCGGGTGTCGTTCAAGGGGATAGTGCTTTCGGTAATTTAGCATCATTTGGCGGAGCATCGGTTGCAGAAAATGTTTGCTACATTAATGGTATGGAAGTAACGAATACAAGAAACGGTTTAGGTTGTGGTCAATTGCCATTTGAGTTTTATAAAGAATTCCAAATAAAAACGGGTGGATATTCGGCCAAATATGGTCGAGCAACCGGCGGTGCGGTGATTGCGACAGCGAAAAAAGGTACTAATAAGTGGGAGTTTGGTGCAACGGCAACATATACGCCCGATTCATTACGTGGTGATGGACAGGTTTCTCGAGCCAATGGTGGCACAGGAAACGTTTATCGCGATTATTCACTAGATGAGCAATCAAATAAAGAGTTTACGCTTTCAGTTGGTGGGCCAATTATTGAAGATGAATTATTTTTCTATGCGATCGTCAACCCTAAAGACGATTCAAGAACCTATACCTTTAAAAACTCTTTCTGGAATCACTATTTAGCAAATGATCAGTATATAAAACGTGAATCATCTGGTGGTGATAACCTCTTTTGGGGCGCAACGATTGACTGGGATATCAGTGAGAACCATCGCTTAAGCTATTTTGGTTATTCTAATCGCCAAGATGCTATTGAGACAATTTACGAATACAACGCCAATTTAGGTAAAGACGGTATTGGCGAAGAAAATGGTAAACAAGTAAGAATGAGAGGTGGAGAAACCCATAGCTTAAGTTATACAGGCTACCTAACTGAAGATTTAATTTTAACTGCAATGGCGGGTAGAATTGAATCAGAATATGAAACGAGTGCGACTAACATTGAATGCTCTACTGTTAATGACGGTCGCAGCGGTATCGCGGCAGCAGACAGAATTAAAAGTTGTGGGCCGGGCGGCTCTTTCGGGGAAAACCATGATGCCAATACACAATATGGCATCGATGTAGAGTATACCTTTGGCGACCATACAATCACAGCAGGTTATGAAGTTCAGCAACGTGACACCACGCGCTTTACCATACCGACAGGTCCTGATGGTGGACATTCATATACCTACTATACCGTGCAGCCAGGAAAGTCTGTGCAAGGAGACGACGGTATTCTGTTTACTAACACCAGTGATCAACCTCAGCATTACGTTCGAGATCGAGTGTTTTCAAACGAAGAAAATGGTGGAGGGTTTACCAGTGACATTAAAGCGTACTTTATTGAAGATAAATGGGCAGTTACCGATGATTTAACCTTAAGTTTAGGATTGCGAGTTGATGACTTTAAAAATACAGGAGTAACAGGGCGTGTGATTAGCTCATTTACAACGGACGTTGCACCTCGTTTAGGTTTTAGCTGGGATCCTCAAGGAAATGGTGACAGTAAGCTTTATGGTACCTTTGGTCAGTACTATTTACCTATAGCTAACAATACCATTTATCGTGCTGCTTCAGGTGTCGATGATAGAACAACACACTATACTTTCACTGGTGCGGATGCTAATGGTGAGCCGATTGGTGCTGTTCCAGTTAATGGCACAGAAGCTAACTCGCAAACGGTCAGTTCTACACCGACATTCCCAACCAAAGAAACATTCGTTTCTCAAAATGCTGATCCTTTCTCGAAAGTTGAGTATATCTTAGGCTATGAGACGACTTTGTCGGATGAGTATACACTGCGTCTTAAAGGAACTTATCGTTATGTGGATTCAGCGCTGGATGACTATTGTGGAGCCTATGCGAATAGTTACTGTTTGATGGTTAACCCTGGTCAAGATGCTGTTTTTTATGTTGATGCGGATGATGACGGATTAGCAGATACTGATACCCCAAAGGTATTTAAAAACAGCGAAACGGTTCAGCTACCCAAAGGTGAGAATAAATACTATGCGTTGGAATCGACTTTACGTTATCAACTAGATGACTTTACTTGGACTGCAAGTTACACATGGTCGCACAGTTATGGTAATTTTGAAGGTGCAGTTAAATCTGATAATGGTCAGCAGGATGCAGGGATAACAACAGATTTTGATTTTCCAGCATTGATGGATGGTTCATATGGTAACTTACCGAATGACCGTCGCCATGTATTTAAATTCTTCGGTAGTTATAATGTAACTGAAAACTTTGTTGTTGGCTGGAATTCTACTTTAGCTAGTGGTCGTCCACGCTCGATAGTTGGTGGTACTTATTGGTCGAGCGACTCAGATCTTTATGGTAGCTACGGTGATACCTATTATATCACTCAACCTGATGATTCCATTACTTTCCACCCTCGTGGTAGTAACGGTACAACGCCTTGGACATTCAAACTGGATTTATCAGCCAGTTATTCTTTCAATGTAAATGGGGTTGATTTGAGAGCTTCATTGGATATCTTTAACGTTTTGGATAATTCGCAGCCGACAAGCTATGTCGATAACTATGAAGCATTCTGGACATCTAAAGAATATAACCCATATTATGATTCACCATTGGCTTATCAAACGCCAAGGTTTGCCACACTTAATTTAGAAGCGCGTTTCTAATTTAGCTAGGGTATCAGTCATAAAACCAACCTTTTTTAAGGTTGGTTTTTTTTTAAATACTAAAAATTAAGTGTTGATTATCAATTTATTTTCATTAAAGTTTCATAAAAAATATACAATTTGCCGTGAATAAAGTTTGACTTACTACGAAAGAATTAGTAAAACAATACGCGAGCATTTATTCTTTACCTCTTAACAAGATTGTTTAATTATTCAAAATTAAACTATGATTAGTAATCTTTCATCGATGTGAAGCGTGGGAGCACTAACGTCATAGCCATGTTAATGGATTTGAATAATTATTTAAGGAAGAGTAAATAAACAATCTTTTTAATGGGTCTTAGTTGACAGCATTGCTGTCGTCTGGGAATATTGCATGGTTTTATTCTAGAGAAATTAAAACTTTTAATAAATGGCAGATTATTAAATTTGCGTTAACAAATATTTTTGTTATCTAAATTCAATAACAATTGGTTGGGAACTATGTCCAAATTAAGCAAAAAGAGCCTTATCGCTTCGACGATAATTGGCGCATTAACATTGTCAGCTAGCAACTTTGCAGCTGCTGATGCACTTACTAATCTACAAAATGAAGAAGCTAAAATTTTTAAGGCTTCTGTTAAGTCTCAAAAGAAGATTAACAGCATCTATGAGCAAACGATTGATATGTTGGCAGAGTATCGCAATACTGTCGATGAAGCCGAAGTATTAAAAGGTTATAACGACCATGTTCAGAAAATGGTTGATGATCAAAAAGCAAACATCAAATCGTTAGAAGCTCAAATTGCTGGTATCGATAAAACCAAGCAAGGTGTTGTTCCACTAATGTATAAAATGATCGATACATTAGAGAAGTTTGTTGAATTAGACGTTCCGATGAACTTAGAAGCGCGTAAAGAGCGTATCGCTCAGCTTCGCGATGTTATGAACGATTCTAATGTCTCTGTTTCTGAGCAGTTTCGTCTAGTGTTAGAAGCTTATGAAATTGAAGCTAACTACGGCACGGTTTTTGACGCATATCAAGGTGAGCTTGATTTAGGTGATCAAGTATTAACTGCCGATTTCGTTCATATGGGCCGTATAGCGCTTGTAGCTCAATCTCTTGACTACAAAAATGCTTGGGTATGGAATAACAATACTCGCTCTTGGGAAAAGTTAGGTGATGAGTACTTAAAACCTGTAACTGACGCTATTCGTATGGCGCGCAAACAGTTATCACCAGACTTAGCTAAATTACCGGTATTTGCAGCAGGAGCGAAATAATGAAGAAGGCTATTAATTTTGTATTACTTGCGGCGTCTTTAACTGCAGGTATCTCTACAGCGGCCAATGCTAACGATTTAGATAAGTTGTTAGAACAAGTAAAGAATGACCGCATTTCTCAAGCTAAAATTGACAAAAAACGTGAAGCTGAATTTACTGCAGCACGCGCAGATAAGCAGGCGCTTTTAAACAAAGCCAAGGCCGAATTAAAAGCACAGCAAGATCGTAACAAGCGTTTAACCAAAGAATACGCTGACAATGAAATTACACTTGCTCAAAAAGAAGTAGAGTTGAAAAATGCTGAAGGTACATTGGGTGAAATGTTCGGTGTGAGCCGTGCGGCAGCTGCCAATGCATATGGTCAGATTTCAACATCTATCGTCAGTGCTGAATATCCAGGTCGCGGCGAAATTCTTAACGAAATCGCTAACTCTAAGGCTATCCCTGATCTTGAGCAGTTAGAAGAATTATGGATTGCACTACAAACAGAAATGACCCAATCAGGTCAAGTTTCACAGTTTACTACCGAAGTTACCAACTTAGATGGTTCTAAATCAACTGAAACAGTAACTCGTATTGGTACCTTTAACTTAGTGTCTGAAAATGGTTACTTAAACTATAACGATGAAGTTGCACAGGTTCAGCCACTGGGTAAACAACCAGCGGGTTATATCTCTGAAACCGCTTCTAACTTCTTTAATCAATCTAGTGGCTACCATGCAGTTTATGTCGATCCTTCTCGTGGAGGTATCTTAGCACTTGAATCTCGTAAGAAAACGCTAATGGAGTTTTACCATGAAGGTCGTGAAGTAGGTTACGGCATCACTGTATTACTAATCATTGGTTTGTTAATTGCGCTTGAGCGTATTATTGTTTTAGGTGCGGTTTCTTCGAAGATCAAAGCGCAAGAGAAAAACTTAAGTCAACCTAACGAAAACAATCCATTAGGTCGTTTGTTGAAGGTTTATCATGAAAACAAAGATGCAGACGCTGAAACGTTAGAACTTAAACTTGACGAAGCTATTTTACGTGAAACACCGACAGTTGACCGTGGTATTAACTTGATCAAGATGTTTGCAGCTATTGCGCCATTAATGGGTCTATTAGGTACGGTTATCGGTATGATTATGACTTTCCAAACAATTACCCTGTTTGGTACAGGTGACCCGAAAATTATGGCGGGTAACATCTCTTTAGCACTTGTAACCACTGCATTAGGTCTAATCGCAGCATTACCATTGATTCTAGTACACAGTATCGTAGCTGGTCGAAGCAAAGCAGTATTACACAAATTAGATGAGCAAAGCGCGGGTTTAATTGCTGCGATTGCAGAGAAGGAGTCTAACTAATGTTATTCCTGATAGAGCTTATCGAATCTGTCAGGAGTTTTATTGCAACTGGCGGTAACGTGCTTTACTTTGTCGCCTTTGCACTCTTATTGATGTGGATATTGATGATTGAGCGCTATTGGTTCTTAGCATCAAACTACCCGCAAATTCGTGATGATATCATTGCGCGTTGGGATGCAAGAAGTGACACGACTTCTTGGTATGCACATCGAATCAGAGATACATGGATCTCCGAAGCGACAGAACAACTCGAACGTAACATGATTACGATTAAAACCTTAGTGGCGATGTGTCCACTGATTGGATTGCTAGGTACGGTGACAGGTATGATTTCTGTTTTTGAAACGATGGCACAACAAGGTACGGGTAATCCACGTCTAATGGCGTCAGGCATTTCGATGGCAACGATTCCAACAATGGCAGGAATGGTAGCCGCTTTATCTGGCGTGTTTTTTAGCAGCAGATTAGACGCAAAAGTTAAACTAGCCAAGGCTAAACTGGTTGACAGTTTACCTCATCACTAGAGAGATATTGTAATGGCACGTAAACGTATTCGTGAAGAAGAAGAAGCAGCGATTGATATGACACCGATGCTTGATATTGTTTTTATCATGCTGATATTCTTTATCGTAACTACCTCTTTTGTTAAAGAAGCAGGTATTGAAGTAAATAAACCTAAAGCGGCAAACCAAACCAAACAAAAATCAGCCAACATCTTTATTGCAGTTAAAGATAACGGTGAAGTTTGGATGGATAAGCGTCGTGTTGATATTGAACGTGTTGCAGCTAACATAGAAAAACTTTTAGCCGAGCAGCCGACAGAGGTTGTAATTGTCCAAGCTGACAAAGATGCTAAACATGGTGTTGTTGTAAAAGTAATGGACGCTATCAAAGAAGCGGGCATAGACAGAATTTCTATCGCTGCAGCTAAGGGGTAGGTTATATGGTACGCTTTTTAGCATCAATACTATTAGGCGCAGCGATAACTTTTGGACTGTTTTCTTTTATGGCTTTCCTTATTTCTAGCGGTGATAGAAATAAGGAAGAAAAATTAGAAAATATTGTTGTAGAAGTTAACACTACGCCGCCGAAATCGTCAGCAGAGCAGCGTCGCCGTGTTCCGCCGCCGCCGCCGCCGCCGCCCAAAACACCACCTAAGCCTCAGACTCCAGAGCCTGAAGCTAATAATAACACTGGTGGGTTATCTTTTAACCTTCCTAGCGTTAATCTCGGTGGGGCTTCGACAAGCATTGCGGCACCTGGGGCATTTGGTCGTGATGGTGACGCGACACCTATTGTTCGAATCGAGCCTAAGTATCCAATGCAAGCAGCTCGAGATGGAACAGAAGGATGGGTTAAGCTTTCATTTACTATCAATGAAATTGGTGGTGTAGAAGATGTAGAAGTCATCGACGCTGAACCGAGAAGGGTTTTTGACCGAGAGGCTAAGCGGGCACTTCGTAAGTGGAAGTATAAACCAAAAGTTGTTGATGGTAAGCCACAAAAACAACCAGGTTTAACCGTTCAGCTAGACTTTAAAATGAATCAAGGGTAATGGAGGAAATATGAAAAAGATTTTTACATCATTATTGGTGTGTGCATCTCTTGTCACTCTTCAATTGCCATCTTCATTTGAAGTGCAGGCTGCAGGAGCACAAGAAAAGCCTAAGCGTAAAGTACATTTACCAGGACCTAATGTGGGTAAAAAAGTAGCGAAAGCTTTTGAATTATACTCAGCTGATGATGTTGATGGCGCTTTAGTCATTTTAAACGAAATCGAAGCTAAGAAAGATTATGACAAAGCATTCGTAAATTTCTTTACTGGCCAAATGTATGCGATGAAAGGCGACACTAAAAAGGCGATTAGCTTTTTAAAAGACGCTGTAGCTCCTGATATCCTCAATGAGGCTGATCATGGTAACTCATTGAAATTGCTTGGCGACTTGCAAATGCAAGAGGAAGCATATAATGATGCTATCAAAAGCTATTACGCATGGATGGACTTTACTGGTAAGCAAGATGGTGATGTCTGGACCAAAGTAGCTAACGCTCATTATACGCTTAAGCAATTAGATAAAGTTATCGATCCTGCTGATAAAGCGATTGCAGCCTACGGAGATAAGCATAACCAAAATCCCTATATATTAAAGATTACTTCATTTTATGAACGTAAAAAGTATAAGGAAGCGGTTAACGTTTTAGAAACTGTTGTACAACTCTTTCCTGAAAACAAAACGTTTTGGATTCAATTAGGTAAGTTTTATTCACTTATCGAAGATTACCCCAAATCTCTTGCTACGATGGATCTTGCTTATAAGCAAGGCTTTCTAGAAAAAGAGGCCGATTTAAAATTATTAGCGCAGTTATATCAGCAAAGTGATATTCCTCATACTGCGGCTGTAATTTTAGAGAAGCATATTAATAGTGGTGATATTAAACGTGACGATAAAAACTTAGGTGCTTTAGCAAACGCTTGGCATGCTGCTGTTCATATTGATAAAGCAGCTAAATACTATGGTGAGCTAGCGAAAATGACCAATGATGCTAAACACTACAGTAAGCAAGGTAATTTGTTGAAGCAAGATGAGCAATTCAAAGCCGCAGTTGTCGCTTTAAATAAAGCTATTGAACTGGGTGTTAAGGATAAAGGTCGCACCTACATGAGTATTGCGGAAGCGCATTTTTATTTGCAAGATTATAAATCTGCCTATCAAGCTTTTAAAGAAGCTGCTAAAGACCCTAAAACTAGAAAATATGCTAGAACGTGGTTGACGCATACTAAAGATACTGCAGCAAGAAAAGGAAAGTCGATTTAACTTTCTATCTTGCTAACATCTTTAAAAAGCCAGCTTTTAGCTTAATGCCGATCAGTTAAGAAATATTTAATGATCCATTGACCGATCAACTGGTTAGTTTATAAAGGCTTCTGAATTTATTCAGGAGCCTTTTCTTTTGCAATTAACAACAGCACTTTCTCTTGC
>NZ_JBQRUM010000018.1:0-95802 GCF_053485795.1 Thalassotalea ganghwensis
TCCCTATCGTCTAGAGGCCTAGGACACCGCCCTTTCACGGCGGTAACAGGGGTTCGAATCCCCTTAGGGATGCCACTTTTAAAGGGTAATGTAGACTAGGTCCTGCACTTATCCTTGGTTAGCACTTGGTGCTAAACTAAAACTGTTTGACGTCTAGCTGGGTAACCGGTTAGGTAAAAAGAGGGCAGATAGCTCAATTTTTACAGAAATTCTGCGTCCCTATCGTCTAGAGGCCTAGGACACCGCCCTTTCACGGCGGTAACAGGGGTTCGAATCCCCTTAGGGATGCCACTTATTAAAAAAGCCGACGTGTTATGCGTCGGCTTTTTTATTTGTCTGCTTGTCTAACATTTTCCTCATTGCGCCGGTGCATACCCAGCGCTTTCGTTATAGCAAGGACATTATTGTTATCGCATTAATCTTTGTCATGACTACTTTGTGCTAAATAGTCACCATACTGGCTAATGAGTCGATAGCGATGAGTAGAGCTTTTACTGACCATATAAATAGGGCGTTTGATCACCAAAGGGCTCTCGATAGTAAAAAGCTGTTGAGAAGTTAAATAAGGTGCAACCAATTCGTGGGGCAAATAAGCGCAGCCGCCTTTTGATAAAATAACCTCCAAGGCAATCATTGCCGTTGACGTTTTTAAACAAGGCTGAAACTTATGGTGCAGCGCATGCTCTTTTTTAAAGGTTAATCCCCAATCAACGAATACGTATTTATCTTCTAGTTGACTCATATCAGGTGAGGTGGCAACCAACGCCAGTTCAAAATGGCCAATCAGCTGATTATCATAATCTTTATCTTTAATCGGATCGGTCAGTAACCCGATATCTAAATTTTTCTCAGTAAGCTTGCGTTGTACGGCTTCGCGCACCGATATTTCAACACCTAAGGTAACTTCACTAAGAAAATCAATTGAGCCTTTAATACGGCTGCTTAAAAAAGCATCCCAAATGTTAGGGGTCGCGGCAATGTTAAAGGCTAAGCGTTGTTGCTTAGCAGCAAGCAATGCTTGCTTAGATTGCTCCATTTGCGCGACCATTAGTTGCGCGTGACTTAATAGCTCTTCACCGGCAGCGGTTAATTTAAGATTGTTTTTATCGCGAATAAATAACTGCGCGTCGTAGAATTCTTCCAGTTGTTTAATGCGGGCACTTACCGCGGCTTGAGTAATGTACAAGTTTTCAGCGGCTTTGCCAAAATGCTTTATTTCTGCAACTTGTAAGAAGGTTTTTAAAACTCTAATGTCCATTTTGTTATTCAAAAGTACCAAGATAGGCTAAATGTAAGCAAAACTTATCGATACGACAAATTATTTTTGTTTTCTAGTTCAGATTTTTTCTATTACATTCCACCTTAGGTACAACAATGATGGCTTAACCTTGTTGTAACAATACCCGGTTATAAAGGTAATCACTGACAGCGGTATTGGTTTTGTTTAACTTTATTAGGTAGGAAATAGCTATGGATACGACGATCAGACTTGGAGCGAGAATGTTCTACGGTGACAGTACATTTTCTCATGGCCTTTCGCGAAGTGGTTATTTTAATAAACGTGAAGCGCTAGACCTTGAAATGTTTGGCTCAACATTAGAAGGCCTTTATTTAGGCACATTAACACCAGATAATGAAGAAGAGCAGCAATTCATTATGCAAATTCAAGATGAGCAAGAGCCGCAATTGTATGCCGCTAAGCTTTGGAAGAAGTATTTAGCTGCGGTTGAAAAATCTAAACGACGCCACGGCTTTATGGCCAGTGAAGCAAGAAGCGCTAGTTATTTTGTGCCAAGCACAGAGATGGAAGAAAGCTTCTAAGCAATCAAAAAAACCACCGCTTGTCGGTGGTTTTTAGTTTAGGTTAACAGTTTTGTTTAATAGTGATTAGGATGAAAACCCTTTGACCATGGCCATACTTTCTTCGGCAAAACCGACCCCAGCTTCACTGTAGAAGTTAAATACTTTATCAACACCAAACTCTTCAAGTTCGATGCGCTCATCTTCATAGCGGGCAATCGCGGCGATTTTTCCTTGGTAACCACGCAGCTTTAATTGTGTGGTGATACTCATAATATCTTGCACTGACGGCAGGGCAAGCAGCGCTAATTCGATATGCTCGAGGTCGATGTTCTCCCAAAAATCAGCGTCTTCAGCGTCACCTAAGTAAGCTTGAACATCATTTTGGTTGAGGTAGGCGATTTTGTCTTTATCGGTATCTAACCCCCAAGCTTGTTTAGGATGTTGGGCATCTAACGCTTTATAGGCACCCATACCAACACGGCCCATACCGATAATAACAATTGGCGCTTCACATGGTTGAATAAAGTGGTCATCTGCCAGTTTATTCGGTGATTCAAAACGTTTAAACCAACTCATGTGGTTGGCAAAAAATTCATGGGCGTGATTGTAAATAACGTTGGTTATAATAAACGATAGCGCAACGGTTAATGATAAAATCACCAGCCATTTTTCACTGATCCAGCTCGCTTGCATGGCGACATTACACACGATCAAACCAAACTCACTAAAGTTTGCTAAGGCAAGCGATGAAAGAAACGCGGTGCGGCCTCTTAGTCGTAGTTTGATTAAAATAAAGTAGAATAAAAAGAATTTAATGGGCAACAACAAGGTTAATAGTAGGGCAATACCTAACATTTCCCATGTTGGCAGGGCGGTAAATCCAATCGATAAGAAAAAGCCAATTAAGAATAAATCTTTAAAGCTAAGCAGTGATTTAGCTATTTCTGTTGCTTTTGAATGCGAAGCGACATACATACCAATGAGTAGGGCGCCTAAGTCACCTTTAATACTGACTAGCTCAAAAAGCTCGTAACCGCCAAATGCCAAAAAGAAGCCAAATAGCGGGATAAGCTCACCATGACCGACTTTATCAACCATTTTCAATAACAGCGGTCTAAAGGGGATTAGCAGTAACAACGCAAATGCCCAAACGGTGGGGATTTTACCGGTTGCAGCAACTAAAAATAGCACGGCAACAACATCTTGCATTACCAAGATACCCACGGCGAGCTTACCGTGGCGGGTGCGCATTTCGCCATGATCTTCAAGCAGTTTTACCACACATACCGTGCTGCTAAAGCTTAAGGCGAAGATCAAAATCGCAGCGCTTGCTAAGGTCAATTCAGCAAATGCTGATAAAGATAACATCGCAACCAGCTTAATAAAAAATAAGCCGATAGCCATCCACATCGTGGTGTGAGATAGGCTACCCAACCAAATTTCGTTTTTCACTAAGTCTTTAATATTCAGCTTTAAGCCAACGGTAAATAGCATTAAGGTGATACCGAGATTGGCTAAATCTGTGATCAGCTGATCACTTTCAAACCCCAAGGCGTGCAGAATAAACCCGGCGGCTAAAAAGCCAATGGAAGGCGGTAGCGAAATAAGTTTGGTTAGTAAGCCACAAATAAATGCAAACAGTATCCAGATAAATTCCATTGTTATTTGTTCACCATCAGTTTGTCGAGTTGAGCTTTAACATAATCAGCGATCAGTGGCTGCGCTTTGATATTCGGGTGGATGCCGTCATCCATCATTAACGACGCATCGGTTGCGATAGTTTCCATAAAGAACGGCAGTAAGTTTACGCCCGTTTCTTCGGCTAACTCATCATAAACTTGTTCGAAGAGTTTAAGGTAGCGTGGCCCATAATTGGGGGTAATTTTTATCTTCATTAACGAAACATCGACATCTCTGGCTTGCGCTATGGTAATCATTTGTAACAAATTTCGTTTTATCACTTTTGGCGAATAACCTCTAAGCCCGTCATTGCCACCTAGTTCGATAACAATATGGTCAATTTTTTCTTTGTCGAGTATCGCTGGAAGACGCGCTAAACCGCCACTGGTGGTTTCTCCACTGATACTGGCATTGACCACTTTATAATTGGCATTGCTTTGCACTAACTGCTGGTTTAATAGATACACCCAGCTTTTTTCAACCGGCATTTGGTAACCGGCACTGACACTGTCACCTAACAATAAAATTGATTGAGTGGCCCAAGCAGTGTTAAATAACGTATATAACGATAATATGAACCCAAATAAAAGTGGATGTTTTTTCATGCAGTCAGTTTCCGATGTTATTTTAAGCGTTAATGCGTTAACTAAGTCAGTACCGTTAGAAAATAAAACCCTAGAGTTATTACAACCAATCGATCTTACGGTGAAAACAGGAGAATCGATTGCGATTGTCGGCTCATCTGGTTCAGGTAAAACGACATTGCTCTCTATTTTAGCGGGCTTAGATTTACCAACGCAAGGTGAAGTTTATCTTAAAGAGCACCCATTACACCAGTTAAATGAAGAACAACGCAGTCAAGTTCGTGCTAAACACGTTGGATTTATTTTTCAACAATTTCTGTTGGTTAGCAGCTTAACCGCGTTGGAGAATGTTATGTTGCCAGCGGAGCTCGCTAACATTAGTGATGCCAAAGAAAGAGGTATCGCGTTACTAAAACAAGTTGGGCTTGGTGATCGTGTTGACCATTATCCTTCTCAACTTTCTGGAGGAGAGCAGCAACGGGTTGCCATTGCCCGCGCCTTTATCACCCGTCCTGATATTTTATTTGCTGATGAACCAACCGGCAATTTAGATGCAAAAACTGGCCATCATATTGAAGATTTATTGTTTTCTCTTAACCAAGAATTAGGCACTACCTTAGTGTTGGTGACTCACGATCCTAAGCTTGCTGCTAAATGTCAGCGCCAAGTGGAGATGGACAGTGGTGAACTAAGAGAAGTAACCTCAGCAACTAGCGCAACTCCTGAGCAAGAAGAACAACCACGCAATGCGTCTGCGGGATAGGAGTTTAACGTGAATAGTGTTCAACAAAACTCTCATTGGTTTAATCATTCTCTGCGCCTTTTAAAAAACGAATTAAAGCGTGGTGAGCTTACCATTGTTTTCTTAGCGATTGTTTTGGCGGTTGCTACGGTGTTCTCTCTAGCAGGATTCACCGAACAAGTTAAGCAAGCGATTGTTAGTAGTAGTACCAATACCATTGCAGCCGATAGGATATTGCGGTTAAGGCAACCGATAGATCAAACGTTTTTAGACAAGAGTGATGAGTTATCGTTAAAGGTCGCCAAAAAGTTAGAAACCGAGTCAATGGTTTTTGCTGAAGATCGGATGCTCTTGAGTGAAATCGATGCGGTATCTGAACTTTACCCACTGCGAGGTGATTTAACCATTAAACGTGATCTTAACGATACAGAAGTTGAAGTGGTTAACGCGCCGCCAGTCGGCAGTGTCTTCGTTGAAGCCAGTTTGCTCAGCCGTTTACAAGTTGAGGTTGGTGGTACGATAGAAATCGGCGTTCTGCCAGTTAAAATTGCTGGGATTTTGGTCAATATTCCTGATCGCTCTTATCGAGTGTTTATCGCGGGCCCTGCAATTATCATGAATATTGACGACATGCCTAAAACTGAGTTAATCAAACCTGGCAGTCGTATGAATCATAAATATCTTTTTGCTGGTGAGCGAGATGATATTGACCGTTTTGAAAAGTGGGTTAAGCCTAAGCTAAATGATACCGAGCGTTGGTATGACGCAAAAGCTGCGCAAAATCGTCTCTCGCGCGTTTTAGATACCGCCGAGAAATTTTTATCGCTTGCTAGTATGCTCGGTATTGTTCTTGCGGCAGTGGCAGTTGCGGTTGCCAGTCGCCGTTATGGGCAGCGACATCAACCTACGGTTGCTGTATTTAAAGCACTTGGTGCAAGTTATCAGCATATCGTCAAATTATATGTTTTACATTGGGGGCTTTTGAGTCTGATCAGTGTTTCAGTCGGGCTGATTGTCGGTTTTGGCTTAATTAACTTAGGTGAGGCGGGTGTTGCCCATATTATTGAGTTAGGTAACACCGATATTGGCTACAGACCCTTTGTTACCGCAGTGGTTACCGGGTTATTGTGTGCACTTGCCTTTGCAATACACCCAATGTCTCAATTAGTTAAAACCTCACCGCTTGCAGTCATTCGTGGTTTTGCTAACAGTCGCTCAATGAAATTTGGTGTTTACCAACTGGTGCCGTTAGCAGCGTTATTTATTTTGCTTTATATGTTTAGCGGTGACGTAAAAATGAGCGCAGCATTGCTGATTGGCGGTTTATTGGTGTCACTGATATTGCTGGGCTTAGGGCAACTGATCATGACCGCAAGTCGAAGTGCCGGCAGTAAAGCGGGTAAGTCGTTACATCTAGCGCTGGCAAATTTAAAGCGACGTGCACTTGAAAACAGCGTGCAATTAGTCAGCTTTACCATTGCGATTAAGCTCTTGTTGCTGATCAGTGTTATGAAAGATGCAATGATCAGTGAATGGGAAGCGCAGTTCCCGCCAGAAACCCCTAATCATTATTTGGTCAACATTACGAAAGATCAGGTCGCGCCGCTTGCAGAGTTCGCTAAGCAAAATAATATCGCGACTCAAGGTTTTTATCCGGTTTATCGCGGCAGATTAACGGCGATTAATGGTGAAGAAACGGTCGCTGACGTGAGTAATGATGACGGTGATCAAGAAAGTCGTGAACGCACGCAAGAGCGTAAAGATTCAACGAATGCTGAGAACAGCGAGCAAACCAAGCCTGAAAAACAAGGGCGAAAGGGTATGGGGCGCGAGCTTGGGTTAACCTGGCGCACAGAATTACCTATAGCTAACGAAATCGTTGAAGGGCAATGGTGGTCAGCTGATGATCAAACACCTCAAGTATCGATTGCTCAAGGGGTTGCTGAACGGTTAGAGGTAAAACTTGGTGACGAACTTACCTTTAGCGTTGGTACAGATGTTATTTCAGTACCTGTTACCAGCATTCGTGATGTTGATTGGCAAAGCCGTCAACTAAACTTTGTCATGATCTTTAATGAGCCAGTATTTAGAGGAATAGAAACAACGTCGATATCGGCTTGGAAAATACCAGATCAACAAAAGGCTGAGATTTATCAGATATTTGCGACATATCCCACTATTTCAATTATTGATTTAGGGGCAATAATGAAGCAACTCAATAAGATGATAGAGCAAGTGACCGTTGCGATTGAATTGATTTTGTTACTGGTGGTGTTAGCAGGCAGTTTGGTATTGGTTGCACAAGTACAAGCGAGTATGGAAGAGCGTGAAAGAGAGCTTGCGATACTACGTACCCTTGGTGCTAAGGGGTCGTTACTGCGTAATAGTATCTTGTTTGAGTTTGTCGCCTTAGGTGTCGTGGCGGGGCTTATGGCCAGTATCGCAATGGAAATCGGTGTGTTTATCCTACAAACGCAAGTGTTTGAGATGGATCCGAGTTTTCATTTAGATGCTTGGTTACTCGGTATTATCTCTGGCGGTGCTTTTGTTGGTATTATGGGGATGCTCAGCTGTTGGCGCTTATTGTCATTGTCGAGCGTAACCTTGATCAGACGAACCATGTAAAACGTCTACTTAGCGTAAGTGTATGTTGCTTGCGCTAAAAACACGCTATCATAGCGAAAAGTATAATTAATAAATAAGGGATTTATGGCTTCGTTAGACACAAAAAGTGGCGTTGTAAAAGTACTGCTGGTACTTGCTTCGATAGTTGTAGTGCTTGCAGGTGTAAAAACAGCAACCAATATTTTAGTACCATTTTTATTATCAATATTTATAGCGATTATTTGTAATCCGTTAGTAGCAAAAATTGAGCGCTACAAAGTGCCTAAACCTATTGCGGTACTTTTGGTTATTGTGGTGTTTGTCACCATCGCGTTATCACTAGCCGGCTTAGTGGGTAAATCATTAACAGAGTTAAGCCAAACGTTACCAGAGTATCGCGAGCAGCTAAAAGGGCAGTTTACATGGGCCGTTGAAAAGCTTGCTGCCTTTAACATAGTTATTTCCACTAATTTGTTAGTGGAATATTTTGATCCTGCCGCGGCAATGAGACTAGCTGCTGACATGTTAAGTGGTTTGGGTAATGTAATGGCAAATTTATTTTTAATCATTATCACCGTTATTTTCATGCTATTTGAAGCACCAGCGATGCCGCGTAAGGTCCACTTAGCTCTCGATGACCCGCAAATGCGTATGCAACAAATCGATCGATTTTTGTCATCGGTTAACCACTACTTAGCGATAAAAACCTTAGTCAGTATAGGGACAGGAATCGCTGTATCCGTCATGCTGTGGGCGTTTGGTTTAGATTTTTACCTGCTGTGGGGCGTGCTGGCATTTTTACTAAATTACATTCCTAATATCGGTTCGATTATTGCTGCGGTACCGGCAATGTCATTGGCGATTTTGCAATTGGGCTTAGCTCCTGCAGGGTTTATTGGTTTAGGGTATTTAGCCATTAATACCGTCATGGGCAATGTTGTTGAACCTAAATATCTAGGGCGCGGTCTTGGTTTATCAACCTTGGTGGTTTTCCTATCATTAATTTTTTGGGGATGGCTATTGGGTACCGTTGGGATGTTGTTATCGGTACCATTAACGATGGTGATTAAAATTGCTTTAGAAAGCTCGCAAGATGGTAAGTGGTTAGCGGTTATGCTTTCGGGCGATGAAGAGAAACTGGTTCAAGAATAATCCTAATAAAGCGCTGAGCAGTCGCTTAGCGCTTTATTGATGTGTCATGGCGATGGCCATTTTTAATACGAGTGGTATTAGCAGTCGTTCATTTGGAATAAGCAAACGTCGCTCACGCTGCTTTGCCATTATTAAAAACGACCTATTGTAGAAAAAGTAAACAAAGAACCTCAGACCCTAGGGTTTAGCGCCAACTTTAAAAGAGCCATCACTAAAAAATTGCACTGCTTGCGAGCGTTTTTTACCAATAAGCAAAGTGCCATCATCAACAAATAAAAAGTTTTTCCAACTTAATTGAAATACTTCCCAAGTGGTTTCCAAGACCAAATTTCTGTTGATACAGTAATACACCACGGTATTGCTATCCCAATTAAGGTGTTCAGTGATTAATTCGGGTAGTTGCGGTTCATCACTTTCCCATCGAGGTTCCCACATCGCACTATTAAGCCAGGTTTTCTTTTGATTTGGCCAATCATTGGCTTTAAAAAAATCAGGGTGGTCGGCTTGTTTACTGATAAAAGTATCCCAGAGACTATTGGCTCTTATCGCGCTCATAGGTTTGATTTTTTCGCTAATGGTTGTAGCTAACGGCATGCTTTGATGCCTAAAAATCCAAGCATATTTAAATTCATTGAGCGGTAAATAGTTCATCGTGCCTTAAGTCAATTACGAGCGTTATTAGGGCGCTAATGGTATCAGGAATCGATGGATTTGGAAAAGATATGACTAAGATTTATCAAAGATGATCTGAACACTGTCATATTATCGTACAAAAGCGTGACTTCATCTAAAATGTAAAGCTATGTAAAGAGAATTGTTAGAGAATTCGCCTAGGCGTATGATACGTCATCGTACCTTTACTTTATTGTCGATAATAATTAGAAAAATTACCTATGAACCGTACTTTTAAATTACATTTACTGGTCGTTCCGATAGTGCTCGCTATAGGTGGCTGTAGTGCTCCTAGCGGCGTATCGAGTGCAAGTAAGCAGCTTAGCGCTCCAGAGCAATGGTCTAGTAACCATGCACAAAACAGTGCTCAAAACACTGCCCCTGAAGATGTGCTGACAATAGACCAATGGCTAGCAAGCTTTAAACATGAAAACCTGACGCGTTTAACTGAAATTGCGTTAAAAAATAACTATAACTTAAAAGCGCAGGCTGCTAAACGCGATATCGCTAAAACGCGAGTGGACGTTGCTGATTCCTCGGACTTACCGGCATTAAGTTTAAGTGCAGATCAAGCACGTCGAAAATCGGTAGCGGACAACGGTAGTGCGATTGGAAATTCTGCGAGTGTAAGTCTTAATCTAAGCTACGAAGTGGATATGTGGGGTAAGTTGTCGGATGAACAACGCCAAGCGAAACTTAACTATGCCGCTGAGCTAGCTGCCTATGAGCAAGCCGAACTTGATTTAGTCGCTAATGTCAGTAAGGCCTATTTTAACCTAGTAGAGGCGAAATCGTTACTTTCGCTATATCAAGAAAGAGCGAACAACTTAAGTAATAACTTAGAGATGATCCAATCCTCGTATCGATTGGGCCTAAGTGACGCGCTAGATGTCTACCTTACCCAAAATGATGTCAGTAGAGAGCAAGCTCGGGTAGAGCAACAGCGCCAAGAGGTGTTAAGTAAAGCTCGGCAATTAGAATTACTGCTCGGCGATTATCCACAAGGGATAATTAACTCAGAAGATGATTTACTCACCATTACCAGTGATATATCACCTCAATTACCGGCGCAATTGTTAACTCGCCGACCTGATATTTTAGCGTCGTGGTATCAATTGTTAGCATTGGATGCTGGCTTGGCGGTAGCTCACAAACAACGTTTTCCATCACTGTCACTAACCGCTTCAACCAGTGATAGATCAGATAAATTAACGAATTTACTTGATGGTGGGGCGCTTGCATGGTCGTTATTGGGGAGTTTAACCACGCCATTATTTAACGCGGGTAAGCTCGCGTCACTTGAAGAGCAAGCGAGGTTGTCGGTTGTGCAAAAAGAGCAACAGTACTTGCAACTGGTTTTTCAAGCGTTTGCTGATGTAGAAAATGCCTTAAGTAACGCAACCGCTTTATCGAAGCGTTACGAACATTATAAGTTGGCGAGTGATAATGCCTTATCAGCTGAAAAAATTGCCTTTGAACAATATTTAAAAGGGCTGGTAACCTATACCACAGTGCTTGAATCACAACGACGAGCGTTTGATGCGCAATCGACGCTGATTCAGTTACAAAATCAACTATTGCAAAATCGTATCTCATTATTTGTTGCCTTAGGTGGCTCTCCAATGACGGGTATCGCCGACCAATCATTGTCAACATTGGCAAAAACTGATTCCAGACAGAGTAAATAATTATGTTGTTAAAGAATAAAAAAATCATTCCACTTGTTGTTATCTCTTTATTTTTATTACTCGCTTATTTAGTGTTTAGTAACCCGCCGCAATCACAACGTGGGCGCCCGAGCGCAGTAGCGTCGTTAAATGTTGATGTGATGACGTTAAAGCCACAACAATATACGGTTGAGGTAGAAAGTTACGGAAAGGTTAAACCTAGAACACAAAGTAGTTTGCTACCACAAGTGTCAGGACAAATAATTGCGATTAACCCCAATTTTCGTGAAGGCGGCTTTTTCGAGCAAGGAGATATCTTAATTGAACTAGACGACCGAGATCTCAAAGCGGAAATCAAAATTGCACAAGCCAACTTATACAGTGCTAAGCAAACTTACCTAGAAGAGCAAGCTAAAGCGGAACAAGCAAAAGCAGATTGGAAACGCCTTGGCAATGAGGGCGAACCGTCAGAGTTAGTGCTGAGAAAACCACAACTTTTGGCGGCGCAAGCAAAAGTCTATTCAGCTGAAGCTAGTTTAGCTAAATCGCAATTAGCCTTAGAGCGTACTAAAATTAAGGCGCCATATCGTGGGCGCATCCTGACAAAATCAGTGGATGTTGGGCAAGTTATCTCTCCAAGTACTAAGCTTGCAGAAATTTATGCGGTTGATTATGTCGAAGTGCGTCTTCCGATCAAAAATAAAGACCTCGCTTTTATGGAGTTACCTGAAAGTAATCGCTTTGATAAACGTGCAAGCTATCAACCTGCAGTGAGTATCGTTTCAGAGTTAACTCGTCGCCAAGAATGGCAAGGTAGAGTAGTTCGCACAGAAGGCGCATTTGATGCATCTTCACAACAATTATTTGTTGTTGCGCAGATTGACGACCCATACGGTGAAAATCAAAGCGAAGGCTTACCGATAAAAATTGGTCAATATGTCAATGCCAAAATCAGTGGCAAGCTTGTCGACAATGCGTTAGTTATTCCGAATAAGACCATTTATCAAGGCAGTTATGTCTATACCGTATCTGACGGCACGTTAAAGCGTCGCAATATCGATATTGCTTGGCAAAATGACGAAGTTGCTATTGTAGAGTCCGGATTAAGTGAGGGTGAGTTATTGGTGCTAACACCACTAGGGCAAGTTAACTCGGGTACAAAAGTTGTTATTAATATGAACGATGGTGTTCAAGTCGAAACGGCATCAAATAGAAACAATAACCAACCTCAACGTCAACAAGATGCGGCTAAAAGCCCTTCAAATAAATCAAAAGGTGAATAGTTATGATCGCATGGTTTGCTAGAAATCACGTTGCGGCGAATTTATTAATGATCACCATTTTTATGGCGGGATTTTTGTCGCTTAAAAGTAATATCCCCTTGGAAGTTTTTCCATCGTTTCAACTTGACGTTGTAAACGTAAGCGTGTCTTTGCGTGGTGCAACACCTGAAGATGTTGAGCAAGGGGTAACGATTCGTATTGAAGAAGCGGTACAAGATCTTGAAGGGATCAAAAAGATCTCGTCAACATCGTTAGAAGGCGCTGCTCGCGTAAGAATAGAAGCAGAATCGGGTAAGGATGTCAGGGAGTTACTGTCAGATGTTAAAAGCCGTGTTGATGCCATCAACACCTTTCCGGTAGAAGCGGAAAAACCGACATCTTCTGTTTTGCAAAGAACACGAGAGGTAATAGCGGTTACGATATCTTCAGTGCATAGTGAAAAAGAAATCAGAGAATTTGCAGAACAAGTGCGTGATGATTTATTAAAGCTACCCGAAGTCACTCAGGTGTCTCTTGATGCAGTGCGCAATTATGAAATTAATATTGATGTTAGCCAAGATAAGCTGCAGCAGTATCAGTTAACGTTATCTGACATTGCTAATGCGATTAAAGCAAGCTCTCAAGATTTATCAGCCGGTAATGTTCGAACCGAGGGTGGTGATGTATTAGTGCGTTCAAAAGGTCAAGCATACCGCCGCGATGAATTTGAGCAAATCGTTATCAAAACCAATGCCGACGGTACGTTTTTACATTTAAGTGATATAGCCACCGTAAATGATGGTTTTGAAGAAACACCGCTAAGAGCGCGATTTAATGGTAATCAGGGGGCCTTAATCGAGGTTTATCGTATCGGTGATCAAAACGCGATAGAAGTTGCTGATGCGGTTAAAGCTTATATAGATGCGAAACAAGATTCTTTGCCCCAAGGCTTTGAGCTAGGCTATTGGCGTGATCGCTCACAAATCGTTAAAAGTCGTTTGAACACCTTAGTTAGTAATGCGCTACAAGGCGGCTTTTTAGTATTGTTGCTGCTGACCTTATTTTTGCGTCCATCGATAGCGTTTTGGGTGTTTATTGGTATTCCAGTTAGTTTTATGGGCGCGTTTATTTTGATGCCGATTTTCGGGATCTCGATTAACGTAATGAGTTTATTTGGCTTTATTTTGGTTCTAGGGATAGTCGTAGACGATGCGATTGTTACCGGAGAAAATATTTATCGCCATACGCAAACAGCAAGCTCTGGGTTAGAAGCTGCGATTAAAGGTACCGAAGAGGTGGCGACGCCCGTGACCTTTGGGGTGTTAACCACCATCGCCGCGTTTTTACCGCTTGGTTTTATCGAGGGGCTGCGCGGGGCAATATTTGCGCAAATTCCGGTTATTGTTATTCCGGTATTGTTGTTCTCACTCATTGAATCAAAGTTCGTATTGCCTTCGCATTTAAAGAATTTAAAACTGCGCAGCGAAAAAACCAAACAATCGCGCTTTAGCGCGTGGCAAGAACGCTTTGCTGACGGTTTTGAAGAATTTATTTTTAAGTATTATCGCCCAGTGCTCGAAGTAGCCGTAAATAATAAACGTACGACGATTGCTGCGTTTGTTGGTATTTTCATCCTGATTTTAGCTTTCATCATGAGTGGTTGGATGCGCTTTACTTTCTTTCCAAGGATCCCAAGTGAAGTGGTTAGAGCGACATTAACCATGCCGGTTGGCAGCGCCTATGAAGTGGTTGATGGTTATGTTGAAAAAATGTCAAAAGCTGCGCAAACACTCCAAGATAAATACCGAGATGAAAATGGCGACAGTGTTATTTTAAATATTATGGCAATTACCCAAGATGAAACTGGCCGTGTCATGTTTGAGCTTATCCCAGCAGATCAAAATGATACTGGTGTTGATTCAAGGCAGTTGGTACGAGAATGGCGTGGACTTATCGGCATCATACCTGGTTCAGAGAGCTTAAACTTTCGAGCAGAAATTGGTCGAGGTGGTGATCCTATCGATATTCAGTTAAGTGCCAATGAGCTTTCAACGTTGAAAGAAGTGTCGGCGCAGGTGCGCGAACACTTGCAAGGGTATCCAACGGTATTTGAAATATCCGATAGTCTCTCTAATGGTAAGGAAGAAATTCAAATTGAATTAACCGAGCAAGGTTATGCCATGGGCATGTCGCGCTCAACGGTAACACGACAAGTTCGAGAAGCATTTTTTGGCGCTCAAATTCAACGTATTCAGCGTGGACGAGATGATGTTCGGGTAATGTTGAGATTCCCACTAGAAGAGCGTAAATCATTGGCAGGTCTTGGGGATATGTTAATTAATACACCAAGTGGCGGTAAAGTGCCGTTATCTCATGTAGCGACATTTAAACCAGGGAAAAGTCCGTCGGCGATTAATCGTATTGATCGTTACCGTACTGTTAATGTTACTGCCGATGTAGAAAAAGCTAACACCAACATGACGGTATTGAACAATGAGCTAAAAGCCTATCTAGATGATCTTGTTGGCAAGTATCCAGGGGTAAACTATGAGCTCGAAGGAGAAGCAAAAGAGCAAGCGGAATCTTTCGGCAGCCTAGGTTTAGGACTGATGTTCGTATTTTTCATTATTTATTGTTTGTTAGCGATCCCATTTAAGTCGTATATACAACCTTTAATTGTTATGTCGGTTATTCCTTTTGGCGCTATCGGCGCTATTTTAGGCCATTGGATCATGGGCATGAATTTAACCATTATGAGTATCTTGGGTTTAATGGCGCTTATTGGTGTAGTGGTAAACGATAGTTTGGTGTTGGTTGATTTTATTAACAAACAACGAGATAAAGGTGAAGAGTTAATGAAGGCGGTGATCACATCAGGGCAAGCAAGGTTTAGACCTGTATTGCTAACCTCGTTAACCACTTTTATTGGCTTAATGCCGTTGCTGTTTGAAACTTCAACGCAGGCACAGTTTTTAATTCCAATGGCGGTATCACTAGGGTTTGGAATTATCTTTGCAACAATGATCACCTTATTGTTAGTACCGGTGAACTATTTGATTGTTGAAGAAATGAAACGATTGACGAGCAAAGGAAAAAAGATGCTAACGCTATCAAACGCATAAAGATAAGTTGTAGATAGTTTTTTGAACGATAAAAAATAGTTCACTAAATCAAAGGAAAAGGGTATTGCTTTTTAGTGTTGTTAGTTACACTAAATGGATACCCTTTTATTTTTATGGAGAGGCAGTGATGGCCGAAGAAACCATTTTTTCTAAGATTATTCGTCAAGAAATACCGACCCCGTTATTGTATCAAGATGATTTAGTTACCGCCTTTAGAGATATCGCGCCGAAAGCAAAAAGTCATATCTTGATCATTCCTAATAAGATCATCCCTACGGCAAACGATATCGAAGAAAGCGATGAATTAATCCTTGGAAGAATGTTCAGTGTCGCTAAGAAGTTGGCTAAAGAAGAGGGCATTGCTGAAGATGGTTATCGGTTGATCATGAACTGTAATCAACATGGCGGCCAAGAAGTTTATCACATTCATATGCATTTAGTTGGTGGTGAGCCATTAGGACCTATGTTATCTATTTAACCTCAGCTCTGCATAAGGAGTGCATTTCTAACACCTATTTTTACAAGGGTCTGTTGATCTTTGTTTAAAGTTTATGCTGAGTGATAAAATGAAGGTAATCAAGGCAAAAGCTATGAAGTTTAGTGAGCTAAACGATGTGGTTTTAACGCAGAGTAGCGTCATTTTAGCCTCAGTCCCGAGAGCTTAATCAAAGGGGCAATGGCTATTTTAAGTACTAACGGCATTAGCATTCGTTCATTTGGAATAACCAAACTTCGCTCTCGCTGCTTTGCTACAATTAAAAATAGCCTATTGCAGAAAAAATAAACAAAGGTCAACAGGCCCTAACTTCTGCGTTATATTGTCGTGAAATAGCTGGCTATTCCTACAAGAATACGCTTTGAATTAAGTAAAAAGTAGCCTGCTAGCAAGTCACAGTGAGCTTAAGCGTTTGATTTTATTGTTTTAGTGCTATTTCTTATACAAACATGAGGTTATTTAACTCAATGGTTTAATAAAAAGCGCATAACTCATGTCAAAATATTAGAAAAATGTACAGTATGGCGCTGTACATTTTTTTTAAAGTTGTTACTATGCCGCTCGAACCAAGGGGTGCCAGAAATGGCTGAGACACGTTGTTGTGAACCCTTAGAACCTGAACCGGATAATTCTGGCGTAGGAATGGTTGGAAAATCTTCAATAGATCTAACTTTATTCTCTTATGCCAGTAATGTCTTTGCTTGATTATATAGAGATAAACGATGTTAAAACGATCTACATTAGCAATTGCCATTACTGCTTCGCTTGCAACTTTTGCATTACAAGCAAACGAACAATCTTCATCTTCTGCACTTGAAACTATTGAAGTAACGTCAAATTTTAAAAAGCAATCATTAGCTAGTACACCACTGAGTATCGACGTTATTAGTCAGCAACAACTTCAAGACCAAAGTATGCAACACTTCGATAATGTCCTTTCAAGCCTAGCGAATGTTAACTTTGCCGGTGGAACTTCCCGTCCTAAGTATTTACAAATTCGTGGTGTTGGCGAACGTTCGGAATATTTAGGCGCGCCAAACGCATCCGTTGGTTTTATTATTGATGATATCGACTTGTCTGGTTTGGGCATGGCGGCAAATATGTATGATGTGGCTCAAGTAGAAGTGCTGCGCGGCCCACAAGGTACGCGATTTGGCGCTAACGCCTTAGCTGGGTTAGTGTATATACAATCAAACCCAGCAGATGGTATTAGTGAACATGGTGTCTCGACCTCGTTTGGCAATGATGATTTAGTCACCATCGCTGGCTACAGCGCTGGCGCATTAACAAATGACGTTAATTATCGTGTTAGCCTTGAAAATCACCAACAAAACGGCTTCAGTGATAACCAATTTCTTAATCGTGATGATACCAATCAACTTGACGAGCTATCCGGAAAAATTAAGCTTTCAGCACAATTATCTCAAGAGCTAACGTTTGATACGACAATGATATTTGCCGATATGGATAATGGCTTCGATGCTTGGACCTTGGATAATAACGGCTTTATTACCTTAACTGACAAGCCGGGTGTTGATAATCAAAAATCGGTAGGTGCTTCGTTTAAATTTCACTACACGGGGTTAACCAATGTCGATTTAACCGCAATAACCAGTATATCAACTACCGATCATCAACACGCTTATGACGGCGATTGGGCAAATGCCGATTATTGGTCTGCTAAACAATGTCCTGACTCCGACGATGAAAATGGCAATGGCGCTTATGATGATACGATTCCATGTGTTTACGATTACACCTGGTCAAAAACCGCCGAGCGAGATGTCATCAGCCAAGAATTTCGCTTTAGTAATAAAGATGGGCAGCGGATATTTAATCAAACAACTGATTGGTTGTTTGGTGTTTACGCAAGCCAATTAGAAGAAAGCAACATAACCGATGATTACTACAATGGTTGGTCTGATGATGCCTTACTTGCTGATTATGAGGCTGATAATCTTGCTATTTTTACCCAGTTGGATAGTGAGTTAAATGACACTTACCAGTTATCTGTTGGTCTGCGAATTGAGCAACGAGACGCACAGTATCAAGATAGCAGTAATGAAGCCTTTTCACCTGAAGAAACCATGTGGGGCGGGCACATTGCATTGAGTAGAGCCTTAACTGCAGATTCTCAAGGCTACATCAGAATAGCTAAGGGTTATAAGGCCGGTGGTTTTAATATGGGCTTGTCTGACAAGCTTGCACAGTTCAAGGAATTTGATACTGAGACCTTGTTCAATTACGAATTAGGTATTAACAGCTCATTTAATAACGGCAAAGTGAATACGCGTTTTGCCTTGTTTTATATGGATCGCCAAGATCAACAAGTTAATGCGTCACAACAAGATAGTATAGAAAAACAAAAGTTTACTATTTATACCGCTAATGCTGCTAGTTCGACTAGTCATGGCTTGGAAGCTGCACTTGATTGGCAAGTAACCAGTGCTTGGTCAGCTTATGCAAACCTAGGTTATTTAGATGCCAGTTACGATGACTATCGCTATTTTGATGAGTACGGCAGTTTAATTGACATCTCTGGTCGAGAACTTGCTCATGCGGCAAAATTTACCTACAGTCTAGGAACTACCTATCAGCATACCGATGGTATTTTCTTTAACGCCTATGTCACTGGAAAAAGTGGTTTTTATTTTTCTGATAGCCACTCTGAAAAAGCTGATAGTTCGTCGACAGTTAATACCAGAGTTGGTTATGAAAAAGACAATTGGGCAATATATTTATGGGCACGTAATTTAACCGATGAAAAAATTGCCACGCGTGGTTTTTATTTTGGTAATGAACCAGACCAAGGTTGGGCAGCAAAAAAATATCAACGCTATGCGGCGCCAAGACAATGGGGCTTAACGTTAGATTACCGTTTTTAACCTAAGGGAAAATTAATGGATATTTCAATTGAAATAAGCTTGTATCCGCTAGCAAACGAGAATTTTAAAAGCGAAATTTGGCGATTTATTAATAGATTAAACGCTATTGATGGTCTCAAGGTGGTTACCAACGGAATGAGTACACAAGTATTTGGCGATTATGATCTAGCGGTTGAGCACGTGATGCGTGAAGTAAAACAGGTGCACCAAACACTGGGCAGTGCAGTGTTTGTTTGTAAGTTTATTTCAGGTGATCGCTCTCAAGTAGAATCAAGATAATATGTCAGAGGTTCTTCAGTACTACGCCGCGATGCCAGTTTTAGAGTGGCTCGCGGTGATTTCTTCTTTGCTCTATGTTGTTTTAGCGGCACACAATAATATTTGGTGTTGGCCAGCAGCATTTGTAAGTACGCTGCTTTATACGTTAATTTTTTATCATGTCTATTTATGGTCGGATAGTTTGCTTCAGCTCTATTATTTAGTGATGGCACTTTTTGGTTGGTGGGCTTGGCGTAAAGGTGACACGAGTGAACGGCCAGATAACACCATTAAGCAGTGGTCATTACTCTTTCATTGCAAAGCGGTAGTGATACTAACGATTGTGTCACTGATCGTTGGTAAACTCATGGCTGAGTATACACCGACGCATTTTCCTTACCTTGATGCAGCAACAACGGTATTTGCAGTATTTACCACGTATTTAGTGACGCAGCGAGTGTTGGAAAATTGGTATTATTGGCTGGTAATTGACGCCGTCTCTATCTATTTATACTGGCAAAAGGCCCTTTATCCAACCGTGCTGTTATTTGCGTTATTTGTTATTTTTGCAGTTTACGGTTTATTTAAATGGCAATCATTGTTAAAAGAAATGGCGACTGATAAAGCGAGCGATTGTCAACGGCCAGTTAGCGCGAACTAAGCGAAATACTTTATGAGTAAAAATGCCAGTCATCACCCGTTGCTGAAACATCCTTTTTTTGCATCACATCCAGATGTCATTATTGAAACGATAGAACAAGGGCTAAGTCATCATTGCGTTAAAGTGACAGTAGCGAGTAAGGCTTACTTTGTTAAACAATATAGCGATCGTAGCCCTAAGCAACTAGCGCGTGAGCATTTTTATCAAAAGCATGCCAGCGACCATGGCCTAGCTCCTAAACCCGTTTATGCAGATCAACACGTTATTATTAGTGAGTTTATAGACGGTATTACGTTAGCAAAAAGTGGTTTAGCCATTGAAGATAAAGTCAGCCTTGCACTTGATAGTATCAGGCGCTTTAGTCGGCTATCGTGTGATAACACCGCAATATTAAATGTCAGCAATGTCATTAGCGAACTGCTTGCTCGTCATCAGGCTCTGCCTCTAACCCAGCAGCAGTTACTGTTAAATGCCGTTGAAAACGATATCAACGAAATAAGCAAACTCGCGAGTGATAAAGTGTTAGTTCATGGTGATCTTAATTTTACTAACATACTCGTTGGTGAATCAGCGAACTATTTAGTTGATTATGAACATACTGTCGTTGCTGATATTGAATATGAAGTTGCAATGATGTTAGCGATTAATGGCTTAACAATATCCCACTCGTTATCCTTTTGGCTGGAGGTTATCAGCGCCTATTTTGCACGTTATTCACTTGAAATCTCTGATATCATGGTCACGCGTTACCTTGATTTGTGTTGTATTATCAACGCTTTATGGTTTTATGGTGCTGATGTGGATATTGCTCGTTCAAGGCCAAGAAACGAGACTCGCGATCAAGTAAGGCAGGTTACTTCTTCTTATTATCGTCGATTACTTTCTCATCTTATATGAGATAAACCGTTTATTAGCCGCGATTAGTGGTAGTGCCTTTTAGCAGCTATTACTGCATAATCGAAAAGTAGTAGTTAATTGAGGTTTTTGAGTGAATTGGAAAGCAACGATAGAGAATCGAAATCATTTATTCTGGCTAATGCATTCTGCCGGATGGTTTGGATTTGCATTAGTACATTATCTTGGTTCTTTGCTCCACGATTTACGCGATCTTTTCGTTATTATTATTTTTCTTAACGCATATGCTGGCTGGTTGATCAGTATTCCGCTTCGCTATATTTATCAGAAAGTATGGAATTCATCACCACTAAAAATAGCCTTGGTTGTTTTAATTTCTTCCTATTTAACCGGTGTTGTATGGCAAGTTGTCAAGAATATTAACCTGTGGGAAATTTATAAACACGGTTATCGACCTGAACACCTTATTTATTATTTGAAGAACAGTATATTTTCTTTCTCAATTATGTTGAGTTGGAGTGTGCTTTATTTTGGTACTAAATATTACCAAATGTTGCAGACGGAAAAGCAGAATGTATTGCACGCCAATAGTGTTGCTCACCAAGCGCAGTTGAAAATGTTACGTTATCAACTTAATCCCCATTTTTTGTTTAATACCTTAAACGCCATCTCAACGTTGATTTTAGTTGAAGAGAATAAAACCGCGAACCAAATGGTGACAAAACTTAGCGAATTTTTGCGCTATTCATTAGATAAAGACCCGATGAAGCGCATAACCTTAGAAAGTGAAATTGATGCGTTGCGTTTATATTTAGATATTGAAAAAGTGCGTTTTGAAGAACGATTACAGATCAAATATTTGGTTGATCAAGATTGCGCAAATGCATTAGTACCTAGTATGATTTTACAACCGCTTGCTGAAAATTCAGTAAAATATGCCATAGCAACGCAAGAAGCGGGTGGTACGATAACCTTAACCGTAAAACGTTTCGGCAATGATTTGTTAATTGAACTTGCTGATGACGGGCCGGGTGTAGATTTAAAAGTTGAATCCGTATACCGAGATAAAGGTGTAGGTTTAGCTAATACCAAAGAGCGCCTTCAAGCATTGTATGGTGATAAGTATTCTTTTGTTATTGCCCAAAATGATCCTAAAGGTGTTAAAGTTAATATTAGATTACCGTTTGAGGTTGGAAAATCATCATGACAACTACGCTTTCAACGATTATTGTCGATGACGAGCCTTTGGCGCGCAGGGGCTTAGCCGTTAGACTTGCCGACTATCAAGATATCAATATTGTTACACAATGCAGCAATGGTCGAGAAGCTATCGAAGCGGTTAGGGCGTATCAACCTGATTTAATGTTTCTTGATATTCAAATGCCTGGCCAAAATGGATTTGAAGTGATTCAATCGATTTTGGAGCAAGGCTTAAAGATGCCTATGGTGATTTTTGTCACTGCATTTGATCAATATGCATTGCAAGCATTTGATGTTCATGCACAAGATTACTTACTCAAACCAGCTGATGAAGAACGATTAAATCAAGCACTTGATAAAATTAGAAAAAGCTTACAAAGTGATCAAGACGCGCTTCATAAAAAGAAATTGGTGGACTTGGTCAGTTCGGTCACAGGTAACGATTGCCAAGCAATACTAGATGAACTTGAACAAAATAAACCAATCAGTTTAACCAATTATTCTGACATATTAGCGATAAAAGATGGCGGAGAAGTGACTCGAGTTCCTACCAAAGATATTGTTTGGATCGACGCTGCAGGTGATTATATGTGCGTCCATACCGATGAAAATACGCATATTTTAAGAAAAACAATGAAGCAACTTGAAGATTTGCTGGATCCTAAACTTTTCGTTCGTAGTCATCGCTCTACTATTGTTAATAAACATTATATCGATAAGTTCTGTAGCCAGCTTAATGGTGAATATTACCTTGTGATGAGCAATGGTAAAGAACTGAAAGTTAGCCGAAGTTACAAAGACAAGGTTAAACAAGCGGTTAATGAGTAAGCTAAAATAAACCTCTTAGTGATATAGAAATAATAACAGACACTAACAATCCTCCTTTTCAATTATTGGTGCTTTTAGTGTTCGAACGACTACCAGCTAAAACGACCAATGAAGGAACTTTAACGTTGTATGCTTTTATCTTAAAAAGAATTTCACTTTTTACCTGCAACACCCTTTGCACTATTAGCTTTTCATTAATCAGCTACAATGTTTATGCAGATAAAGTCGACGACTTTATTAACACGAAAATGAACGAACTAAAGATACCTGGCGTTCAGTTAGCGATTGTTAAAAATAACAATATTGAGAAGACGGCGAGTTATGGTATAGCCAATGTTCAAGACAAAATTAATGTAGACAACGATACCGTATTTAATATTGCGTCGATGACTAAAGCATTTACTTGTGTTGCGGTAATGCAATTAGTCGAACAAGGAAAGATAAGTCTTAATACTGCCGTTTCGTTTTATATTGATGACCTACCAGAAAAATGGCAGGACATTACGGTTTATCAAACTTTAACGCATACTTCTGGGTTGCCAGATGTGATGAATGAACGCTTTCAAATGATTGATAGCGCCGGTGAAGAGCAATCATGGCATGCGGTAAAATTAAAACCACTTATGTTCGAGCCAGGCTCTGCATTTCATTATAGTCAAACAAATTATTTGCTCGCCGGTAAAGTTATTGAAAAAGTCAGTGGCCAACGCTACTCAGACTTAATCAGAGGTTCTCAGCTAAAACCTTTAGCTTTGCACAACACTGATGCTGCTGGTTTTGCCCATTTTGAAGGGGTTTATCAGCATCATGCTAGAGATTACCGAATAAAAAATGATGGACTCTTAACCAATGTCTTAACCTATTTTCCTTCGTTTATTCGTGCTGGTGCTGGTATGAGTTCGACCGCTGAAGAGCTTGCAAGATGGAGCATAGCGCTTCAAAAAGGAGAGTTTTTTGAACATCAGTCAAGTCTAGCGACCTTGTGGCAAGAAGCTTCACTTAGCAGCAACCAATGGGCAAAGGAAAATCCAAACATGCACCCTTATGCAATGGGGTGGTATACGGTTAATCGTTCGTTGAACAAGAAAATTGTCACAGCTGGAGGAGGGCAATCTGCGTTAGCAGTTTACCCTAACGACGGACTATCCATCGTATTATTAACTAACCTTGCTGGCGCTCAGCCTGAAAATTTAATGGATGAACTGGCCGAATTTTTTGTAGATGACTTCGGTTTATCACTTAATACTAAACGGCTTAAACATAAGTTAGAACAACAAGGCTATGACAAGGCATTAGATATTGCCAGTGCTATGAAAGTTAACCAAAACGTTGTTCTTGATGCGGTTGAGTTACATCATTTTGCCGAGTTACTGCTTAAGCATGATAAAACAGAGCAAGCCCAAACGATATTTAATCTCAACAATCACTTATTCTCTAAGGTTACTTTAAACCAAGAAGTATTAAGGCAATATGTTGGTAATTATCAGTTAGCAGACTTTGCGATAAAAGTTAGCCAAAACGGGGCGGCACTTTTTATTACTGCGACCGGAGACGCTACTTTACCGATATTTTCTATATCTGAGCAGAGCTTTGCTCTAAAGCACGCTAATGCTTCAATAAATTTTGTCAAAGATGAAAATGGCACTGTAGATGAATTGGTTTTACATTTGAACAACCAAACTTTATCAGGTAAAAAGTCAAATAGAAGGTTGTAGTAAAGAATACTTTTTTTCAGAATATCTATTTAAATAAGTATTGATTTTATCTTTTGCAAATAATCTCCTGCGTCCACCGGTGAGGAAGTTAACTAATATGCTTAATTTATATTCTGTTATTACTTGCCCTCAATGTGGGGCAAAGCAAAAGGAAATGATGCCAACTAACGCCTGCCAGTATTACTATCAATGCACATCATGTCAGCAGCTATTAAAACCTTTGGCTGGAGATTGTTGTGTTTTTTGCTCAGACGGCAGTGTGAAATGCCCGCCAATTCAACAAGGTAACGATTGTTGCAATAGTTAATTTGTATAGATTGTTAGCTCTCTATTTTTTCGTAAGCTGTTTGGGTCTTCGATAGTTTCAATGGCGCGTAAGTCAGTTTGGTAATCGGCTGGCAACTGGTGCTCTTGTGCGCCGACAATGACATGTTGCAAATACCAATCGAAAGGAGATAGCGTGGTATTAATTTGCGTTGCATAATAGGTAAATGCTTTTACACATTGATTTGTGTGTTCGCTGCTATCTTTAACTGCTAAGAGTTCAACCCATTTAATATCATAACCGTTATCAAGTCCTTCGACTTGATCTAAAAGGTACTTTTCTTGCTCGTCTATTTCAAATAGTACGCCATAAATGATGTCTTCGACATTATTCGTCGCATATGCATCACCTTTAGCTGAACCGTCATGGCCTTCTTTGTGAAATTTTAGTTTGTGATGGATTAATTGATAGACGCCGATAGGTTTAGCACTTGCAACTCGTTGTTGAAGCCTCTTCGTTGACATATTTGAACCATAGGCAAAATATTTCATCAATCTTTCTCTGATGGTTAGTTAAACTTGATTTTGATTGCTTACAGACAAAATATTAGTTTGCGCATCGACCAAGTTTTTATTCACTTGTTTATTATGTTTTACCGCATCAATTAAAGGTATTAATTGCATCGCATTATTTAGTTCAGCCACCATGACATTATTCTTGTCATCTATTAATGCTTGCACTGCTGCAACGCCCATTTTTGTGGCAAGAATTCTGTCTTTAGCAACAGGGGAGCCACCTCGTTGGATGTAACCAAGAATACACGCTGTACAGTCTATACCTGTTTGCGCTGTAAGTGCTTTAGCTAATGCTTGTGTACCCTCAGGCCAAAGGTTTTCTGCTATGACAATCAGATAACTGGCGTGACGGTTTTTCTGCACTTTTTCTATATCTTGGCAAAGCTCTTTAAGCCGAGAATCTTGATCCGTACAATCAAAATTTTCAAAAGACAGTATTTGCTCCGCAGCACTCGCAATACCAACATTAAAGGTGATATGCCCACTATGACGGCCCATAAGTTCTACGAGAAACACTCTCTCAAATGCGTCAGCGGTATCGCGAATTTTATCGATTGCTTCAATACCCGTGTTTACCGCTGTCGAAAAACCAATCGTAAAATCAGTATGATCAATATCGTTATCAATAGTCCCGGGAATACCTATTACTTGACCGTTCCAATGTTCAGCAATTTTCAACAACCCCTGGAATGAACCATCACCACCAATAACAATTAACCCGTCTATATCATTGTTTTCGAGGGTAGAAATAACCTGTTTGATGCCTGATTCATGATACATATCCTGACATCTTGCACTTTTTAAAATCGTACCACCTTTACCAATAATGCCGTTAACATCTTCAATGGTGATTTTAATACGTTCGCCGTTAATCAATCCATTGTAACCATGGTAGTAACCGATGACTTCAAGTTGGTAATGGTGTGCGGTTAATACCACCGCTCTAATCGCTGCATTCATGCCAGGTGCATCACCACCACTACAGATTAACGCTATTTTTTTCATGATTTAATCTATCCGTAAGTATGAGATTGAATTTATTGAAAACATTTTATTATTACAATAGATAGTAGCATTTGGAGCAGATTATTTGTGCAAAAAAAAGTAGCTTGCGCTACTTTTTTTAGGAAGGTGTTTTTATTTTTTAGTAACGGTTAAAATTTTAATGGTATTGGTTGCCCCAACGGTTTCCATCATATCCCCGTGAGTAAAAATCACTTTATCTCCGACTGACAAGTTGGCTTTTTCTGTCACAACCGCCATTACTTTTGCCGCTAAATTATCATTGCTGCATTCGGTAGAATCAAAAGCTAGTGGATAGACACCACGATAAATAGCTGTTTTATTTAATGTTTTTTGATGTCTCGACAAAGAGTAAATCGGTAAGCCAGAAGTAATGCGCGACATAATTTTTGAAGTATGCCCTGATTCAGTCAGCGAGATAATCGCCTTTACACCTTCTAGATGATTTGCAGCGTACATTGCCGACATCGCAATCGTTTCACCAATTTCACTAAAGGTTAATTCGATACGATGATTGGAAATATTAACAGAACGATGAGTTTCTGCGCCTAAACACACGGATGCCATTGTCTTAACTGTCTCGACAGGGTATTTTCCAGCGGCTGTTTCTGCAGAAAGCATGACAGCATCAGTACCGTCCAATACAGCGTTAGCAACATCCATGACTTCAGCGCGTGTAGGCATCGGCTGGCTGATCATCGTTTCCATCATTTGGGTTGCGGTAATGACGGCACGGTTTAGCTGACGACTTCTAGCGATAATGTGTTTTTGTTTACCTACTAAAGCAGCATCACCAATCTCTACGCCTAGGTCACCACGGGCCACCATGACAACATCTGATGCGAGAATGATATCATCAAGCACTTTATCGTCATTTACAGCTTCTGCTCGCTCAATTTTTGCGACAAGCCTAGCGTTGCAATTTGCTTCTTGTGCGAGCAATCGAGCTTCTCTCATGTCTGCTGCGTCACGAGGAAAAGACACGGCTAGAAAATCAACGTCTATTTTTGCAGCAAGCTTAATATCTTCTTTATCTTTGTCGGTCAGTGCTGGGGCCGTTAAACCACCGCCTTGGCGATTGATACCCTTGTTATTAGACAAAGGACCACCAACAACTACTTCAGTAAAAACCGCCGTACCGTCAGTGCTTAATACCTTAAGTTGTACACGGCCATCATCTAGCAATAAAATGTCATCTGGTTTTACGTCATTGGGTAACGCTTTATAGTCTATGCCCACTTTTTCTTGGCAACCTTCACCTTTACCAAGGGCAGCATCTAAAATAAATTTATCACCCTCAACAAGGTTAATAGGCCCATCTTTAAAGGTCGAAACTCGTATTTTAGGCCCTTGTAAATCTCCTAAAATACCAACATAAATACCTAATTCACTTGCCAATTCTCTAACTGTATTGGCTCTTTCAATGTGATCTTCTGGTGCACCATGAGAAAAGTTAAGGCGAACTACATTAACACCAGCCGCTAATACTTTTTTTAACGTTTCTCTATCTTGGGTAGCGGGACCTAAGGTGGCAACTATTTTGGTTCTTCTAGGCATTTTTATCCTTACAAATATGTACTTTTCGTTGGTTAATAACTATTACTCTTTTCGTTCAAATCTTGAACTGCGTAAACTATCTTTAACTTTCTTGAGGTTATCTCTAAACTTTGTTCCACGTCTTAACGTAAAACCGGTTGCTAATATATCTATCAAGGTTAGTTGAGCGATACGTGAAGACATTGGCATATATAAGTCGGTATCTTCTGCTACATCGATTGACAGCACAATATTACATTCTTTAGCAAGCGGGGAACCTTCGTATGTGATACCAATGACTGTCGCATCATTCTCTTTCGCTAAACTTGCAACTTCAACTAATGATTTCGTTCTTCCTGTATGAGAAATTAGTACCACTACATCACCTTGTCGACTATTTATAGCACTCATTCTTTGCATTAAGATGTCATCGAAATAAACAACAGGCACATTAAATCGAAAAAACTTATTTTGAGCATCATGGGCGACAACAGCAGAAGCACCTAAACCAAAAAATGAAATTTTATTGGCTTGAGTGAGCAAGTCGACAGAACGATTAATGGTGTTGGTATCTAAACTTTTCCGAGCTAAATCAAGATTTGCCATGGTCGATTCAAAAATCTTTGCAGTGTACTCATCTGCTGTATCATTTTCGTCGACATGACGATTCACATACGGGGTTCCGTTGGCTAAACTTTGTGCAAGGTGTAATTTGAAGTCTGGATAGCCTTTAGTATCTAATCGACGACAAAACCGATTAACAGTAGGCTCACTGATATTAGCTTGCTTAGCTAGAGCGGCTATACTTGAATGTATAACGGTGCTGGGAGAGGCTAGTATAACATCAGCAACTTTTCGCTCAGACTTACTAAAAGTGTCTAGTTCGTTAGTAATTTTTTCTAAAATATTCATATGACATAGCTCTTAGATTTTTTGTTACTGTAATTTATTTTCTATAAGAATAACAGTGAAAATGTAAATTTATTTCATTATTCAGAGCATCGGTTTTAGTTAATTATCACCCTGTAAAAACGGCGGAACATGAATACTTTATTGAGTAGTAACTGCCGTGATAGTTGTTTTTGTTAACTTTAACAGGATTGTTTTGTAATAAAATTACAGATAATGCTTTACTGAACGGACAACAAACGCTAAATTAACCGCTAAATGTAGTTTAGTTTCATTAAAAAACTAAAAGAAGAGAAGTTGTTTTATGGAAAATTTTGATCATCAGGCTGCTAGTGAGATTGTTATATTTGGAGCACTCGGCGATTTGTCTCGACGAAAACTACTACCAGCGCTTTATCAATTAGAGCGTGCAGGGTTATTAAATCCTGAAAGTAGAATTGTCGGTGTAGCTCGACAAGAGCATACCGTTGATGAGTTCATTGATTTCGTAAGAACAAACTTAACAGAGTTTGTAAAAGAAGGCTTAGATGACAATGTTACTGATAAGTTTTATCAACGACTTGTCTATCAGCAACTCGACTTTGTTGATACCGATTCGTATAAAGATTTAGCGCAAACACTAGAAAATGGACACCAAACCCGAGTTTACTATTTTTCAACTCCTCCTGCTATTTATGGTGATATTGGTAAGGGGCTCAATAGCGCGGGATTAATTAGTGAAAACGATAAAGTGGTCATGGAAAAGCCGATTGGTCACTGTTTAGCATCATCAAAAATCATTAATGATCATGTGTCACAATATTTTAAAGAGCAACAGATTTACCGAATCGATCACTATTTAGGTAAAGAAACGGTACTCAATTTATTAGTATTACGTTTTGCTAATTCGTTGCTAACGAATAACTGGGATCGAAACCATATCGACCATGTCCAAATTACAGTTGCTGAAAGTGTAGGTATAGAAGGCCGTTGGGGATTTTATGACGATGCAGGTCAAATGCGAGACATGGTTCAAAACCATTTATTGCAAATATTATCCTTACTGGCAATGGAGCCACCGGCAGATCTTGGAGCAGATAGCATTCGAGATGAAAAATTAAAAGTGATAAAAGCGCTTGTTCCTATCACACGTCAAAATATCAAAGAAAAAACGGTTCGTGGTCAATATACCGATGGATTTTTAGAAGGAAGAGCAGTACCGGGTTATTTAAACGAACCGGATGCAAATGAAAATAGCAATACAGAAACGTTCGTCGCTATCAAAGCTGAAATAGATAACTGGCGTTGGACTGGCGTACCTTTTTATTTGCGCACGGGTAAGCGCATGCCAGCTAAGCATAGTGAAATTGTTATTCAATTTAAAAAACAGCCTCATAATATTTTTAGGGAAAGTTATCTCGACTTGCCTGCTAATAAATTAACCATCCGACTTCAACCGGATGAAGGGGTTGAGTTACAAATGATGAATAAGATCCCGGGTATCGCGTCACAAATGAAAATTCATGAGAATAAGCTCGATTTGAGTTTTTCAAAAGCTTATAAAGATACGCGAGTAGTAGATGCTTATGAAAGACTGATGCTTGAAGTGATTAATGGCAACCAATCACTCTTTGTTCGACGCGATGAAGTTGAGGCGGCATGGAAGTGGGTAGATAGTATTATTGATGCTTGGAAGGAAACTGCTGAAATTCCTAAACCATACCCAGCAGGTTCTTGGGGGCCAGTATCTTCAATTTCTCTAATTGCTCGTGATGATCGACAGTGGGTGGAATAATGTATCAAGTCAATGAATTTTCTCAAAGAAGTGAGCTTGACCAAGCGTTAGCGAAACAAGTTGCAGATATTTTAACTAAGGCTGTTTCTGAACGAGGTAAAGCAAGTATTGCTGTATCGGGTGGTTCAACACCAAAAGGATTTTTTAACGCACTCTCTATGATGGATCTACCCTGGAGCGATATTACCGTAACGCTAGCTGATGAGCGCTGGGTAGAGATGTCTAGCGACGATAGTAATACCAAATTGGTTTTTGAGAACCTACTACAAAATAAAGCAACAAAGGCGAAGTTTTTTCATTTAAAACAGGGCAGTACTTTAAATCAAGAAACATTGGCCGACTTAAATATAGCAGCAAAATCCACAATTTTACCGCTAGATGTATTAATTTTGGGCATGGGTGAAGATGGTCATACTGCTTCGTTATTTCCTTGTAGTGATCATATCGATGAAGCGTTAGCAAAATCAACAGGGCCTTTGCTTAAAGTTGTTCCTAAAACTGCACCATACGAACGCATCACCTTTAGCTATATTTACCTTAAACAAAGTAAACATACATTTTTACATATTAGTGGAGCAGCTAAAAAGACAGTATTAAACCAAGCACTTGCAGGTAATGATGTCAGAGAAATGCCAATACGTGCATTTTTGCAAGATCCAGACTTAACAACGCAAGTGTATTGGGCGGAGTAATGATGAATAAAACAATTAAAGAAATCACTGAGCGTATTATAGCGCGAAGTAAAGACACTAGGGCTGCTTATTTAGCAAAAATAGATGCAGAGAAATCAACCACTGTTCATAGAGCCAGTTTGTCATGCGGCAACCTTGCTCACGGTTTTGCCGCTTGTGGTAAAGAAGATAAAGAAAAGTTACGAGGTATTAATCACTCTGATATCGCTATCGTTTCTGCTTATAATGACATGCTTTCTGCACATCAACCCTATGAAACGTATCCTGCGATCATTAAGCAAGCGGTCAAGGAAACTGGTGGCGTAGCACAATTTGCTGGTGGTGTTCCGGCAATGTGTGATGGCGTGACGCAAGGCCAACCAGGAATGGATCTCAGTTTGATGAGTCGTGATGTTATCGCAATGTCCACGGCAGTCGCTTTATCTCACAACATGTTCGATGGCGCATTAATGCTTGGTATTTGTGACAAAATCGTACCTGGTTTATTGATAGCAAGTATGACTTTTGGTCACTTGCCAACGGTTTTTGTGCCCGCTGGCCCTATGCCTTCTGGAATTCCTAACAAAGAAAAAGCGCGAGTTAGACAACAGTTTGCGAAAGGAGAAGTTGGCAAGGAGGAGCTCTTAGCAGCCGAGTCTGCCTCTTACCATAGTGCTGGTACATGTACATTTTTTGGTACGGCCAACTCTAACCAGTTAGTGGTTGAGGTCATGGGATTGCATCTTCCTGGAGCGTCGTTTGTAGCGCCTAATTCTCCATTAAGAGAGGCGCTCACTAAAGCTGCAGCCAGACAGGTAACCCGTTTAACTCAACAATCAGGTAATTATAAACCGGTCGGTCGGATGATAGATGAACGCTCAATCGTTAATGCGATTGTCGCTTTGCTTGCTACTGGCGGTTCAACCAACTTGACCATGCACATTATTGCGTTTGCAAAAGCCGCAGGCATCATTATTAACTTTCAGGATTTTAATGATTTATCGCAAGCAGTACCGTTAATTACACGTATTTATCCGAATGGCTCTGCCGATATCAACCATTTCCAACAGGCTGGTGGCATGGCGTTATTGTTTAAAGAGCTTCTAGGCGCTGGATTATTGCATGAAGACGTTGAAACTATTTGTGGTAAAGGTTTAAAGCATTATACGCAAACACCGGTGCTAAAAGATGGTGAACTTATCTGGGTAGATGGCGCTTCAACTTCTGGTGATCCAGAGGTTATCGCAACGACACAAAAACCATTCAAAGCTGATGGCGGTTTAAATGTGTTGAAGGGTAACTTAGGTGTGTCAGTGATCAAGACCTCTTCGCTAAGAGAAGGTAGCTTGGTCATTAAAGCACCAGCCGTTGTTTTTGAAGATCAACATGAACTCGAAGCTGCCTTTAAGGCGGGAGAGTTAGAAAAAGACTTTGTTGCTGTCGTTCGTTTTCAGGGACCTAAAGCGCGAGGAATGCCTGAGTTACACAAATTAACACCACCGTTAGGGGTGTTACAAGATAAAGGTTTTAAAGTTGCATTAGTCACTGATGGAAGAATGTCTGGAGCTTCTGGAAAAGTACCAGCGGCAATCCATTTATGTCCAGAGGCGCTTGATGGCGGCATGATAGCTAAAATTCAAAATGGTGACTTAATATCGTTAAACGCGGAAACGGGTGAACTTATTTTACATGTTTCAGATCAAGAACTTGAAAAGCGTACAACGGCACAGTTTGAAGTGAATGGCCATCATCAAGGTAAAGGTCGAGAGTTGTTCGGATTCATGCGTCGAAACTTAAGTTCTGCTAACACTGGTGCATGTTCTTTATTTGATGATTCGGGCGAAGAGACAAACCATGGTTAGTAAGGTAATAAATCTTGTAGCTGATATCGGCGGCACAAACTTAAGAATTGGGCAGGTGACCGAACAAGGTGAAATTGCACTGTTAACGCTTTATGAATGTGCTCATTACGAAAGTTTAGCGGCGATCATTAAAACATTTATTGTTGAAAAGTCGATTGTCGCAGACGAAATTAATGCGTGTTTCGCCATCGCGTGTCCTGTTGATAGTGACGTTATTAAAATGACCAATTTGCCATGGCAATTTTCTAAATCGCAATTAAAAGAAGAACTGGGTTTTAATAAATTATTATTTATCAATGATTATACCGCTATTGCTCATGCTGTGCCTTTGTTAGGTAATGATCAAAAGGTGAAAATTGGTGGCGGGGACGCTATCAGTAATAAACCTATCGCAATTTGTGGCCCAGGAACTGGACTGGGAGTAGCGAGTGTTGTACCTACGGATCATGGGTGGTTGGCATTAGGTGGTGAGGGTGGTCATGTCGATTTTGCGCCATCTTGCGAAGAGGAAATGAAAATACTGCAATACTTATCGACTCAGTATGAGCATGTTTCTTATGAGCAACTTTTGTCAGGACTTGGTATAGAGCAAATCTACAATGCGTTAGCATATATTGATGCTGTCGAGTTACCGAAACTCAGCGCCTCTCAAATATCAAATAAAGCGCTTGAAGAAAGTTGTCACTACTGTCAACGAGCTTTGGCTCAATTTTGCCAAATTTTGGGAAGTTTCGCTGGAAATTTAGCGTTAACTATGGCCAGTTTCGGTGGCGTTTATATCGCCGGTGGTATCGTGCCACGTTTTGTTGAATATTTTAAAAATAGTGAATTTAGAAGTCGTTTTGAGGCAAAAGGGCGCTTTGCGACTTTTAATGCATCAATACCTACCTATGTGATTACAGAATCACAACCAGGTATTTTGGGGGCATCGGCTTATCTTCGCCAACACAATAAAGAGGAATTATGACAGTATCTACTCAATGGCAAGTAGCGCCAAGCGACCTTTTTGCAATGGGACCAATTGTTCCTGTATTAGTGATAAAGCAAGTAGAAGACGCGCTACCTATTGCTGAAGCCTTATTAAAGGCTGATATAAAAGTGTTAGAAGTAACCTTACGAACGCCAGCAGCAATCGATGTTATCGCAAAAATAGCGAAAGAATTACCAGAAGCTGTTGTTGGTGCGGGAACAGTCACAAACCGTGAGTTGTTGCAACGTTCAGCAGACGCTGGAGCAAAGTTTGCGATTAGCCCAGGGTTAACTAAAGATTTATTACTAGCAGGCAAAGAAGGCAACATTGCATTGATTCCTGGGATATCGTCTATTTCTGAACTAATGGATGGTATCGATTTAGGCTACGATCATTTTAAATTCTTTCCTGCAGAAGCGTCTGGAGGTGTAAAAGCAATCTCATCGATTGGCGGTCCTTTTCCCGACGTGAGATTTTGCCCAACAGGCGGCATTAATATTAACAATATTAATGATTACTTAGCGCTTAAAAATGTGATGTGTTGTGGTGGTTCTTGGTTAGTACCTGATGATGTTGTTGCCAATAAATCGTGGTACAAAATTACCGAACTGGCACAGCAAGCATTAGCTCATGTTTCACAAGCACACCAAGTGAGTGCGTAATATTAAGACGAACACTGAACAATTTAATATCTCATTGTTCAGTGTTTTTTTAACGATTAATCCGTCAAGCTTGTCTATTGTTTTATCGTAAATTGATACTCTTTTACCGGCTCAGCACCAAGTAAATGCTCAACAAAATAATCCCATCGTTGACGAATAAAGTAGTCGTTTTTATTTAATACATGATCAGCATTTGGATAGATCATCAAGTCAAAGTCTTTATTCGCTTTGATTAACTTATCGACCAATTGCATGGTTGCTGCTGGATTAACGTTCTCATCGAGTTCACCATGTGCAAGCATTAGTTTCCCTTTAAGTTTTTTCACACTGTCAAGATTTAGGTTGGTTTGCTCGTCCCAATGTTTATCAATAGGGTATCCTAACCACGTTTCATTCCAGCCGGTTTTATCGGTACGAAAATCATGATTACCTGATGCAGCGACACCTACTTTAAAAAAGTCAGCGTGTCTAAACATTGCTTGTGCAGTATCGTATCCACCAGCTGAGAACCCATAAATGCCCACGCGTGAAATGTCTAAATACGAACGAACTTTACTTAAGTCTTTAATCGCTTGTACGTGGTCATCGACTCCACCAGCAAGGTTTTTATATGCGTGTAAATGAAACGCTCGATCACGTTTACTTGTACCTCTACCATCCATTTTTATGACAATAAACCCAAGCTCCGCAAGAGATTGCGCTTGTTGGTAATAAGTCCAAAAAGATTTTGGCGTAAAAAACCCATGAGGACCGGTATAAGTTGCATCAATAACCGGATATTTTTTGTTTGGATCAAAATTAGACGGTTTGTAAAGCAAACCATAAAGCTTAGTTTTACCATCACTAGCTGTTACGGTAAAAGTTTCAGGTGGTTGCCAGCCGGTTGCATATAATTCAGTTACGTCTGGGTTACCTACCGTAGCAATCAAGAGTCCATCTTCGGTACTTCTTACTTTGCTCGTAGGGACAGTTTGAGGAAGCGAAGCAATATCAACAAACGTTGTAAAGTCAGGAGATATTCGCGTGCTATGCTCTAAAGGTTCAGGAGTGAGTAACGTGTGATCGCTACCATCTAAATTTACCCGATATAGATGTCTAAGGTAAGGATCTCTATCTTTGTGAGCGCCAGACGCTTCATAGTAAAGCGTTCTATTTTCTTTATCCAATGCGCGATAAACACGAACATAGCAATCACATTGTGTTATTTGGTTTTTTAGTTTAGTTGTGTTTAAGTCATAAAGGTAATATTGTTGTTTGCCAGAGCGTTGACTTGCCCAAATTACTTCATTGCTTTCTGGTAGCACCCATGCACTTTGAGCCCATGGATCTAAAAACTCCTCAGAGTTTTCTTGAATGAGTAACCTAACTTGCAATGTACTAGGGTTATATTCGTAAAAGCTAACTTGGGTTTTACCGCGGTTATCATTAAAAAAATAAAAACGATTGTTGCTTTCCCACCAACCCCAAATTGGCTCACCATAATACGTTTGCAGTATTTTAGGGCTATTGATCTTAGTTGCCTTTTTAGTAGCTACATCGATGGAAACAAGCTCTCCCTCTGGAATATGCTTATCGCCCGCTAGCGGGTAATAATAGCTAAATAACTTTGGTCTCAACCCTTCATCATGCACCGATTGAATTAAGTGTAACTTGCCAACCTTTTGTCTGTTGAGCCGATGGGTGACGACGGTTTTACTATCTGGCGCCCAATAAACACTCAGTTTAGGTGTGGTACTAGCCCCCTTATTATTGATATGAACCTTGGGGTTTTCATTTTGTACCGCGTAAGGGTAACCTTCAGTTCCGTCAAAGGTGAGCTGTGTTGTTTCTTTGCTACTATTGTCAATTAAGTAGAGGTTCCAATCTTTTACTTGCAATCCATACTTGCCGTCTGGCGAGGAATACTCAGGTAGTTCAGACTGGTTGTCGTCATCGGTTACTTTAATGCAGCTTTGTATATTTCGTTGACAAGAAATACGTTCACCTTTGATGCTAAGGGTAACTTTTTGATTTTTTAGGTCAACTTTTTCAATATTAGGGATGAAGAGCTCATTTTCACTAAGGTTAAAATGTTGGCGAGCGAATAACGGATCAAATAATGGCTCAACAGTTGAGCTTTTTGCCAGATAAAGTGAGTAAACTTTATTGCCTTGTTTATCTTCTTCGCTAAACCAAAAATTACTCGTTTTGTCTATCCATTGCGGCTCAACCGCAAGATTGCGAACGAGCTTGCTAACATTTTTCGGTAGAAACTGCTCTGCACGTTGGTAATCAGCAATAGATACCGTGTTGACTTTAGAACCGTTTTCATGAGTTAGCTGGCATCCAGAAAGTAGTGCAATAGCAATGGCTGCAGACGAAAACCTCACCATATAAATACTCCAATAGGTTATTGAATCTTGCTTGATTGTATAATGTATCCAGTAAAAGTAAACAGATTAACGGTGGATGGCTAATCAAAGACGACGAAAGTAAAAATTTATGAAAGGGGGGGATAGTCAGTAAAACTATTAAAGCAGTTAAGTCGTTATTTTCTTTTACTTAACACAGAAGTAGCTTGCTTTGTGAAGGTAAAAAGACGCATAGTCTTAGATTAAGCTTTTAAGGCATTGTTATCGTCAGGTTTAAAGTAAATAAACCTGACGATAGTTCGGTTTTGCGTATAGGCTAATAAGTACTAATGATTGTTGGCACTGATATAGCTAACTAGATCTAATACTTTGTTTGAATAACCAATTTCATTGTCGTACCAAGAAACAACTTTGACGAATGTATCTGTTAATGCAATACCTGCTCCAGCGTCAAAAACCGAAGTACATGTTTCGCCAATAAAGTCATTAGAGACAACATTGTCTTCTGTATAACCTAAAACACCAGCTAGTTCACCTTGGGAAGCTTCTTTCATTGCCTGACAAATTTCTTCATAGCTCGCTGGGTTTTTAAGATTAACGGTTAAATCAACTACTGAAACATTCGGCGTCGGTACTCGAAATGCCATACCCGTTAACTTGCCGTTTAATTCTGGTATTACTTTACCAACGGCTTTTGCTGCACCCGTTGAAGAAGGGATTATATTTTGTCCAGCACCGCGGCCACCGCGCCAATCTTTTGCAGAGGGGCCATCAACAGTTTTTTGAGTAGCGGTTGTCGCATGAACCGTTGTCATTAACCCGTCTTTAATACCCCACTTATCATTTAGTACCTTTGCAAGCGGTGCTAAACAATTGGTTGTACATGAAGCATTTGATACGATCGCTTCGCCACGGTAGCTTTCATGGTTTACACCGATAACGAACATTGGTGTATCATCTTTCGATGGTGCTGACATCACTACTTTTTTCGCGCCAGCTTCAAGATGCTTACTTGCCGTCTCTTTGGTTAAAAATAAGCCTGTTGATTCAACAACAATATCAACGCCAATTTCATCCCATTTTAAATCACTGGGGTTACGTTCAGCTGTAACACGAACACGTTTACCATTGACGATCAACTCATTACCTTCAACCTCAACTGTGCCATTAAAACGGCCATGAGTTGAGTCATATTTAAGCATATAAGCCATGTAATCAATGTCGATTAGGTCATTTATACCAACAACTTCAATATCGTCTCTTAGTGTCGCAGCTCTAAAGACAAAACGGCCGATGCGACCAAAACCGTTTATACCTACTCTAATTGTCATAACGACTCCATAGATTATCAATATGTAGTAAAATTACATCATTCTAGCCAAAATACAAGTTATATTTGGTAAATTTATTACATTTTGTGCTCTTGTTTACCTTTGTTTGCGTATTATTACCAATAAAAATCGAATTTTTGGCGGATTTAATGCGATATATTGTATTAAAGAGGGAATTGCCGTGATAAAATGCTCACAATTTTTATTGGTATGGATAAACTCAAATGACTCAACCTAACCTCTGTGATATTGGCTTCATTGGTCTTGGCGTCATGGGCAAAAATTTAGTGTTAAATTTGGCTGATAATGGTTACACCATTGCTGCTTTCGATCTTGACAAAGATAAAGTTGATGCAGCTATTGCACAAGATAAGCACGAAAGCCAAAATGAGACTTCAAGAGTTTATGGGTGTTCTTCTTATACCGAGTTACTCTCAAAATTGAAAGCACCTCATTTAATCGTTTTATCTGTTCCTGCCGGTGCGCCTGTAGATCAAGTATGTGAAAGTTTAATCGGCGCAGGTATCCAACCAGATGATATTGTGATTGATACAGGTAATAGTCTGTGGGTTGATACAGTTGCAAGAGAGAAGAAATATCAAAACCAATTTATATTGTTTTCATCAGCGGTGTCTGGCGGTGAAGTTGGTGCTAGGTTTGGCCCAGCGTTAATGCCAAGTGGTTCAGCTTATGCTTGGACTCGCATCAAGCCTATTTGGGAGGCCATTTCTGCCAAAGTGGATCCCTCAACAGGTAAACCAATTGAACGTACGCAGCCAGGGGAAGTGGTTAATAAAGGTGAACCTTGTGCTGCCTATATTGGCCCTGCAGGAGCTGGCCATTATGTTAAGATGGTGCATAACGGTATCGAATATGCTGATATGCAGATTATTTGTGAAGCTTATCATGTACTAAGAGATGGTATTGGATTATCTACAGATGAAATAGCTGATATTTTTGCATCTTGGAATAACGGACCATTGGATAGTTATTTGATGGAAATATCGGTAGACGTATTACGGCACAAAGTTGATGTAGATGGTCAGTCTATTCCAATTGTTGATATTATTTTAGATAAAGCGGGTCAAAAGGGTACCGGCCTTTGGACGGCAATGAGTAGCTTAGAGTTAGGCACTCCGGCTCCAACTATTGCTCAGGCGGTGTATGCGCGTTCAATGTCATCGATGAAAACACTTCGTGTTCAAGGTGCACAACTATTACAAGGACCAGAACCCAATCAGTTAGATGATTCTGAAAAAGCCGAGTTTATTGCTAACTTACATGATGCTGTATATTGCGCAAAAATTTGTGCTTATGCACAAGGTTTTCAGTTAATGAAAGATGCTGAGAAAGAACATGGTTGGAAGTTGAACTTTGCAAGTATTGCAAAGATTTGGCGCGCTGGTTGTATAATTCGAGCAGTCTTTTTACAGTCGATTACAGAAGCATTTGGTCGTCAACCTGATTTAGATAATTTGTTATTAGATCCCTTTTTTATAGAACAGTTAAATAAACACCAAACTAACTGGCGACGCGCGATCGCCGATATCGCTTTACTTGGTATTCCAACGGGAGCGCTTTCTTCATCATTGGCGTATTATGATTCGATGCGAAGTAATGTATTACCTGCTAACCTATTACAAGGGCAACGTGATTATTTTGGAGCGCATACCTTTGAACGAACGGACAGACCATTAGGTAAAAAATTTCATGTTGAGTGGGCGAGCAGTGACAAGAATTTAATCGATTTGGGGTAGTGAATTGAGCCAAGATCCTTACAAAGATAAACTTTCGGAAGAAGCATTTAAAGTGTGTCGTCTGGCTGCGACAGAACGACCTTTTACTGGCAAATATAACGATCATTGGTTAACAGGCACTTATTATTGTGCCTGCTGTGAACAACCTTTATTTTCTTCTGATACTAAATTCAATGCGGGTTGTGGGTGGCCAAGCTTTTATCAAGCGATTGATGGACAAGTGGCTTATTTACCGGATCATTCACATGGCATGAATCGTATTGAAATACAATGTAAGCATTGTCAATCTCATTTGGGGCATGTTTTTGATGATGGCCCTAAACCTACCTTTAAACGATATTGTGTTAACTCGTTAAGTTTAGACTTTAAAGCTAGGGCTTAGGGGAAGTAAATTTTCCTTCTTTAATATTTGATAACGTTTTTTCTGCGACTTTATTTAAAAAATTCACGTCTAGGTTATACATCTCAACCCCCTTATCCAAGGTGCTCTCGCTAATTTCGGGGTCTTCTGGTCGGTAAAGTTTCGATACTTTTAACCAAATGTAAGCTTGTTGGTATTCTTGTTTATCGAATAAGAGGTTCGCGATAGCTTTAAAAACTTCTTCGTTAATTTTTGTTGCAGGGGTTACCAGCTCTAACGAACGAAATAACAAAGAAATCGTTTTATCTTTATCTCGTTTAGCATAGTAGCTGGCCAGCTCTACTTGTGATTCATGATTATTTAAAGCTTCGGTTCCTTCCATTGCTAAAAGTCTGTCGAGCGCCTGTTTATCGCCATTACGAGACCAGTGATAGTAAGAAAGCCTAGGGTGTTTAGAATACCTCGTTTGTTCAGAAAGTTGTTCAATCTTTACATTAACTTTTAGTAAGTTACTTTGCCGATTAGTTTGTTTGTACTTTAACTCACTGTGTTCAATTAATGATGATTTTGCTAAACAATCCCGATAGTTCTCATAATTTACAAGTAGCTCGAATTTATGCTGTTCGTTCGGCTGTATTTTATTAGCAAGACGCGAGTGAATAACATTAGTTCTTTCTAATCGACACCAAGTGTCTTCACTAAACTCCTGACATAGCTCTGGGTTTTCATTACAAATTGTTGAAAGACTTGTCTTAGCGTCACAACCAATTATAAAAATAAATAACAAGACAAAAGCGCAGTAGGCAGTTCGCATTAAGTTTCCTAAATAATTAAAAATATTTCGATGTAACTGGTGGCGAAATATTCCAGCTTACATTACAATATGCGCCGCATTTCGCTATTCATACTCAAAAAGTGCTATAGAATAGCTTATCGTTCATTTGACTGAAATAAAAAGGTTTACGTAATGACTTCTCATCTAGAGGAACAATATCAAAAGAGTTGGCAAGAGCGCCAAACATTTGCTGAAAACATGCAACCTATTATTGGCCAGCTTTTTAGAAATAAAGGCATTGAGGTTTCAGTATATGGTCGCCCATTAATGACAGCAACTGCGATAGACATTATTAAGGCGCACAAGTCAGTAGCACTACATGAAGAAACCAAGTTACGTTTACGTGAAAGTTTCCCTTTTGTAGAAGCATTAAATAAGATGGATATTGCGCCAGCGCGTATCGATGTTGGTAAGTTAGCGTATCGTTATTTATTTAAAGGCGCTGCCAATGGCCTTTCAATTGAACAATATTTAGAAAAAGAATTAGCTGAAATCGGTAAGGCAGCAAATAAAGCTGACCCTCAGGACGTTGTCCTGTATGGTTTCGGACGTATTGGACGTCTATTAGCTCGTTTGTTAATTGAACGTGCTGGTCCAAGCTCAACAATGAATTTAAGAGCTATCGTTATCCGCCCAGGTAAAGAAGGTGATTTAGAAAAGCGCGCAAGTTTATTGCGTCGAGACTCAGTCCATGGCGCTTTTAACGGCAGCATCACTATTGATGAAGAAAATAATGTTATTAAAGCCAATGGTGCGTTTATTCAAGTTATCTACGCTAAATCTCCAGCAGAAATCGATTATACGGAGTATGGAATCAATAATGCATTAGTTGTTGATAACACAGGTATTTGGAGCGACGAAGAAGGCTTAGGACAGCATTTACAGTCTAAAGGCGTTGCGAAAGTATTATTAACAGCGCCAGCTAAGGGTGACATCAAAAATATCGTTTATGGTGTTAACCATGACATGATTTTACCAGAAGATAAGATTGTATCAGCGGCAAGTTGTACGACGAATGCGATTACACCGGTATTAAAAGCGGTTAATGATAAGTTTGGGATTAAAAATGGCCATGTTGAAACGGTTCACTCGTACACTAATGACCAAAACCTTATCGATAACTATCATAAGTCGCCTCGTCGTGGTCGTAGTGCACCATTAAATATGGTTATCACTTCAACAGGTGCTGCTAAAGCTGTGGCGAAAGCATTACCTGAATTAAAAGGCTTGTTAACGGGTAATGCCATTCGCGTGCCAACACCAAATGTTTCAATGGCGATTATGAATCTAAACCTTAAGAAAGGTACAACGACAGAAGAGTTGAATGATTACTTACGTAATATTTCTTTAAACTCTGACTTACAAAACCAAGTTGACTACACAGCGTCAACTGAAATTGTGTCTACTGACCTTGTTGGTTCCCGTTATGCTGGTGTTGTTGATTCACAAGCCACTATAGTAGAAGATGATAGAGCCGTACTTTATGTTTGGTACGATAACGAGTTTGGCTACAGCTGCCAAGTTGTTCGCGTCATGCTTGAAATGGCAGGAATTGTTGTTCCAACATTACCAAAAGTTTAATTTTTACTTTTTAAATAAAGTAAAACAAAGGGCGCCGGTTGGCGCCTTTATTTTGTTTATCCCTAAAGTTTACAATTTATCTGCCGATAACCTATATTAACTAAAACAGTAGTACTTTTTAAAAGAGGTTTTATGTCTATTACAATTGGCAACAATACAAGTGTTGCACAGAACACTGAAACGGCGCACGGTGTTAAAACCGCAAAGCTTGTTAAAAATCAGACCGAACTGGAAGGGCAAATGGCGCTGGAACTAATTCAATCAGCTAATATTAATGGTCAAGTTCCCGCCCCGACGGCTAGTAAAGGCAACCAAATTAACATAAAGGTTTAAAGATAGTGCCTTTAAATACATCGTGCTGGCTTTGGTAAGCCAGCATATTTCGTTGCTTGTTTTGCAGGCCCCTCAGAAAACAATTTGTACAAGTAGCGACTACTGGCTTTTTCTGGACCAAACTCTGCTTTCATTGCTTTGGTAAGCGCACGTATTGCAGGCGAGGTGTTGTATTCTAAATAAAACTGACGAACGAATCGTATCACTTCCCAATGCGCTTCAGTGAGCGTCAAACCATCTTGTTTTGCAATAATAGGCGCTAACGCTTCATTCCATTGCTTATAATCCAATAAATACCCTTGCTCATCCGTCTCAATTTTTTGCTGATTAAATTCGATCATTATTGCCAAGTCATTACATTCTGTGCGTTAAATATTAGTGATAACGCTTGTTGGTAGGTGATTTGATTGCTTTTGCTAACACTGGTATTAACACCTCGTGCAATCAAATGTTCTTTAATAATAAAACATTGTTCTATTGTTATCGTATCTAAAAACTTACTCATAATGGGTAAGCGTAAATTATAGCAACCATCATCTACCAATAGCAGCATGTCATTATCTTTAAGGTTTGATAAACACAAGCTAACTTGTTGATGAGGTGCGCTTACTCGTAAAACGTGAAGTGAACTCATAATAACTCTTAAAAAGTAAAGACGACTTCTTGTTGGTGCAACAATTCTGAGAACTTTGCCGCTGAAACCACTTGAGCGTCGTCGATGTGAAAGTTAGCGTTAAGGTTTCGCTCTATTAAACTCTGCTCACAGACATATATCATTTCGATATCATAGAACTCAAATGCAGAAAATGTCTTTAAAAAATTTTTGCTGTTGATGCTTTCTGGAGATTGTTTTTCCAATAACTGGTAGACACCATCGCCCTGAAAAAAAAGGTTAGTTGATTGCTCATAAGAGCCAAGTATTAATGAGACATCTAAGGCTTCTTTAGCATGAGCAGTAGAAAAGGGGGCTTGCGTATTTAGAATTGCAAATTGCTTTTTTTTTGCTGGCATTATAATTGAATTACCTTATCTGCTTGAGTTGAGAGTTTAACTAATTCACCGAGACCGGAAAGAATGAATTCGCTATGAATATTCGCATAATCATCATTGACATCAATTAAGCCAAATTTTTCAGCTGCAGTCGCACAAAGGTGTAAAGGAACATTGTAATCTTTACACAATTGCTGCCATACACTGATCTGTTGGTATTCATCAGCCGGCACACGCAAGTGCTTTGCAGCATTTAGTACACCCTGTTGATAAAAAAATACACTTATAAGCTGATGTGCCTGTGCCGCTGCCAATGCTAATTGGTAAGCAGTGTGTGTTAGGTTAACATGAGGAGGAGTCGTAACCACCAGCGCTAATTGTTGTGTCAAAGGATGTCCTTAAGCATTCAGAATTCGGATAATAAAAAGGCCTCTTAATGAGGCCTTTTTATTATAAATCATTTTTTAGCGCAGGTTAATCATCGCTATTAAATGCGCCTAGTAGATGAAGTAGGCTTGTAAAGATATTATAAATATTTAAGTATAGTGAAACCGTAGCTCGAATGTAGTTACGCTCACCACCATGAATAATACGACTGGTGTCGAACAAGATTAAGCCAGACATAATCATGATGATGGCTGAGCTAATCGCTAATGAAAGTGCTGGAACTTGGAAAAAGATATTAGCAACTGCTGCGATTAACACCACAATTAACCCAACCATTAAAAAACCACCCATAAAAGAGAAGTCTTTTTTGCTGGTTAACGCGTAGCCTGATAAAGCGAAAAATATCAACGCTGTGCCACCTAATGCTTGCATAATTAACGAGCCACCACTTGGCATAGCAGCATAGTAGTTTAGCATTGGCCCTAATGAAGCACCCATTAAACCGGTGAAGGCGAAAATCCAAAAAATGCCGTTAGCTTTGTCTGCTTGCTTATGAACAACAAACAATAAACCAAAGGCGACTAAAGTCATAACAAGCGCTGCCATATGAGATAATCCCATCGCCATTGAGATACCAGCAGTTACTGCGCTAAATGCTAGGGTCATAGACAATAGCATATAAGTATTTTTCAATACCTTATTGATTTCAATAGCAGAGCTTTGACTTGCTGTTTGAAAACCCATATTTGATTGCATAAACATTCCTCTACGAACTTTAGTTATATTAGTTAAGATAAGGTCGCTTAATGAAAGTTCAAGTGTCGTTTCTAATTTAAGCGCCAACTTTGTGACATATTATGACACGCTGTTTTTAAATTGCCAATGCTATTGTTGATTAAATTGGTCAATTATTTGTTGTCTACGAAAGCAATGTAGATTGTGATCATTTACTAAGCCACATGCTTGCATATGGGCGTAGCATATTGTTGACCCAAAAAATTTAAATCCTCGATTTTTAAGGTCTTTACTTATGGCATCTGATGTAGAAGTGGTGGAAGGGTAGTCTTTCAAAGAAGAAATTTCGTTAACGATAGTTTTGTTGTTAACAAATCCCCAGAGGTAATGGCTAAAACTACCAAATTCTTTTTGTAGTGCTAAAAATATTTTAGCATTGTTTATGGCCGCGTTTATTTTAGCTTTGTTGCGAATAATATTAGGGTTTTCCATCAATCGAGCGACATCTAGCTCAGTATATTGAGCAACTTTGTTTGCGCTAAAATTGTCAAACGCTTGCCGATAACCTTCTCTGCGCTTCAATATCGTATACCAACTCAAACCTGCTTGTGCTGATTCCAAGATAAGAAATTCAAACATAATGTTATCATCGTGAACTGGAACACCCCATTCCTCATCATGATACTTAACATAATCTGGCTTACTTTCATCCAGCCAATGACAACGACATACGGCGTTATTTTTCATTATTTTCCCTTAAATTGATTGATTGAGCAGCAAAGTGATTAAAAAGTTAGCAATTAAGTTCAATAGTTAAAATTAGTGCTTTACAAGGAGATTTTGACACTTTAATATTCGCCTCGTTCAAAAGCAAACCGCTTTTTTACAATCAGGTGAGATGGCTGAGTGGTCGAAAGCACTGGTCTTGAAAACCAGCAGGTGTTAATAGCGCCTCTAGGGTTCAAATCCCTATCTCACCGCCATATTCAGAAAACCGCAACGATTAAATGTTGCGGTTTTTTTTTACCTTTTTTTGTTGAATAGCGATAAATGCTTAGTTAGCTCCATAATAACTTGATAGCGTTATCTGCTATTTAAAGTGTCTTTTTATAAGATTGGTATTTAATCCTTTTTAACTAATCACTTTACCAAACTTCCACTAAAAGTTAGCGAAATTCGCCATTGCTTTTTTAATTCCTAAGAAAGGTTTCTTTCAATACACTGTTTTTTAACGGGATTTTTCTGGCACTGTATTTGCTGAATAAATGAGCTTTTTTTTTTATAAAGGAAGTGTAATGCTATTGGATATTCAATCACTTAGCCATAAATATCAGCGTGGCAAAGATACAAAGTTTGCGATTAAATCACTATCTCTACAAGTTGAACCAGGAATTTTGGGATTACTCGGTCCAAACGGTGCTGGAAAATCGAGTTTGATGCGAATTCTCGCCACATTAACAAAGCCAACCCAAGGTAAAATTTTGTGGCGAGGGCATGATATTGTTGTATCTCCTCAAGTACTAAGAAAAGAGTTAGGCTATTTACCGCAATATTTTGGCGTGTACGATCAGTTGTCTGGTATCGAGTTTTTACAATACATGGCTAGTTTAAAAGGATTAGATAGCATACTTGCAACGCAAGTTATTGAAGAGTTATTAGATAAACTCAATTTAACCCACGCGGCTCACCAGCCATTAAAAGGATATTCTGGTGGTATGAAGCAGCGCATAGGAATTGCTCAGGCATTGCTGAATGATCCTAAACTATTGATTATTGATGAGCCAACTGTTGGTTTGGATCCACAAGAACGATCCAATTTCCGTCAATTACTCACTGAATTAGCGGGTGAACGTTGTATTATTTTATCCACGCATATCGTGGCTGATGTAGAGTCGATAGCAGATCGAATAGCCATTATCGATTCGGGGCGCCTAGTTCAATTTCATTCCCCCATTGCGCTTCAAAACAAGGTTACCAACAAATGTTGGCAATTAAGTACCAATGCCAGTGATCTCAAGCGAATTCAGCATGAATTTATTGTTAGCCATAGCATGAGAAAAGAAAACTTAATAGATCTTAGTATTGTTGCGGATTACTCCCCAGATGAGAGTGCAATTTTAAGAACCCCAACTCTAGAAGATGCATACTTATACTTTACCCGTAATCAGCAAATACAGACTGATTATGTAAGGGGGAATTAATGCATCAAATTTTTCAATGCATTCAAGCCGACTTTAAACAGCGAACTCGCCAAAATAGCTTTGTAGTAACATTAATGGCGATGTCCGTATTGACCTTGCTCTTTTTTCCTTCCCCCGATAGCCAATATCAAACCTTAGTCATTAATGGTTATCGTGGCATATACAATAGCGCTTGGCTTGGTGCGTCTCTTGCTATGTTGAATGTACTTTTTTTACCGCTTATTTGTTTCTACCTAATAAAAAATGCGCTTGAATTAGACCGAAAATCAATGACTGGTGAGCTTATTGCGGCTACTTCCGTTACTAAGTTGAATTTTTTAATCGCAAAATGGTTCACTAATGTACTTATATTAGTTTCTATTGTTGTGATTATGCTAATAAATTGCCTCGTGATTCAGATTTACTATGGTGAAAGCTATCATATCAACTTATGGGCGTTAGTATGGCCTCAAATTGTTTTTGTTTTACCGATTCTGTTAGCCATTTCAGGACTTTCGTTAATGTTTGAGTCAATAAAATGGCTAAAAGGAGGATTGGGTAATGTCGTATATTTCTTTTTGTGGGTAGGCGCTATTGTGCACTCCGTTGAAAGTGTTTCTGGTGTAGGAGCGCTACTTGAACATATTGAGCGAGAAGTTGAACAGCGTTTTCCTTTACAACAAGGCCCGACAAATATTGGTATAAATATTAGTGAGGAAGTAAATGACATAAGTACTTTTGTTTGGCAGGGAATAGAGCCAAGTTTACTCCATTTATGGGGAGCGCTACCTTTACTAATCATTAGTTTAACTTGTTTAGTCATGGCGTTTATATTCTTTGATCGATTCAGCAATGCTTCAATGTCTGAACATATGCAGCCTTCGAAGTTAAGTAAAATGATAAAGCATGGTTTGGGAAATAACCTAGATAAGCTTTTTATCAACTTCACAAAGCATTTTGCGTTTACTCGCTTATTGCGATTAGAGCTGAAATTACAACTTAAGTCTTTATCGGTCTATTGGTATATCGTTGTTTTTGCTTTAAATATCATTCAATTGTTTATTAGTCACCAATTGCTGGTTAGTCTAGTTTTACCTATTTCGTGGTTATGGTGTGTTTTGGTTATATCTCAATTAGGGCAAATGGAAAAGCAGTACAACACCATTGAGTTGATCACCTACAGCAATAAATCAATGGTAATACAAAGCGCAGCATCATGCAGTGCTGCTTGGATATTATTAGTTTTAGTAAGTTTAGGTAGCCTAATACGTTTCGTTGGCAGTGCAGAGTGGCTGTTAGTCATTCAACTCATTATTGCGGTTTCATTTACCGTAGCTCTTGCTTATTGTTGTGGCGTATTAACCGGAACCAAAAGAGTGTTTGAAGTGCTTTACCCCGCTCTTTGGTATATGGGGCCAATTCAAGGAGCATTATATATTGACTTTTTTGGAGTCAACCCGATTGCTAGTTGGCAGGCAAGTGTTCCTTTTTACTTTTTAATGATTTCAATAAGTTTAGTGATATTGACCATTAGTGTTAAAAGTAAACGTCAAACCACGTAGTAAATTCATACAAAGGCGAGTGTTAAAACGGCCTAAAAGAGGGCATTTTATCGTCGTTTTTTTATCTAAATATTTATTGGTATTTAACATGGTTTGATTTATTTTAACGCCTGTTGATTACTAATAATAAAGTACTACTAATGCATACACCTGAAAAATGGAAAATGAACGCTAAACAAGAGATTATTCAATTTATTGAACAATTTGGATTTGCCGTTGTTGTATCTAATGATTTTCATGCTTCACACTTGCCTTTACTGTTCAAACCTGATTTAGAAGAGCATGGGATGTTATATGGACACTTTGCAAGAACTAACCAGCACTGGAAAACTGTAAACAATACAGAAGTTTTGGTTGTTTTCTCTGGCCCTCATTCCTATATTTCACCCTCTTGGTATCATTCCAGCCCAGCGGTACCTACCTGGAATTATGCCGCCATTCATATTAAAGGAATAATCGAATTAACAGATGACGATACTACGTTTGCGATGCTAGATGAAACGGTTAAAAAGTATGAACCTAGTTTAACTATTGATCCTGACTATAAAAATAAACTTGCAAAAGGTATTGTGGGTTTTCAGATTAAGGTTACGTCCATCGAAGCTAAAGATAAATTGGGCCAGCAGAGGTCGGTAGACGATCAAAAGGGCGTAACGAACGCGCTAGCCTGTTCAGAAGCCCTAGATAATCAAATGTTATATCGCTATATGATGGCTAAACATATAGGTACTGGTAGTTAGCATACCATGTTTTTTATAGATAAAACTATGGTATCTAATATGGATTAGGCACATTCACTTATTAAGTTTATTTGCACATGAATCGTCAAATTTAGTTTTGATAAACTAGCGTTTTGAGACGAGTACACAAAATTAAACGCTCAACCAATCTTATGAGTTTTTTCTATATCCGATCACCATAATTTGAAATCACTATTAAAAAAAAGGCGCTAATGTTTCAGCGCCTTTTTATTCTATTGTTTATCTTGTTACTTAGAACTTGTATCTAATACCCGCATAGATTTTTCGGCCGATACCATCATAGAGCAAACCACCCGAATTAAGCGCCGGTAGAGCAGGAGGTAGCTTATCATTTAGGTTACTAACACCCGCATAGCCAGATAGGCCATCAGTAAATTGATAATCTAAATTAATGTTATGATAAACATATGAACCAACCTCGTTATCAAACCAATCTTCGTAGGTTTCTTCAGTTGCTTCTTTATTAAAGATTGAACGACCGATGTAGTTCATTGTCCATGCTAATGTTAAGTCTTCATATCGATAAACTGAATTTAACAAAGCTCTTACACGTGGTGAGCCAACTTGCCCAGCGAAACTAGATCTATCGTTTGGATCTTCGACATTATTGTAGAACTTACGCTCATCTAAATAGGTTGCGGTAAGTTGGAAACTCAAACCTCCTGCGTTTCCTAAATCTATTGAGTAGTTTGCATCGACATCAACACCAGAGGCGACGAATGCCGCGACATTGATAGAAGTGGTTCTTACGTTATTGATTTGTCCTAGTGAATTTCGATCGATCAATTGACAAAATTCATTGTTTAACGCTTGTCCATCAACGCAGTTATTTAAAATGAACGTAGGGTTATATGTAGTAATCGCATCTTCGATGTCCACATCCCAGTAATCAATTGCGAGGTTAAAATTGTCAGTGGGCGTAAAAACAACACCTAAAGTATAGGTATCAGCCTTTTCAGGATTTAACTCTGTATTACCACCTTGAAGTTCAATTCGAGTACCAAAATCAGCGGAAGATACGAACCCTTCAGGTATTCCTAATGCTGCACAGTTTACAGCTCTGTTACTATCCAATGGGCCAGAGTTTATTCGACTCGCTGAACAAGGATCTTGCATATTGTTTGCTACCGCTTGTTCAGGGGCAAACATTTCTTGAATATTTGGGGCGCGTACGGCATGTGAGAATGTATAACGTAAACGAAATTCATCAAGTATTGCCCAGTTTACTGCTGCTTTATAGGTAAAATCCCCACCCGTTACACTGTTATCTGCATAACGTCCAGCAAGTTCGAGGTCTAAACTCTCTATGCCTGTCTTACCATCAACTAACGGTACAAGCACTTCGCCAAACACTTCAGAAACATCATAACTTCCCTTTGTTGTTGATAAAAAGATATTAGTATCTGGTGTGGTACCACGTGTAGAACCTAAGAGGCCGAGACCTCTGCCATTTTCATCGCGCGCTTGAGCTAATGCATCCGGATTGTTTGATGCTGATTCATCTCGATACTCTAGGCCAACGACAAAATCAGCGTACCCCGCGGCAGTTTCAAATAATGAACCACCCAGTGTTGCTGAAATTACTGTTTGTTCAATTTCTTCTTCAGTGAGAAGTTGGACACCAACATAATCTCGTGCAGCTTGAGTAGCACCAAAATATATTGGGTTGTATGCTACACAGTTTGGATCTGTTGTCATATCGCGACAAACGGCTTGACCATCGGCACCAGTTACAGCATCCAATGCTCTTTCATAGTTTTCTATTAGAACGTCATCATTTAAACGCTCAGACTTTACTTCGCCATGCTGTAGGTAGTATGTGTAGTTGTAGCTACCTATTGATCCTTCACCGCCAAAAACAAATTGGGTCGTCTCCCTTTTAGTATTTGCTCGTGCGCTTAAACCAACAACCGCTAGTCCTACTGATTGTAGTCCTCTATTATCCATAATATCGACTAACTCTTGCGGTCTAAAAGGGTTTTCGTTAGAGATAGTAATTAATGGTCCAAAATTATCATCATGAAATACGCTCGCTTGATCAGAGGCAGCAGATTCTGTTTTTGCGTATTTGACTTCACCATAAACTCGGTGGTTTGGATTGATGTCAAAATGAGTACTGGCAGATAATAGTACACGTTCACTAGGCGCATTTAATGTACCGGTTTCATTTATTCTAAAACCGTCGCCACCTTCACAAGGCACGACTACGCAGTTTGTACCTGGCTGAAAATCTCTAAAATGGCCATCTTCTCGATCGATAGTATAGGTGTCGTAGTTAAAGCCAAAAGGGTCGTTTGCAAAAACTGGTGCTCCAATGATAGTAGAAACCGAAGTAATTGGCATATTTCCAAAAAGGTACTGGTCATTAGGAACGTAAAATAAACCTTCAGCACTTAGCGCTTGATAACGTTGATCTTCATAAAATATTAAATCTGGAATGTCATCATCGTTACTGGTATTAAGAGGGTTTGCGTAAAAAACGTGGTTTTTATTAGCATAAGGACGACTTTTAATTGGGATTTCTTCCTCTTCAGAGTATGAAGCGTGGAAAGTGAAATTACCGTCGCCATTGGCATAATTTGTACCAAAGTTCAAAGAGAAATCTTTAGATTCCCCGTCATTATAGCGGGTTTCACCTGTTGAAGCGTCTAGTTCGAAACCTTCAAGATCTTTACGCATAATGAAGTTTACTACACCAGTTACCGCATCAGCACCATAAATAGCTGATGCACCGCCGGTAATAACTTCAACCCTTTGAACCATCGAAGCAGGGATCATACTCATATCTACCGCAGAAGTGCCTGCTGAACCCGCTACATGACGCCGTCCATCAACCAACACTAGTGTACGATTAGTACCTAAGCCTCTTAAATTAGCAAGTTCTAAACCTGCATTATTTATGCTATTTCCATTTGAGCGATTTATCGCACCGCCACCGACACCACTTAGTAAGGCTGGTAGCTTGTTCATTAAGTCACCTATATTTTTAACACCTGATTGCTCGATCATTTCAGTGTCAATAATGGTCATCGGTGTGGTCATTTGTGCGCTTGTTTGCTTAATACGTGAACCTGTAATCGTTATCTTCTCTGGTTCTACTTCTTCCGCAACAACCGTTGGAGCAGTTAAGCTTAAACTCGAAAGTGTTGTAATGGTAAGACCATAATACATAGATTTAGTTATACGATTTATTGAGCTTTTCATAAATGTTACTTCCTTCAATGTAAATCTTATTGTTATTAATGAGAATAATCTCAAAGTACCAGATTTATTCTGAGATTAATTGTTTGTTTGAAAATTTACATTTTTTAGAATTTGCGGTTTTGTAACATTATTTGGACAAATAGATAAACGGAATAAAGTAGGAGTTATAGTAAAAAGAGACAATTAACTGGCTGAAATTAAATGTAAAAAAACGAGCCGTAAAAGGCTCGTTTCTCATTTGTTTTGTTAAAACTTGTATCGAATACCTGCATACACTTTACGGCCGATACCATCGTACAATAGGCCACCTGAATTTAGATTTGGTAATGCTGGTGGACGTTTATCACCTAAATTATTAACACCAAAATACATTGTTAACTCGTCGTTGTATTGGTAATCAAAGTTAAGGTTATGATAAACATATGAACCTATTTTATTGTCAAACCAGTCTTCGTAAGTTTCATCGGTCGCTTCTTTGTTGAATGAAGAAGCGCCGATAAAATTCATACCCCATGCCAGCGTTATATCTTCATAGCGATATACCGTATTAAGTAGTGCACGAACGCGTGGTGAACCAGCTTGACCTGCATAACTTGTATTGTCGCTTGGATCTGCAACGTTGTTAAAGAAACGACGCTCATCTAAATACGTTGCCGTTAAATGGAAGTTTAATGCACCTAAACTGTCCATATCTAAAGAGTAATTAGCGTCAATGTCTACACCAGATGCAACAAAAGCAGCAACATTAATTGATGATGTACGAACATTGTTAATGTGACCACTTTCGCTTCTATCAATTAACTGACAAAATTCGTTATTCAATGTTTGACCATCAACGCAGTTATTTAAAATAAACGTCGGGTTATACGTGGTGATCGCATCTTCAATTTGAACGTCCCAATAATCAACCGCTAAACTAAAGTCGTCACTTGGTGTATAGACTAAACCTACAGTGTATGTGTCGGCAGACTCTGGAGATAGCTCTGTATTTCCGCCTTGAAGCTCAATACGAGAGCCAAAATCTGCAGATGATACAAAACCTTCTTCTATGCCGAGTTCTGCACAGTTTTGGGCACGATTGCCATCAAGTGGTCCTGAATTTATTCGGCTAGCAGAGCAGGGATCATACATGACTGCACCAGTTGCTTGTTCAGGAGCAAACATTTCTTGAATGTTAGGAGCTCGCACCGCATGAGATAACGTATAGCGAACACGAAGTTCTTCCATAATTGTCCAATTTAATGCCGCTTTATAGGTAAAATCGCCACCAGTAACGCTGTTATCTGCATAACGCGCAGCTAATTCAAGATCTAGAACCTCAGCAAAAGGCTTTCCTTCAATTAAAGGTACAAGTACTTCGCCAAAGACTTCTTTGACATCGTAACTACCATCCGTTGTACTTAAAAATAAATTGGTATCTGGTGTGGTACCTTTCATTGAACCTACAAGACCTAAGCCTACGCCATTTTCATCTTTTTGCTGCGTAAGCGGATCAGGCGTACTTAATGCTGATTCATCTCGGTATTCGGCACCGACAACAAAATCAATATATCCTGCATCAGTCTCAAATAACGTACCGGCTAATGTTGCTTGTAAGTTAAATTGACTAACTTTTTCTTCTGTTAGTAGCTTAACGCCTGAGTAAGCTAACGCATCTTGAGAAGCGCCAAAGTAAATAGGGTTGTAAGCAACACAATTTGGGTCAGTTTCCATATCACGGCACAATGCTTCACCATTTGGACCTGTTACAGCATCTAAAGCGCGATAATAATTGTCTATTAATACATCATCATTTAGTAGTTCAGAGTTCACTTCACCATATTGTGCATAGTAGGTATAACCATAATCACCTAACTCACCCTCGCCACCAAATACAAACTGGGCAGTTTCACGGGTAGTTTGACTACGAGCGTTCATACCGACCACGGCTAAACCAACCGTTTGTAAGTTACGCTCTTCCATAAGATCAACCAACTCTTGAGGTCTAAATGGGTTTTCATTGGTTATGGTGATTAACGGACCAAAATTGTCATCATGGAATACGCTTGCCTGATCTGAGGCGGCAGATTCAGTTTTACCATATTTAGCTTCCGCGTATATTCTATGCTCATTATTGATGTCGTAATGAGAAGAAACTGAAAATAAGGTTCTTTCACTTGGTACATTCAGCGTGCCTGTTTCTCTGATTCTAAAACCATCACCACCTTCACATGGTACAACCATACAATTTGTACCAGCGATAAAGTCTCTAAAGTGTCCGTCTTCACGGTCAATCGTATAGGTATCGTAATTGAAGCCAAATGGGTCATCGGCAAATATTGGTGCACCAACGATGCTCGAAACCATAGTGATAGGCATATCACCAAAAACAAAGTTTTCGTTAGGCACGTAAAATAAGCCTTCTGCGCTTAACGCTTGGAAACGTTGATCATCATAAAATACTAGATCTGGTATACCATCGTTATTTGAAGTGTTAGCAGGGTTTGCTGAAAAGGTATGATTTTTATTAGCATAATCGCGATTACGAATCGAAATTTCTTCTTCTTCTGAATAAGATACATGGAAGGTCACATTACCTTTGCCATTGTCGTAGTTAATGCCATATTGCATCGATAAATCACTTGATTCACCATCATTATACTTCGTTTCACCGTATGAACCGTCGAGTTCAAAACCTTCAAAATTTTTACGCATGATAAAGTTAACAACACCCGTAACAGCATCTGCTCCGTAAATAGCAGATGCTCCGCCAGTGATAACTTCAACTTGCTTAACCATAGATGCTGGAATCATACTCATATCAACCGCAGATGTTCCTGCAGAACCCGCAACGTGACGACGACCATCAACTAAAACTAATGTACGATTCGTGCCTAAGCCTCTTAAGTTCGCAAGCTCTAAACCGGCATTATTAATGTTACCACCATTACTGTTGTTAATGGCGCTACCACCAACACCACTCAGTAAAGCAGGTAGCTTATTCATTAAATCACCAATATTTTTAACACCAGATTGCTCGATCATTTCTGCATCTACAATAGTCATCGGGGTTGTCATTTGAGCACTGGTTTGTTTAATGCGAGAACCAGTAATGGTAATCTTTTCTGCTTCTTCGGCAAGCAAGTGTGGAGATGTTAATACCATTGATGATACGCTGGCTATCGCCAAAGCTTTACGTACACTATTAGTTGTTGTGTTCGTTATAAATTTCATAAGGACCTCTTAACTCTTATTCGCTAAAGCGATAGATAAATCTCAAAATTATTTGAATATTTTTTATCCAAATATTGTATGGCGAGCATTCTAGCAAAAAAAAAAATTGATACTTGACAGATTTGTAACCCGTTTGTTTCCATAGAAACAAATCTGTTACGAATGCCAAAAGTTACTAATTCAACCTCTGCTAATGATTAGGTATTTTCGTATCATCATCAAAATAATTTTTGTTGAAATACAGTAATTTTTGTTGGACTTTCGACTAAGCATTTATTCTAATGCGTGCCATAATTTCAGTGGTATTGATGGAGTCACTATAAAAGTCCATTAATAGTTAGCTAACACATTGTGAAGATTGAGAAAATTAATGAATAAAACAGCCTTGGATAAAGTGCGTTCTATCTATAATGTTCGCCATTGGAGCGGCGATTATTTTGGTATCAATGATGCTGGGAAAGTATTTGTTTCACCAAATGTTCAAAGAAAAGAGCAAAAGGTTGAGTTAACCACAATTGCGAAAATGATTGAAGATAAAGGGTTAACTTTACCAGCCTTGGTGCGCTTCCCTCAAATATTGCATCATCGTATATATAGCCTTTGTGAAGCCTTTAATCAGGCAATAAAGGAGTATGATTATCAAGAAAAATACCTGTTGGTTTATCCCATTAAAGTTAACCAGCAACGAGAAGTTGTTGACGAAATTCTTGCTAGTCAATACAACCGCGAACATAAGCAATTAGGCTTAGAGGCGGGAAGTAAAGCCGAGTTATTGGCTGTGTTAGCGATGGCTCATAAAGTCTCTTCTGTTATCGTTTGTAATGGTTATAAAGATAGAGAATATGTTCGCTTAGCCTTGATTGGTGAAAAGCTTGGACATAAGGTTCACATCGTCTTGGAGAAGATGTCAGAACTTGAAATGATCTTAGCAGAAGCTAAAACATTAAACGTAACACCTCGGTTAGGTATACGTGTTCGTTTAGCTTCTCAAGGAAAAGGAAAGTGGCAAGCTAGTGGTGGAGAAAAGTCAAAGTTTGGCTTATCAGCTTCTCAGGTGTTAAAGGTTGTCGATGTCCTAAGAAAGCATCAACTCTTGGATGCCCTAAAACTTGTTCATTTTCATTTAGGTTCACAAATCGCCAATATTAGAGATGTGCGCGTTGGTGTTAGTGAGGCGGCACGTTTTTATTGTGAGTTGAGGCAACTAGGTGCTGGTATTGCTTGTATGGACGTTGGTGGTGGTTTAGCCGTTGACTATGATGGTACTCGCAGTCAATCACATAATTCAATGAACTACAGTCTAGCGGAATACGCCAATAATATTGTCCATACCATAGGGGATGCTTGTAAAAGCTATGGTGAGCCGATGCCGATGATTATTTCGGAGTCGGGTAGAGCACTTACCGCTCATCATGCCGTTTTGATCTCTAACGTTATCGGCGCCGAATCTTATCAACCGGAAGAGTTAGCAGCGCCATCACAAGACGCTTCTGTTTTACTTAAGAACATGTGGAGTTCTTTTGAAGAACTTAATAACCGTAATGACGATAGAGCGTTAATTGAAATTTATCATGATACTCAAAGTGACTTGGCCGAGGTACATAGCCAGTTCGCAATGGGTTTATTAACATTAAAAGATAGAGCATGGGCTGAACAAGTAAATCTAAGAGTTTGTTACCAATTAAAACAATTGATGGATAGTAAAAACCGTTTTCATCGACCCATTATTGATGATCTTAATGAAAAATTAGCAGACAAGTTCTTTGTTAATTTCTCTTTGTTTCAATCTTTACCAGATTCGTGGGGAATAGATCAGGTCTTTCCAGTGTTACCGTTGAGTAACTTAGAAAAATCTGGTGAGAGAAGAGCAGTTTTACTTGATATTACCTGTGACTCAGATGGCACAATAGACCATTATGTTGATGGGCAAGGTATAGAAACAACATTACCTGTACCACCGTGGAATGAAAAAGAGCCTTATTTGCTTGGATTCTTTTTAGTTGGCGCTTATCAAGAAATTCTTGGTGATATGCATAATCTATTTGGTGATACGCATAGTGCAGTAGTATCGATTAATGAACATGGCCAACCGATAATCTCAGAAATAAATGAAGGAGATACGGTAGAAGAAATGTTGTCATATGTACATCTTGATGCTAATACCTTTAAAAAAGCCTATTCTGAATTATTGGTTGATAAATTTTCACCAGAAGAAAGCGCGGCACTCTTTGAAGAACTCGTATCCGGCCTTAATGGTTATACCTACTTAGAAGACTTCTAGAGAGCAGATAATGAAGAGTGCATTTGGCTTGGTGGAAAGCTCCCTATATGGCAATGCAATGACGTTTTTGCGTCAACCGTTGGCAAGACCTCCAATAGAAGATAGTGTCGACATTGTTGTCTTAGGCTTTCCTTTTGATCTCGCAACAACGGGTAGATCAGGGGCTCGAATGGGTCCAACGGCGATTCGACAAGCGTCTACAAATTTGGCGTGGGAAGGTAAAAAGTTTCCTTGGTCGTTTAATCTACTCAAACATTGCCAAATTGTCGATGCCGGTGATTTAGTATTTAATGCTGGGGATGCAAAAGCGTTTTGTCAGCAGGCTCAACGAGCTGTCGAAGAGCTTATCGCTAACAACAATACCTTGTTATCTTTTGGTGGTGATCATTTTGTCACCCTGCCAATTTTACGCGCTTTTCATAAAAAGTTTGGCAAAATGGCGTTAATACATTTTGATGCTCACACTGATACTTATGATCAAGGCGGACGATATGATCATGGAACCATGTTTTATCATGCGCCCAAAGAAGGGTTGATTGATCCTGAACATTCTATTCAAATTGGGATACGCACGAATTACAGCCATAAAAAACATGCTTTTGCGGTTGTAAATGCTATGCAAGCAAATGATTGGTCGGTTGATGAAATTGTCAGTACCATTAAACAAAGGGTAGGTGATCTGCCCGTTTATTTAACCTTTGATATTGATTGTTTGGATCCTGCTTATGCACCTGGAACAGGGACTCCAGTAATTGGAGGCCTAACCACTGATAAAGTGCTAAAAATAATTAGAGCATTAAACGGTATTCATCTCGTTGGGATGGATGTTGTCGAAGTTGCTCCGTCATATGATAGCGGTGATATTACGGCACTTGCGGGGGCAACAATTGGGTTAGAGCTGATGTATTTATGGGCATCGTTTCATAAATTAGCTAATAAATAAAGGTATTTGAATTTTGTCATCTCGCTGTAATTTACCTAAGATAAATTATTTAGCGCTACTATTTATCAATAAAAATATTTATTGGTGATGACAAATATTATTCATTTTGAATTTTAACAAAAACGGTTCAACATTTAGTGAGATGGTAAATACCATTGTTATAAGAGAACGTTATGAATACCCAACAATTTGATACTAATAATGATGATTTGGCTTTTGAATTATCATGGCATAATGAACGCAATCACTCGAAAAGATTTCGAGATAAATCGGCTAGTAGTTCACATAAAAAGATATCGAATAAGAAGTCTAAAAAGAAAGGTAGACCACACTTTGATGATGATTATGATGATGATTGGTCATAAGCACTGATAAGACAGATACATAAAAGCCGCCAGAGTTTTCACTTAGCGGCTTTTTTAATGTCTGCTTTGTATTAATGCAGGTTTACATCAATGAATAAATTAACTTGGCAATATCTGTATTATCTATTAACCCTTCAAAACGTTGTTTTTTTTTGCCAATTGCAAAGACGGGAACATCTATCGCGGTATGGCCAGTTGAAGTCCAACCGGTATAACTTTTTTCACTGATAAGTGCGGTTATCGCCTTATACAACGCTGACTGCTTCTTATAATTGTTATCGCTGTAAGCTTTATCATTTTTTGTTTCCAACAGTGTTGTGTATTGCGCTTCACTTAATGAAAACGTTAGTAAAGACTCTAATTCAGCTTTTGATAGTTTTTGTTCAGCGAGCGTTTTAGCAATACTTGTTGGCGATTGCGAGATTGCCTTGAATTGTTGTGGTAACCATTTGTATTCACCGTTTGCACCTAACGTTAAACCACCTGTGCTATGATCAGCCGTCATTACGACTAATGTATCAGGATTAGAGGTAACGTATTGTTCTAAATACTCTACTGTTTTTGCTAAATCATCCATTTCAGCCATAGCAGCAGCGATATCGTTACTGTGGCCAGCCCAATCGACTTGTGAAGCTTCGATTAATAGAAAGAAACCGTTATCACTCTCTAATTGTGATAATGCAGCTTTCGTCATTTTAGATAAACGATAACGCTCTGTATCATCTAATGCCCATGGTAAGCCTTTTGGGGCAAATAAGCCGATCACTGGTTGATCTTTTGGTAAGTTTATTAAGCCTTGATAGTTATCAATGTAGTGAAATCCTTTTTGTTTGAATTCTTCTACTAAATTTCTATCATCTCTAATAAAATAATGCGTACCACCCCCTAACAACACATCGACATTGATGCCATTATCAATATAACTGTCGGCTATTTCATTATAGTTTCTTCTACTTTCATTGTGCGTAATATAAGAAGCTGGCGTTGCATGATTAACTTGAGACGTTACGACCGCACCCGTTTTTTTACCGATAGATTTTGCATGTTGTAACACTGTGCTAAGCGGTTTCTTATCAACATCAACACTGATAGCACCATTGTAACTTTTATGACCTGTTGCTAATGCTGTTGCCCCGGCCGCTGAATCAGTTACATGGCCTGATTCTTGAGCGGGATAGGTAGAAGACATACCGACTAAATGTCGATCAAACACTGTTTGCTCAATTTCTTCAGTGTTAATATCATCCATATAATAACGATACGCACTGGTATAGCTTGGCCCCATGCCGTCACCAACGATCATAATAACATTTTTAACCTTTTTATTTTCGTCTAAGGTGGCAGCGTCAGAGTTTGCCAGTGTTATGCCACTGAAGGTTAGCAATGTGAGTGCACTGATTTTTAGTATTTTATTCATCTATTAAAGCTCTTAAACTAATGGTTAAATTTCAAATCAACCCAAACAAGGCGATGATCTGAAGATGCTTGACGACTATCAATGAGTCGATATTCCGTGCTGTTTACTTGCGGCCAAAAAACACCAGCATCAACGACTTCCCAACCAGATTTTGACGGTAACACGTAATCAGCTCTCATGCGCCAAAAGGCTGTATGGTACTTAGCGTTATCGTTATCTTTACTGTGTTCTTTACCACCGCGACTTGCTGGTATGGGGTCAACGATATTCGGATGATTTAGTAACGATGTTATTCCCTCCCGTATAGCGCTTCCTTCGGTTGCTGATGCATTTAAATCTCCTAAGATTACAAAAGCGTTATTATCTTTTATTCCGCCTTTAACATTTTTATCATCGTAGATATAACTTGACTGTTTAGCGGTGATATAGTCATGCCAAAAACGAATCTCATCGTGATTGCGTTTACCGTTTCGATCTTCAGGGCCGTCAAACACAGGAGGTGTTGGATGGCTTGCAAGCACGTGTATTGTTTTACCATCTATGGTGACAGGTATATCCCAGTGAGATTTTGATGAAAGTCTGAGTTCTTGCCAAGCGTTATCTGAATAATAGGGGAGTTTCGTATCCGGATTAATAGGCTGAGATGCTCCGGGCATATCTTTCCACTTAAAGTATTGGAAAGTTCTCACCGCCTGTTGATCAATGGGATATTTAGATAGTAAAACCATACCGTACTGACCGGGGAAGTGTCCAAAACCATGAGCATCGACTGGAAGTGTTAATTTCCCATCACCATTTAAGTCGACATTTGCTAACACTCCGGTATTTACTGGTGCTTGAAAGTGATAAGGATAACTTGTGCCTTGTTGTTTACCTTGAGGCTTTGCTAAATAGTTATTTAAAAACAGCGGTAATGCGTTGTCGTTGGGACCTTGATAATCAAATTCATTCAATAATATGATGTCTGGGGCGAGTGTTTGGATAATTTCAGCAATGTTTTTGATTTGTTGATGTGAACTTCGTAAGGCATCATTTAACTCATTTCCTGAGAGCTTCGCGCCTTTTTCTACATAGTTAGTTGCTTCCATGCTGACATTAAAGGTAGCAATTCGAATAGTGTTTTTAGGCGTTGCCATAATTTTCGTACTCATCAAACCAGCGCATACTGCTAATAGAGTTAATGCAAATTTATTCACGATATCGTCCTAATTTATCCCAATGCCACGCAAAACAAAACTTGTTAAAAACTCAGTAACTTCTTCAATATCTTCTTCTTCGTAATCGGCGCGATTCATTACCGACAATATTTGGGTGTCGAAGTCCGCGTAATGTTGAGTTGTAGACCAAATAAGAAAAATAAGTTTAACGGGATCGACGTTTTGCATTCTTCCTTCGCTAATCCACTGTTGGAAAATTTTTGCTTTTTCTCTAACCCATTTACGTAAATAGGTCCGTGGAAACTCTTTTAGGTGTTGCGCACCTTGAATAATTTCCATCGCATAAATTTTTGAAGCAGCAGGGTAGTTAAATGACATTGCTACCTTCGCTGCAATGAACTTTTCTATCGCAAGCTTAGGGCCATCTTCATAAGTAATATCACCAATACCTTGATCCCACATATCAAGAGTCTGCTGTAACACCGCATGATAGATGTTCTCTTTATTTTTAAAGTAATACAATACATTAGCTTTAGGTAACGAGGCTCTGTCAGCAATGGCTTGAACAGTAGTTCCTCGATAACCTTGCAATATGAACTCTTCGGTGGCTGCATTAAGGATATTTTTCTCGCTTTTTAAGCGAATTTGTCCTTGTTTTTTATCTTCTTTATCTTCTTTATTTTCCGTTGTTAAAATCATAAAACTATTCTTTTTAATAAGTTATGGATGGTTTTATCAATCTGCTGAGTAGATGTCACTATAAGTTTTAATTAGCCTTATGACCAAAAGGTCAGAATAGGGTAATTTATAACCGATAATAATGTCATATATTTACTTGAATGTCATGCTAAAGAACTACTAAAAACAAGAGATAAGGCTTTATTTATTAGAGTTGGTGTAAAATAATAGCAAAAATGTGCGATAGTTTAATAAAATATTTATTTTTTCTGATTTTATATTCATTAGTAATTTAAAGTTGTTTGTATGGTTATATGGATATTTAATTAAAGATGCTCGTTTAGTTGGTTTTCTGGGTTGTTATATTTTTTCCTGACCAATTGAACAAAATTACATTGTCTTTCATTTTGCTTGGTTATAATTAAAATAAATTTCAATTATAGAATGCTATTATATTATCTTTATAGATTTCTTAAGTGATTGTAAAGTTGAGTAAAAATACAAATTATTGGTGGTTATTATTATTTTTTTAAAAAAATAGTTAACTTGTGTTTTTAGGCGTTCTAAAATACTGTAATAAAATTGTAAGAATATTTTGCTTAAATTTGAGCATTAAAAAAGAAATAGACTACTTTTGGCTGAGTACTAGGTTAAGTCAATTGTTGAATAATTATACAAATTATAAACACTATAGACACAAGGGAAACTAAGATGAAAACCCATCGCCTCTCACAACTCACCGGCGCTATTGTTTTAGCACTTGGTTTATCAAGTTCTGCATTAGCAGACGATACAACATCAAGTATAAGAGGTAATTTGCTTACGCAAACTGGCTCGGCTATCTCAAACGCTACTATTGTTATTACGCATGAACCTACAGGCACTAAGAAAACATTTTCTGTAAATGAATCGGGCGCTTTTTTAGCGAAAGGTTTACGTGTTGGTGGTCCATACACTGTTGAGATCTCTTCGCAAACTTACCGAAGTAAAAAATTAGAAGGCATCTACGTGACGCTAGGCGAAACTTTGCGTATCAGTGAAGTAATGCAAGATGATAATACCGAAGTTATATCTGTAACAGGTAATGCGTCATTCTTTGACCCTTCAAAAGGTTCATCAAGTACATTTAGTGGCGATGCTTTAACAAAATCTGCGAGTTATAACCGCGATTTAAAAGATATTGTTAAACAAAATCCTTTAGCTGTTGTTGGTAACGATGGTTCATCTCTTTATTTAGCCGGCAGTAACCCTAGATATAACAGTTTGAAAGTTGATGGTGTAAACCTTAATGATGATTTTGGTCTAGCAGGTAACGGTTATCCAACAGAACGCTCTCCAATTGCTTTTGATTCAATAGATCAGTTAAGCGTTGCTATATCACCATTTACTGCTAAAGAAGGTGGTTTTTCTGGTGGGCAAATCAGTGTTGTGACAAAGTCTGGTACAAATGAATTCCACGGTAATGTTTTTATAGAGCAATCAAAAGCTTCTTGGGGTGGAACGCCTGAAAATCCAGAAACAGGTGATGATATTGAATTAAACTTTAATGAAGAAAGTTGGGGTGCTACGTTTGGTGGTCCAATTATCAAAGACAAGCTTTTCTTTTTTGCATCATATGAAACATTCGAAGCACCTAGTAGTGTAAACAAAGGCCCTGCGGGTTCTGGCGCAGCGAATGAAGTAAGAAACGTTACACAAGATGATGTTGATCGTGTTGTCAGTATTGCTAAAGACAGGTACGGTTTTGATGCAGGTGGATGGGATTCATCAATTCCATTAGAAGATGAAAAATATTCATTAAAGCTTGATTGGAACATCAATGATGATCACCGAGCTACATTCACATATAGTCACGGCTTTAGCAATAACGCTGGTAACGTAGGTAGCGGTTGGTCAGATGAACTATATTTATCTTCACACTGGTACAACCGTTCAAATGAGTACGATACATACGTAGCTCAATTATTTTCTAACTGGACAGAAGACTTCTCTACAGAATTTAAAGTTTCTACAAAAGAAAGTGTTAATGGTCAAATTCCATTAGCAGGTTATGATTTTGGTGAAGTTAAAATTGAACACGAAGGTGGCTTAATTAATTTAGGTCCAGATGATAGCCGTCATGCTAACAAATTAACTAATGATACACTGCAGTTACGTTTTAGTGGTGAGTATCTATATGAAGATCACGTAATATCATTTGGTTGGGAATACGAGTCAGTAGATGTTTATAACATCTTTATGCAGCATTACTTAGGTTCTTGGTATTTCGAAAGCATTGATGATTTTGAAGCAGGTGTTGCAGAGTGGTTTGAATATCAAAATAATCCTAGTTTGAATCGTGATGATGCAGCAGCTTCATTCACGCTAAACAACCATGCGTTATATATTGAAGATAGCTTCGATTACTCTGACGTGTTAAATCTGACTTTCGGTTTGCGCTATGAGCGCATTTCGGCTCCAGATGCGCCTAACTTAAACTCGGGTTTTGTTGAGCGTTACAACATGCCGAACAATGAAAACCTTGATGGTAAAGATATCATTTTACCTCGTTTTGGTTTTACTTGGGATGTGCAAGATAACCTAACTTTGCGCGGTGGTTTCGGATTATTCAGCGGGGGACGTCCTAACGTATTTATTTCAAACTCGTTTACTAACGATGGTAGCCGTATTGCTATATACGATACATTTGATGACCAAGTTGCTGCTGATACGTTCTTACAAAATGCTGATCCAAACTCAGTCCCTCAACATGCTCAAGATATTATCGCGGCAACTCAGTTAGGTAGCGGTAATTCAAACATCGATGCCATTGATCCTGACTTTAATATTCCAAGTACATGGCAATACAGCTTAGCTGCTGATTATGTTGCCGACTTTTCAGAATATGGTTTAGGAAGTGATTGGTATTTAAGTGCAGAAGTCCTTTATAAAGATATTAAAGACGATCTAATTTGGTCTGATTTATCTCGTAAAATTGATACTTCAAAAGGTAACAATGGTTACACGGTAGAAGGTCGTCCAATTTATACTTTTGCTGATGAAGACCGTGATGCACGCGACGTATTGTTAAGCAATACTACTGGTGGTAGCAGCTTAATCGAAACGTTTACATTAGCTAAGCAGTTCGATAATGGTGTAAACCTTAACTTCTCATATGCTCATTCAGACATTGAAGACAGAATTTCTGCGACAGGTACTACGACTAATACGGCTTATGAATATAACCCTGTATTTGACCCTGAAAATCCAGAAATCGGAACTTCTTCATTCGAAACTAAGCATCGATTAACATTAAACTTATCTTATAGCACAGAATTCTTTGAAGGTTATAAGTCAAGTTTCCACATGTTCTGGGAAAGAAAATCTGGTCGTCCATATAGCTGGGTATTGCGTACTAACCGCTCAAACGGCTTATCAGGTGGTTTAGATCTTGGTAGCGCATTTATCCCATATATCCCAACGGGTGCTGATGATCCAGCAGTAGATTTTGTTAACGGTATGAGCTATGACGAAATCATTTCTCAAGTTAGCGCTATTGGTGGCCCAACAGACGGTGGATACATAGAGAAGAATGCTTTCCGTGGTCCTTGGTCATCGACAATGGATTTCAGATTTGAACAAGAAATCCCAGGATTTATGGAAGGTCACAAAGGCTTATTCTACTTTGATATCAAAAATGCTTTAGCAATCTTTGATAAAGAAGGCGCTCAAGTTTATAAAAACCCATACGGTGTATCGACATCTAATTTGTTTAGATATGAAATTAACGATGCAGGCCAATACGTATACACGAGCCAAAACGTTGAACCTGGTGACTCACCGGTTGAATATCAAGCACGTGCTTCTACTTGGACTATTAAGTTAGGTGTTAAGTACAACTTCTAATTAGTCGTAAATTTTAAAGAACAAAACCGCGCTTAAAGCGCGGTTTTTTTATCGCTAATTTCCTATATTCTTAACATGTTTGCTTTACTTTTACGATAAAAAGCATAATATAAACTAACCAAGTGGTCAGGAAAATATCATGAAGTTATCCATTGAAGAGAAACTTGTACAACAGGCGATTAGTGCATTCAAACACGCCTATGCACCTTACAGCCAATTTCATGTTGGTGCTGCACTAGTGACTAAAAATGGTGTCGTTTATCATGGCTGTAATGTTGAAAATGCATCTTATGGACTGACGACCTGTGCAGAGCGAAACTGTATTGCTAGTGCCGTGGTAGAAAATGAAAAAAGCTTTGAAACACTTGTTATTTATACAGAGCAAGACGAGTTAGTGCCGCCGTGCGGTGCTTGTCGTCAAGTGATCAGTGAGTTCTTTTCTCCACAGGCGACTATTTCAGCAATTAATCATAAGGGGGAGCAAAAACATTGGCAGGTACAAGAACTTTTGCCTAACGCATTTACCCCAAAATTTTTAGATAAGTAAGGATACCCAATGTTCGTTCCACAAGAGATTATTCGAGTTAAACGAGACGGTAAATCGTTATCAACTGAACAAATAGAAAGTTTTGTTTCCGGCTTAGTAACGGGCGATTTTAACGACGCACAAGTTGGTTCTATGGCAATGGCGATATTTCAACAAGGGATGAATACGCAAGAGATTGTTGATTTAACCATGTCGATGAGAAATTCAGGGCATGTGCTCAGTTGGCCGGAATTAGATGGTCCTGTTATTGATAAACATTCAACCGGTGGAGTAGGTGACAAAGTGAGCTTTATGCTTGCTGCCATTGTTTCATCTTGTGGAGCTTATGTCCCTATGATATCTGGACGTGGCTTAGGTCATACCGGAGGCACTTCAGATAAATTAGAAAGTATTGCCGGCTATGACGTTGCACCGAGTGAACAGAGATTTAAACAAATAGTGAAAGACCTCGGAATGGCGATAATTTCACAAACTGACAATTTAGCTCCAGCAGATAAAAGGCTATATTCAATACGAGATGTTACCGCGACAGTTGAGTCTATTCCGCTTATTACGGCATCAATATTATCTAAAAAGCTCTCTGCGGGTCTTGATGCACTGGTTATGGATGTTAAAGTCGGCAACGGCGCAATGATGAATAATTATGACGATGCAGTTTCACTTGCGCAAAGCATTGTCAATGTCGCTAATGGAGCAGGTGTTAGAACACAAGCGATTATTACCGATATGAATCAAGTCTTAGGTAGTACAGCGGGTAACGCGCTTGAAATGTATGAAACCGCTAAGTACTTAACGGGTAAATTAAGAGAGCCAAGATTACACCAAGTAGTGACATCACTTGCTAAAGCAATGTTAATTAGTGCCAAGTTAGCTAAAGACGAAAACGAAGCTATGGATAAAATTAACACCGCGCTTGAAAGTGGCGACGCTGCAGAACGTTTTGCGCAAATGATCCATGCGTTAGGTGGTCCTGCCGATTGGTTGGATGATCCGTGGGCATCTATGGAAAAAGCAGCTCATATCATTGAAATCAAAGCACCAGAGCATGGATTTATTTCAGCGATGGATACTCGAGCGATTGGTATGGCAATTGTTGCAATGAAAGGCGGTCGTTCTGCTAATGGCCAACTGATTGACCATTCTGTCGGGTATGATCGCATTTTACCGGTTGGTACACGTATTAATCGCGGCGATGTAATCTGTCGTTTACATGCACGTGATGAAGATCAGATTAAATTTGCGCAACAGGCTTATATTGACGCACTGAGTATTAGTGAAACCATGCCAGAAGTTCCAGCCACTATCATTGAAACAATTCGCTAGGAATTTATATATCCGCAATAGTAAAACGGCGCAATTAAGCGCCGTTTTGTTCAATTAAGCTTTAGAAAACTAGATAAAGAACAACAGTCCCTAAGCTAATGTACCAAATATCTTATCACCTGCATCGCCTAAACCAGGCAGGATGTAGCCATGTTCATTAAGACATTTGTCTTTTGCACCGATGACTAAATTTACATCTGGATGCGCTTGCTGCATCGCTTCAATACCTTCGGGTGCTGCCACCATAAAGATACCAATGATTGTTTTACAACCGCTTTTTTTAAGTAGATCGATTGCAGCTATCGCACTACCACCAGTTGCAAGCATTGGATCAATAATAATAGCGGTTCGCTCTTCGATATCATTGACAATATTTTCATAATAGCAATCTGGTTTTAAGGTCTGCTCATTGCGTTTTAAGCCAACGACACTGACTTTTGCACTCGGAAAGATAGTTAAAGCTCCCTGTAACATGCCAAGTCCAGCACGAAGAATTGGGACAAAAGTAGGTTGTTTATCTGCAAGCATTGGTGCGGATATAGTGCCAGACCAACAATGAATTGGTTTATGCGTCAAAGGAAAGTCTTTACTCGCTTCGACTAAGAGAAGTTGTGAAATTTCGTTAGTTAACTCCCTGAAGCTTTTTACTGAAATAGCGTCTTCTCGAAGCAATGAAATTTTATGCTTAACCAGCGGATGCTCGCTTACCGTAATAGTCATTATGGTGTCCTTAAAATTGTTAACGCGATAAAAGTATAATCACTACTTATAGACGTCGCTAATCCCATATGAATTCTCGAAAATGTTGTCGACACAAAGACTCATATTTTTCATTACCGCCAACGTCTATTTGTTGGCCTTGGTTTACAGGTCTACCTTGAGAATCTCTTCTGATCACAAAGTTAGCTTTTTTACCACAATGACAAATAGTTTTTAACTCGACAAGTTTATCTGCCCAAGCCAGCAATGCTGAGCTTCCTTCAAAAAGCTCCCCCAAAAAGTCGGTGCGAATACCATAAGCTAATACGGGAATATTTAACCTATCGACGACTAAGGTTAATTGTTTAACCTGCTCTTTAGTTAAAAATTGGGCTTCATCAATTAACACGCAATCAAGTTTTTGTTTTAGGTGCTGTTCGCTTATTTGCTCAAAGAGTTCAGTATCTGGTTCGAATAATTCAGCATCTTGTTGAAGACCAATTCTAGAAGCGACTTTACCTTTTGCAAACCGATCATCAATTTTAGCCGTATAGAGCAGGGTAGTTTGCCCACGCTCTCGATAATTATATGACGATTGCAGTAAATGAGTAGACTTACCAGCATTCATCGTTGAGTAATAAAAATATAACTGTGCCATTTTATTACCATTTAATAATCAGATGTCGATTGTTGAGGGTTTTGATCAGTTAAAGTCGCTAAAAGGTTCGTCATTAAGCTACTAGCACCAAATCTAAAATGACTCTCATCTAACCATGCTGATCCTAAAATATCTAAAGCAAGTGTCAGATATACTTGTGCGTCATTAACATCTTTTACACCTCCTGCTGCTTTAAAGCCAACATTTGGGTTTAATTTGTTAATCACTTCCAACATCGTCTTTGCCGCTTGCGGTGTTGCATTGACTTTTACTTTACCTGTTGATGTTTTAATAAAGTCAGCTCCAGCCTTTATGGCAATTTCACTCGCTGTTCTAATAAGCTCTTCGGTTGCTAGTTCACCAGATTCAATGATGACTTTTAATAATGTGGTTTTTCCACATACCTCTTTACACGCCTTCACTAAGTCAAAGCCTATTTGGCTATCACCGGCGAGTAAACTTTTATAAGGAAAGACGACATCGACTTCGTCTGCACCTAGTTCTATTGCTTGTTTGGTTTCATTAACCGCCAATGCAATGTCGTTGGAACCATGAGGGAAGTTAGTAACAGTCGCAATTTTTATTTCTGGCGTACCTTGCTTTATCAGTTGCTGTTTTGCGATGGGTATGTATTGAGGATAAATACAAATAGCGGCAGTATTACCAAAAGTGGTGTGAGCCGTCTGACAAAGATTAATGATTTCTTGTTCAGTTTCGTGACCAGTTAAACTGGTTAAGTCCATTAAAGAAATGGCTAGTTTAGCGTTTTGTTTATTTAAATTTTCCATAGCGTTTGTCTCTTATAAACTGACAAAAATACCGGCAATTGCGGCGCTCATTAAGTTTGCTAAGGTTGCAGCGAACATCGCTTTCATACCTAGTTGAGCGATATCTTTTCGACGCGAGGGGGCCATAGAGCCAATCCCGCCTAACAATATGGCGATTGAAGAAAGGTTGGCAAAACCACATAATGCAAAAGTAACAATCGCTTGAGTTCCCTCAGACAATGTACTTTTGATTTCAACGAAATTTATGTAAGCAAAAAATTCGTTTACGGCGATTTTCTGGCCAATCAAACTACCAGCCGAGACCATTTCATTGACGGGTACTCCGATTACAAAAGCGACAGGTGCAAATAAATAGCCAAGAAGAAATTCAATCGTGATGCCTTCAAAACCAAAAATTGAAGCGGTGCCTGATAAAATATGATTTAACAACGCGATTAACGCGATAAATGCTAATAGCATTGCCCCAACATTAACGGCTAACTTTAAGCCTGATGCGGCTCCAGCAGCAGCGGCGTCGATTACGTTAGTTGGCGTATCGTGTTTTTCTTCGCCCAGATCATGTTCATCAAATTTAGTGTGCTCTGTTTCAGGAATAATGATTTTTGCCATTAATAGCCCACCAGGAGCGGCCATAAATGAAGCTGCTATTAAATACTTGAGTTCGATTCCTAAGGTTGCATATCCAACTAAGACACTGCCGGCTACCGAAGCCAAACCGCCAACCATAATGGCAAACAGCTCTGAGCGAGTCATTCTAGCGATATAAGGTCTTACAACTAAAGGGGCTTCTGTTTGGCCAACAAATATATTTGCTGTCGCAGATAAAGACTCAGGTTTTGATGTTTTTAAAAGCTTTTGTAAGCCACCGCCGATAATTTTTACCACCCATTGCATAATATTTAAATAATACAGCACGGCAATCAACGATGAGAAAAAGATAATGACAGGCAATACTCTAACGGCGAAGACAAAACCAACACCATTTTCAAACATGGCATCGGTGCCAAGACCACCGAACAAGAATGAAATGCCGACTTGCGCGCTGTCAATCACTTGTTGCACGCCTCCAGAAATTGACGCTAGGACATCTTTTCCAAAAGGAATGTACAGGACAAATGCGCCTAATGACATTTGTATCAATAACGCTAGCCCAACTGTTCGCCAATTTATTTCTTTGCGATGATGAGAAAACGCTACAGCGATGGCTAGCAAAGCAATAACTCCTAATAGCCCTCTTAATGCGGATAACTCCATAAAGTCCTCGTTATTATTATTTTTTTGAAATTAATTGTCGTATTTTTGCTTTAAGCAGTTCAATAGCCATTCGATTCTTACCACCTCGGGTAATAACAATATCAGCGTGAGCTTTAGCAGGTTCTATGTGTTGATAATACATAGGTCTAACCATGTTTAAATATTGTTTGGTAATAGACTCGACCGACCTTTCTCTTTCAACAGTGTCTCTTTGTATTCGTCTAATTAAACATATATCTAAAGGAGTATCCATATATACTTTTATATCAAAGTGTTCTCTTAATTGTGGATTAGAAAACAATAAAATTCCTTCTACTAAAACAATTGGTGTAGGTTTTATCTGCAACAACTCATTTTTACGTGTATGAGTTTTATAGCAATACACTGGACAGTTAATAATCTGATTACCAACTAACTCTTTTAAATGTTGGCTTAGTAACTCATGTTCGAACGCATTAGGGTGGTCATAATTTGTTGTTAAACGCTCTTCCATGGTTAAATGGGTTTGATCTCGATAATAAGCGTCTTCTTTAATAATCGAGATACCATGATCACCAATTTCTGGTAAGAGTTCATCATATATAGTTTGAGCAAATAATGATTTTCCAGAAGCTGATGCCCCTGTGATTGCGATAATAGTGGGTCGAGAGTTTGGCAACGGACTAACCTATATAAATAATACGATATAACAATGTTGAGCAATAAGCTTGGCCTAACGAGTTAATTATTTAAACATTGGTTAATGTGATAAAAAAGTTAAGCCAAAGCGCTATAATTAAAACGATTGTGTGCAATTTAACATTGTTGTTTTTTCTAATGCTGCTAAATTACCACATCTTGACCAATTGGTCATGATAAAATTTAAAGGTTTTCACTATGGCAAAAGTAATTATTCTGGTTTTAGATAGTTTTGGTATTGGAGCAGCGCCTGATGCAGAAAAATTTGGTGATCTAGGAGCAAACACGTTTGCTCATATCGCTCAGGATTATTTTAAGAAAACCAATAAACTACTTTCATTACCTAATTTAACTAAGCTTGGGTTGGTTCAGGCTTGTATGGCAGCTGGAAAAGAGGATTTTCCAATTGAGCCTGACAAGGCTATTAAAGGTGCCTATGGTTATGCTCGTGAGTTAAGCTCTGGTAAAGACACTCCGAGTGGTCACTGGGAAATGGCGGGGGTCCCGGTATTATTTGACTGGGGGTATTTCACTAACAAAGAATCTTCTTTTCCTACAGAGTTAATCGAAAATATAAACGTAAAAACGGGTTATTCTGGCATGCTAGGTAATTGTCATGCCTCTGGAACTGAAATAATTGCCCGTTTAGGTGAAGAGCATATCAAAACCGGCATGCCAATATGTTATACCTCTGGTGATAGTGTTTTTCAGGTTGCTGCACATGAGAAACACTTTGGTTTGGATAACCTTTATCGCTATTGTCAGCAAGTGAGAGAATTACTTGCTGACTACAATATTGGACGGGTAATCGCTAGGCCATTTATTGGCACTAACAGTGAAGATTTTACTCGCACAGGAAACCGTCGCGATTATTCTTTAGCACCACCAGCAGAAACCGTATTAGACAAATTTACCCATGTTGGTGGTCAGGTGATCAGCGTTGGCAAAATAGCCGATATTTTTGCCCATCAAGGGATCACGGACAAACATAAAGCCACTGGAATTGACGCACTTGTAGAGACAACGATTAAACAAATTAAATTAAGTAAAGATAATAGTATTATTTTTACGAATTTAGTGAATTTTGATCAAGACTTTGGTCATCGTCGAGATCCGATAGGTTATGCGAATGCTTTGCAAGGTTTTGATGAATTGTTACCAACTATTTATCAAGAAATGTCTGACGATGACTTACTTATACTGACTGCAGATCATGGATGCGACCCTACGTGGCCTGGAACAGATCATACGCGTGAATACGTGCCTGTTTTAGCTTACCATCACAACATAAGCTCAATAGATTTAGGCGAGCGGAAAACATTTGCTGATATCGCTCAAACTATTGCCGATTATTTTGATTTAGACGCTTTGAAATACGGCGAAAGCTTTCTTTCGCAAATAAAACTACCAAAATAAAAATGACGTCTATACTGATATTACAAAGAGTACATTGATTTTTGTAATAAAAATTAGTTTAGCGGTATTAAACTTCTCACTAAGCAATGTATCTAATCAAAATTCATTGCTTAGTCTGTCATTCGACAAATGTAAAATCAATCACTCTCAAACATAGCAAATAGAAATATTTTTAGATTATGGTTCTTGGGAGAGCATGAATGAAAAGGTTCGGGTACACCATTGTTGCGATTAGTGTCAACGCAGCGCTGTTGACAAGTTTTGACATATCAGCTGAAGAAGAAAAGCAAGAAGAGAAAGGCTTAGAGACGATAACCGTTACAGCACAGAAGCGGATACAAACGGTAAAAGAAGTTCCTGCAACCGTTTCAGCGATATCAGCAGAGAACCTAAATGATTATTTAGGTGCAGGCGAAAATATAAAGGCTTTAGCCGGTCGAGTTCCAAGTCTGCAAATTGAATCCACCAATGGCCGGCAATCGCCAAGATTCTATATTCGAGGTTTAGGTAATACTGACTTTGATGTTAATGCCAGTCAGCCTGTTTCAATGGTGCTTGATGAAATTGCCTTAGAAAACCCTGTATTAAAAGGTATACCATTATTTGATGTTGAGCGTGTTGAAGTACTTAATGGCCCTCAAGGAACGCTTTTTGGTCGAAATACCCCTGCTGGCATAGTAAAAATTGATACGGTCGCGCCTGAATACAGTAATGATGGTTATGCTCACTTTGGTTTTGGTAATCGCGGCACCTTGTTTGCTGAAACGGCTATTAATGCCGAACTTTCAGGAACTGTCGCCGCAAGGCTATCGGTGAAGCATCAAGAACGTGATGCTTGGGTGAAAAACGTCATTCGGGATGAAAAAGTTGGTGGTTATGAAGAGTTGGCTTTTCGCTTACAGTTTCTTTATGACAATGGCGCAGGCACTGAAGCTTTATTAAAACTGCACGGTTTTGAACAAGAAGGCGATATGCCATCTATTTTTTATGCTAATGCGATAGAAATTGGAAAAGCAGGCTTAAGAAAAGGATTTGATGAAGCAGTAATCTATCACGATAGTCCGTCAGGTTTTGAGATGACTCATCGTGGCGGTAGTTTTAAATTTAGTCATGATTTTAATGAACTAACGCTAGTCGCTGTTACCGGCTATGACACTCTAGAAAGTTGGAGTTTTGCTGATATAGATGGTGGCTATACAGATGTAAATGCACAACAAAATGAATTAGGTAAATATTTTCGAAATGCAGCGTCAGGCGATGGCCTAGATGACCATTATCAGTTTAGTCAAGAAATTCGATTATCAGGTCAAACCGACAAACTTTTTTATCAAGGCGGTCTTTACTATTTTAGAGAAGACTATACCGTTAACAATAAAGATTTAACATCTGAGGGGGAGACATTAAATTTTTATCAGATAGATCAATTGACTACCTCTAAAGCGATTTTTGGCCAAGTAGAATATAAAAGTAGTGAACAATTGGCTATAACGCTCGGACTTCGTTATACCAGTGATGATAAAGAGCTTGATATTAGGCCAAATGGCGGTAGCGATATCAGTTTTGAAATCGACAAAGATGATAGTTATGTCAATTGGGATCTCTCAGCTCGCTATATATTTAATGATGAGTGGACAGGCTTTGCGCGAATAGGTAATGCGTCTAGAGGCCCAGTTACGCTTGGTCGATTTGGATTCCCAAGTGAAGCTGAAACTGAAACGTTAACTTCATATGAAGTAGGGTTAAAAGGTGATGTTTGGGATGGCGATGCGAGATGGCATATTACTGCATATACATATGATATAAAAGACCATCAACTTGTAGCGACAGGAATTGACGGTAACACTAATGCCTTATTAAACGCTGATAATACTTTTGGCGCTGGGGTTGAAACCATGTTTGAGGCAATGTTAACCGATGACTTACGTTTAAACTTAAATTTAAGTTATAACAAAACAGAAATCCAACAAGAAACATTGAAATCAGAACGTTGTGCTTTAGATCCAATGTCTTTTGCCTATTGTAATGCGACTGATCCAATAGTTGAGACCGTTCAAGGCGATTTTGGCCCAGTAACCACAGTATTCATTGATGGTAATCCGTTACCCAGAGCGCCAAAATGGTTAGGTAATATTCATCTAAATTATGAAATTCCTGTAGATACAGGGGTTATTAACCTGCAAACAGATTGGACATATCGTAGTGAGTCCAACTTTTTCTTGTATGAGGCAGTAGAATACGTCATTGAATCTCGTTGGTTAGGCGGTGTAAGAATCTCATACCAGAATAATGATGATTGGGAGTTGGCGTTAGTTGGTCGTAATATTACCGATAAAATTGTTGTTGAAAATGTCGTTGCGTTCTTAAATCAAACTGCAGCAGTAAATGAGCCGAGATTCTGGGGGATTGAAGGCCGGTTTATGTTTTAAATTTAAATACTTTTTTATTTAAGCCGCCAGTCGGACACTGGCGGCTTCTTCGTAAATTTAAAGCACGCTTTCTAGCGTCAGTTCCATCATGTCTTTGAATGTCGTTTCGCGCTCCTGAGCAGTAGTTTCTTCACCCGTTTTTATGTGATCACTAACGGTGAACACTGCCAATGCTTTTTTGCCTAATTCTGCTGCAACGCCATATAAGCCGGCGGCTTCCATTTCAACTGCTAAAATTCCAAGACTTTCCATGGTTTTAAACATTTCTGGCTGTGGTGTGTAGAAAAGATCGGCGGTAAACACGTTACCAACATGCACTTTTTTATTTAATTTATCAGCAGTGTCGACGACTTTTCTTAGCAACTGAAAATCTGCACATGCTGCAAAGTCACAATGGTTAAAGCGTTTACGATTAACATTAGAGTCTGTACTTGCTGCCATACCAATAATGACATCCCGTATTTTCACATCATCTCTCACCGCGCCGCATGAACCGATTCTTATGATATTTTCAACGCCATAGAATTTGTATAATTCCGTTGCATAAATTGAAATCGAGGGGATACCCATCCCAGACCCCATTACCGAGACAGGTTTACCTTTATAGGTACCCGTATAACCAAACATATTACGTACTTTGGTTACACACTTGGCGTCATCTAAAAAATTTTCAGCAATATATTTTGCTCTTAAGGGGTCACCCGGCATTAAAACCGTTGGTGCAAAATCATTGGGTTGTGCTTCAATATGAGGTGTAGACATGAGAAATAACCTTATAATTACTTATATTTTTATGTCTCAGTAAGTTTCAAGCCAGTACTTCGGTTCTGCTATCAAGGGTGTTTTACTGATGTTTAATGTTCCACAATTAAGTGAAGGGTAAGTTTAGCTGAAAAACCTTTCAACGATCCAGTGATATCCCATACCTCCTAAATAGATGCCTACAATACCTGCGATGCCAGAAAGTACAGGTGGTGCGGGTAAGGGTAGTTTAATCATTGAAAATACGATACCAACGAGGGCGCCAGCAACAAGTGCTAGTAAAACTTCGGACATAACGTCTCCTTATTTAAGTTGTTTTTTTGTTTTTTAATTCAGCTTTTTCCTCAGACGATAAAAAGCTCGCATTTAATGCATTAACTTGTAATTGCTCAAGCTCTTTATCTGTTAATTTTACCGTATTTTTAGCGAGCTGAAATTCATCTGCTAATTCTATGTTTTCAACTGCTGGGTCATCGGTATTTAAACAAACTAGCAAACCTTTATCGAGAAACGTTTTAATTGGATGCGCCGCTAAATTAGTGACTGTTCCTGTTTGAAAGTTTGACGTTAAACAAGATTCAATAGCGATAGAATTTTCACACATATAATCCATCAATTGTTCATCATAACGACAAGCGACACCATGACCTATTCTTGTCGCGCCTAATTCATTAATAGCCTGCCAAATACTTTCACTGCCAGCTGCTTCACCAGCATGGACAGTGACAAGAAGTCCCGCATTTTGAACCTTGTTAAAATGTTCGGTAAACAAACTACCAGGGTAATTGTATTCATCACCAGCTAAATCAACAGCAACTAGGTGTTGCTTATGAACAAGCAAGGCTTCAAGTTCTTTAAAACAGGCTTCTTGTCCAAATGTTCTACTTAAAATACCGATAAGATTTATTTTGATATCATAAGTCTTAACACCTTCATTTATCCCATCAATCACAGCAGCTACCACATCCGCTACATTTAATTGATGGGTCATCGCCATATAATAGGGAGAAAAACGTAATTCGGCATAATCTATTCCTGCTTTAAACGCATCTTCAACATTTTCAAAGGCAATCTGCTTGCAATCGTCCAATGTTGTTAATACCTTTACCCCCCAATCCAGCTTTTTTAAAAAGGCAACGAGGTTTGGCTCACTATGCTGTATTTGTACAAAAGGTAAAAACTTTGCAAAGTCATTAGTTGGTAACGCGATACTGTTTTTGTTCGCTAATTGCCAGATAGTCGCAGGGCGGATGTTGCCATCTAAATGTCGATGTAGATCGATAACAGGTAAGGCAGGATTGTACATAAGGTGTTTTCGTCCAATAAATAGCCGATTTTAAACGACAATTTTTACTTAGTGTTTATTCTTATTAATTATACGCATATTTTCGTATTTTATGTTGGTATTCGATAAATAACACTGATAGATTAGCCAGTGGGATTATTAATCTAGGTGTCTAGACATAAATATAATATAAATTTTGATGTAAAAGAGTAAACACTATGTTCTATCAAACTGATGACGTTCGTATTGAAAAAATAAAAGAGCTATTACCACCGGTTGCTTTGCTTGAGCGATTTCCTGCAACTGAAAAAGCGTCTGAAACTGTGTTTTCTGGTAGAACAGCAATCAGCAATATTCTCAATAACAAAGATGAGCGCTTGCTGGTTATTATAGGCCCATGTTCAATTCATGACCCCAAAGCAGCACTTGAATATGGCGAAAGGTTATTAGCATTAAGAGACAAGTATGCAGATAATCTTGAGGTTGTTATGCGTGTTTACTTTGAAAAACCTCGCACGACCGTTGGTTGGAAAGGGCTGATAAACGATCCTTATCTCAATAACACCTTTAAACTCAATGATGGTTTACGCATCGGACGTAAGCTTCTACTTGATCTCAATAATTTGGGAATGCCTACTGCTGGTGAGTTCCTTGATATGATCACACCACAATATATGGCAGATTTTATGTGTTGGGGGGCTATTGGCGCACGTACTACCGAAAGTCAGGTGCACCGAGAGTTAGCGTCAGGGCTATCATGTCCAGTAGGGTTTAAAAATGGCACGGATGGTACAATCAAGGTTGCTATTGACGCTATTGGGGCGGCAAGCGCATCTCATCACTTCTTATCAGTCACTAAATATGGCCATTCAGCCATTGTTCAAACAACAGGTAATGCCGATTGCCACATTATTCTTCGTGGCGGTAAAACCACTAACTATGATGCAGATAGTGTAAAAAGCGTTACGGAACAATTAAAACAAGCACAGCTTAACACCAAGCTAATGATAGATTTTAGTCATGCAAACTCTAATAAAAAGTTTGAAAATCAAATGCTAGTTTGCCAAGACGTCTGTCAGCAAATTGTAGCAGGGAATACCGATATCTTTGGGGTAATGGTGGAAAGCCACTTAGTCGAAGGGCGCCAAGACATCATTGACGGTACGGTCAAAACCTATGGTCAGAGTGTTACTGACGCTTGTATTGGTTGGCAAGATACTGAAAAATTGTTAGCACAGTTGAACGACGCAGTAGCGAATAGAAATCGTTAATGGCTAATAAATAAAGTGCACGAGAGGCATACGATATCATATGCCTCTTTTTTTGTTTAATCTTTAGTTTTAGTCGCAGGTATGAACTCTTGGGCTGGCATTGGCGGTGTGGGTTTTATCCGACCTTTATCTAAGTTTTCTAACCAATTTGAATAATCTTCAAACGACATCGGCTTAGCGTAAAAGTATCCTTGGCCAATATCGCAACCAAATTTTCTTAACGTATCTTCGTCTTCTTGACTGTTAATACCTTCGGCGACCACTTCTAAGCCCAACCCTTTTGCCATTTCAACGGTAGAACGCGTAATAATTTTACGCTTTTGGTTAGCGCATATGTTTTCAACAAAGTGACGATCAACCTTTAACTCTTGAAATGGTAGGGTACTAACTTGCGTCATAGACGAATAGCCTGTTCCAAAATCATCAATACTAATCGTGATACCAATTTCGGTAAGTTTTTCCAGTAATGCTATCGTTTCAAGATTATTAGCGATGGATGTCGTTTCAGTTAATTCAAATATGATCTTGTCTGCACTAACACCACTTGCTTCAATAATATCAACGACGTCAATAAAAAATGAAGTCCTAGAAATATCTTTGCCACTAATATTTATTGATATCATGTGATTGAAACCAAGTTCATTAATAATATGATGTTGTTGCGTTAATGCTGTTTTAATCACCCATTTGGTTAACGGGTAAATTAACCCCATATCTTCAGCTATCGGTATAAATACATCTGGAGAAATGTAGTCACCTTGGCTAGTTTGCCAACGTAGCAAACATTCACTACTGCATACCCGATTAGTATTTAAATCAATTTGAGGTTGATGAAATAACGCCAATTCGTTGTTATTTATAGCGTTGTAGAGTGCTTTGGCTAATTGCAATGTATTATTATTCTTTAGAACCTTTTGAGGATGAAAAACTTGCCATTGATGAGGGGTTTGCTCAGCAATATTTTGTGCCAAGAAAGCATTGTTAATAATCTGGCGTGCATTATCGCCATGATCTGGGTAATTAGCGAGGCCAATAATAGCGGATAAGGGTAAATTAAGCTTGTCGACAAGAAAGTTTTGTCTAACAACATCTTTGGTTGATTGAATTAACTGCTCTATTGGTAATTCAAGTCGTTTTACATCAATGAGGACAACAAAAGCCTTTTCTTCAGTAACAACTATCTTTTCACTTTGTTCAGTTAAAAACAAAATGGCGTCATTAAACCGATATAAGGCGGCTAACTTAAAAAACAGCGTTTTAATTAAAGCGTTTTTTTCTTTTTGGCTCAAATATAAGGCTACACGATCAATATGTTCGGGTTTTATTGTCATTACGGTGATTGAGGCATGCGATATGTCAATTAAACGCTCTAAGGTATTTTCTAAATTTACTTTTTGGGGCAGTCCTGTGTCTGAATGATATTGAATTGAATACAACCTTTCTTTTTCTAACCTTCGCATGCGCTCTGCTAATGCAAATGCCATTAATGTAATTTCGATAAAAACTGCAAATAAAAAAGCATTTCGTGTAAAAAAGTTATGTTCAATAATATCTAATAATGAAAGTGGTTGAATTGCCGCTCCACAAAGCAAAGGTACCCATGATATGAAATAGTATCTAGCCCATGAGAAGTCTTTTCTTAATCGAACTAAAATCAAGACAACGCAATATATATAAAACAGCGGCTGTAAAACAAAGAATACTTTAGCATGTAACGTATTTTCAAAGAAGAAACCTATAGAGGCCGCGATACTGGCGATTATGCACAGTAAAATTCCAACTTGATAAAAACGTCTGCTTTCAATATTTATTTTTAAGAAGTAAATTGTAAACAAGGTCAGAAAAATAACGAGCAAGAAATGAAATAATAAAGTGTAGTGATTAAACCATTGGTTTATTGTTTCAGGAAAAAGAAAACGCCCAAAGCCATTGATGCTCGCCATGACAATCAATGTTGACAATAAATAGCCAATATAAAATAAGTAAACGTTATCTTTCACCGCCACGTAGATGACCAAATTATATAGTGTCATGATCAAAATGACGCTAACAAAAGCACTTAGCACAATGATGGTTAACGTGTTTAAATACGCAAAACTTGATTCTTCAGATAAAACTATGGGGATATCTGGCGCGGCACTGCTTTTAATATTTAAATAATACGTATGCTGTTCTTGATGGTTTAACGCTATCGAAATATTGGGGTAAAAACTATTTGCGTTACTAGAGCCTGCTAACACATTGGTTTTCAAGGTAACAGTACTGCCTTTTACTTGATAGACATCAAATCGCTCTAAAATAAAGTTATCGGTAAATAACTGTATGTTTTTGCTTTGGCTTCCTGTGTTCTTTATGTTTAAAAGAATCCAATAAGGGTGATTTTCCATGGTAAAGGGAATAGCGCCATCTAGTGCCTCTTGAAGGCGTAAAGTTTTACTAAGTAACTGATCAATTGTTAGTTGATCATTAGCGTCTTCTATAAAACTAAATTGACTTTCAATATCACTGATATTTTGGTTTTGGATCTGATAGACAAGTTGTTTGTTGTGAGCGTAGATACTAAAAATAACGACAAGTACAGCGATAAAGCTGAGTAGGGAGCTTAAATAAAACAGTTTGTTTTGTAAAATTTTCGCCACTTAGGGTTTCTTCTATTTATTAGTTAAAAGTTTGGTTAACAAGTTTTATTGTAGCAAACAACTTATTTAACATTAAAATTCAACTTAAATCTTGAACAAAAAAAATAAGTTAGTAGGCTATATCGATTATTTTTTAAATTATTTTCATTCAAAGGACTTGTTATGGCGATACCTTCTAATAAAACCGCTATCTTATTTGTGTGCATGGGTAACATTTGTCGTTCCCCCACGGCTGAGGCAGTATTTCGCCATAAAGCGTTATCGCACAATTTAGATCTATTGATTGACTCAGCAGGGACGATTGGTGCGCATGCAAAACAAAAACCAGATCCTAGAGCGCAAAAAGCTGGCCTAGCTCGTGGGTATTCATTTGACAAAATTAAAGCCCGTAAAGTAAATCAGGAAGATTTTGAAAAATTTGATTTCATTCTCGCAATGGATGAAGACAATTTAGCGAATTTGCGAGCTATATGTCCAGCCAATCACCAAGATAAACTTGAATTATTTCTAAAATATGCAAAAAACTTTAACGATACCGAAGTACCTGATCCGTATTACGGTGGAGCAGGGGGCTTTAAACTGGTATTGGATATGGTAGAAGATGCAAGTGATGGGCTGATCGCGAGATTAAAAGGCTAATTTTCTGTATCCAAGAATAAAACTAAAAGGAACTTATTGTATGAAAAAGGCATTTTTAGCGCTGATAGCTTTTACCACATTGTCTTTAAATAGTTATGCTGATAATGAATATTGCCAGCAACTAAAAGCAAAATTTAACATTGATAAAGCGAGCAATAATACGTTATATAACATGGCGTGTTGTCAGGCGATTATTGATGAAAAAGATTCTGCATTTAATTATTTAAAATTAGCAGTAAATAAAGGGTTTAAAGACGCCGACTGGTTAAAACAAGATTCCGACCTTAAAAATTTGCAAAATGACCCTCGGTGGCTAGAAGTTGTTAAACTTATTGAAATTAGGCAGGCGGCATACTTAAACGAAATTAACCAAGAGCTATACAAATTATATCAAGAAGATCAAAGTGATCGTCAAAGTAACAATATCGATTGGAAAATCGTTTCAAAAAAAGATGAGATTAGACGTGATAAAGTAAGGCAATTTATTAAAGAAAATAGCTTATCTCACAGTGATGATTACTTTCATGCCGCCATGATATTTCAACATGGCAAGACTCCATCAGATTATCAACTAGCCCATTCACTAGCTCAAAAATCAGTAGAGCTTAACAATACCAATAAAGTAGCGAAATGGTTATCGTGCGCGACAGAGGATAGGTATTTACATAGTTTAGGAAAGCCCCAAGTCTGGGGAACACAATATAAAAAAGAAAATGGACTTTGGACATTAGAGCCCTTTGATCGTCAAGCTAAATCTGATAAGCAACGGATCGCTTGCGGTGTACCAACAGCCGATGAATCAAAAGCTAAAGTCGATATGATGAATAAAGCGATTTAAGTTTTATTTGAGCACTTATGATAAGTATACCCATTAAAATTACATATAAACCTTGTAATATTAATGGGTTATTTTAAAGCTTACGCTTACTTTGAACAGCAGCCGCTAATAGGCTCAACATGTCTATACTTGTTGTTAAATTAACGCAAGCGTCAGTGATACTTTGACCATAGACAAGCGGCTGACCTGGTACTACTTTTTGATTACCTTCTTTTAAAAAGCTTTCAATCATAACCCCTGAAATTTTAGATTCACCTTGCCTTAGTTGCTGTGCAATGCTTTGCGCAACATTGATTTGTTGCGTATGATCTTTATTGCTATTGCCATGGCTACAATCGACCATAATCCCAGCTTCAATCGCCGCATTATCTAGCTTTTCTTTAGTATCTTTAACATGTGCTTCTTGATAATTTGGCGTTTTTCCGCCACGTAAAATAACGTGAGCAAAAGGGTTACCATGCGTTTGATAGATACACATTTGACCGTGTTTGTCTGGTGAATACAGCACGTGGGGTACGCTTGAAGCTTTTATAGCGTCTATGGCTATTTGAATGTTTCCGTCTGTACCATTTTTAAAACCAACAGGGCAAGATAACGCAGAAGCTAGCTCTCTATGTACTTGGCTTTCAGTGGTGCGAGCGCCAATAGCTCCCCAACTGATTAAGTCAGAAATATATTGTCCGGTAACCATATCCAAAAACTCAGTGCCAGCGGGCAAACCGAGCTTATTAATATCCATTAATAACGTTCTGGCTAAGTTTAATCCTTTTGCAACATGAAAAGATTTATCTAAATCAGGGTCACTAATTAACCCTTTCCATCCAACCGTTGTTCTTGGCTTTTCAAAGTAAACCCGCATAACAATGAATAATTCGTCGCTAAATTCATCGTGCAGTGCTTTAAGTTGTTTTGCGTAATCGATAGCGGCATCAGGATCATGTATAGAACACGGGCCAATGACAACGATTAGTCGATCATCTTTGCCGGTTAAAATGTTTTCTATTTGTTGACGGCTATCAATAATAAAGTTTGCTGTTTTATCATTTAGGGGGATTTGTTCAGCAAGCTGTGCAGGTGATACTAAACTTTCAATCAGGGTAGTTCTAAATTCGTCTGTTTTAATGGTCATGACATTCCAATTAAGTCATTACACCGTACTACTTATTTACGGTTAAATATATGGCGCTAACATAACGAAAATAGCCGCTTATGTGAACTGCTTTATCGAATTTGAGCAAAATTAACACCAACAGTTGTTCAAATAACATAAAAAACAGACAAATATAGATGACAAACTAAACGCTAGCGTAATGTTGCTGTGCTACGCTAGCTATTCTATTACCTAGTTTTTAGAAAAAGTTAATACTTATATCGTTGTAATCCTGTTTCTGCGAGTATTTTTGCGGTGATTTCTTCGACAGAATATTTGGTCGTGTTTAGAAAAGGGATCTTTTCTTTTTTATACAAGTTTTCAACAGCTCTTACTTCCATACGACATTGTCGTGCGGACGAGTATTTACTGTTGGCCATACGTCCATCTCGAATGTCCATTAAACGTTGTGGGTCGATGGTTAATCCAAACAACTTCTTTTTGTGGGGCTTTAAAAATTCTGGGATAGATAAATCATCCATATCATCATCAATAAACGGATAGTTTGCGGCTTTAATGCCGTATTGTAATGCTAAGTATAATGACGTAGGTGTTTTACCTGAGCGTGATACGCCCACTAAAATAACATCAGCATGCTCATAATTACTGATATTGGAACCATCGTCATTTGCTAGAGCATAATTGACCGCGTCTATTCTATAGTCATAACTATTCTCGTGAATACTATGTGTTCTATGGGCTTTGGGCTTAGCTTTAATGCCTAACTGATTCTCTAGAGGGCCTATAAAGTGCTCTAAAAAGTTATAAATTATTGCATCACTGCTATCGATAATCTCCCTGATTTCTGGGTTAACAAATGTATGAAAGACGAGAGGGGGCTCTCCGGATGCTTTGGCGGCTTTGTTAATAATTGCCTTTGTTTCTAGTGCTTTTTTTTTGGTTTCAACAAAAGAAATCGTTTCATGTTTAAATTGGGTTGGAAACAGTGACAAAAGTGCATGACCAAAGACTTCAGAGGTGATCGCGGTACCATCTGAGACGTAAAAAGCAGTTCTCATTATTCTCTCTTTTTTTATCTTATCAAAAAATTGTTAATGTAAGTCTTACTGAAAGCTTTTATAATAGCAATCATAAACATTTTTACCGTACTCTTTAATTTATACAAAAATTGTTAAAATTTAGAGTGATAGACGTATTTTTTAATTATCCACTACGGGGAAGTTGTCGTGCAAGAAAATGTACTTTGGTATGAAAATTTAGGAATGAATGATGTTGAACGTGTTGGCGGAAAAAACGCATCATTAGGTGAAATGATTTCAAACCTCGCTAACGTTGGTGTTCAAGTACCGGGTGGTTTTGCTACAACCGCTTATGCATTCAATGAATTTTTAGAGCAAAGTGGCCTTAACTCTAAAATATACCAATTACTTGATGATCTAGATGTGAGCGATGTTAATGCGCTTGCCCAATGTGGTAAAACCATCCGTCAGTGGATCATCGACACACCTTTTCTTCCACAAATGCAGGCTGATATAGAACAAGCCTATTCAAAATTAGCTGGAGAGTTTTCTGAAGATGCTTCATTTGCAGTAAGGTCCTCAGCAACAGCCGAAGATATGCCAGATGCTTCTTTCGCTGGTCAACAAGAAACCTTTTTAAACGTTAGAGGGTTAGATGCTGTAATGGTGGCGATTAAGCACGTTTTCGCTTCATTATTTAATGACCGCGCAATATCATACCGTGTGCATCAAGGGTACGACCATCGTGGTGTGGCATTATCAGCCGGTATACAACGTATGGTTCGCAGTGATATTGCAGCCTCGGGAGTTATGTTTTCTATTGATACAGAGTCAGGTTTTGAAGACGTCGTTTTTGTCACTTCTAGTGTTGGTTTAGGGGAAATGGTTGTACAAGGCGCCGTTAATCCTGATGAGTTTTACGTGCATAAACCAACCCTTGCTAACGGCAAACCCGCTGTCGTTCGAAGAAACATTGGTAGCAAAGCCATTAAAATGGTTTACGCTGAAACGCAAGAGCACGGTAAGCAGGTTGAAATCGTTGATGTTGAACCTGAAGTTTCTAATCAGTTTTCATTAACTGATGAAGAAGTGATGGAACTCGCAAGACAAGCGGTAATTATTGAGAAGCACTATCAACGTCCAATGGATATCGAATGGGCGAAAGATGGTTTAGATGGCAAATTGTATATCGTTCAAGCTCGCCCAGAAACGGTTCGTAGTCGTGAAAATGCCAATGTCATGGAGCAATTTCAGTTAACCCAAACGGCTAATATTGTCTGTCAAGGTCGCTCAATCGGGCAAAAGATTGGTAGTGGTCAAGCTAAAGTTTTATCGTCATTAGACGAAATGGACAAAATTGAAGTGGGCGATGTATTAGTGACAGACATGACCGACCCAGACTGGGAGCCGATCATGAAAAAAGCATCAGCCATTGTCACTAACCGAGGTGGTCGCACATGTCACGCAGCGATTATCGCTCGTGAAATGGGTATTCCAGCAGTTGTTGGTTGTGGTGATGCTACAGATAAAATTGCCAGTGGTGACGAAGTTACCGTAAGCTGTGCAGAGGGTGATACAGGGTTTATTTATCAAGGTAAGCTTGATTATACCGTGACAACTTCTGAAGTTGATAAGATGCCAGAGTTGCCATTAAAAATTATGATGAACGTTGGTAACCCAGATCGAGCATTTGCCTTTGCGAAACTGCCACATGCAGGCATTGGTTTAGCGCGTCTAGAATTTATTATCAATAAAATGATAGGTGTACACCCTAAGGCACTTCTGAATTTCGATAGTCAATCTGAAGATTTACAAGATGAAATCCGTGATTACATGGCAGGTTATTCAGACCCTGTCGAGTTTTACACTGCAAAACTAACCGAAGGTATCTCTACGCTTGCTGCAGCTTATGCGCCTGAAAAAGTTATTGTACGCATGTCAGATTTTAAATCAAATGAGTACGCCAACTTAGTTGGTGGTGAAGAGTTTGAACCAGATGAAGAAAACCCAATGATAGGTTATCGTGGTGCATCTCGTTATATTTCCGAAGATTTTAGGGAATGTTTTGCGCTAGAGTGTGAAGCCATTAAACGCGTTCGTAATGAAATGGGTTTAACTAACGTTGAGGTGATGATCCCATTTGTTAGAACACTAGAAGAAGCAGAGCAAGTAATCGACATATTAGCAGAAAATGGTCTCAAGCGTGGTGAGAATGGTTTACGTATTATCATGATGTGTGAATTACCTTCCAATGCATTATTAGCTGACCAATTCCTTGATCATTTTGATGGTTTTTCAATCGGTTCAAATGATTTAACCCAGTTAACTCTCGGCTTAGATCGCGATTCAGGTTTAATTGCTCACTTATTTGATGAACGTAATCCTGCCATCAAAGCGTTATTAGCAATGGCGATAAAAGCCTGTAAAGCACGTGGAAAATATGTCGGCATTTGTGGTCAAGGGCCGTCAGATCATGCTGATTTTGCTGCTTGGTTAGTAGAGCAAGGCATCGACAGTGTCTCGCTTAACCCTGATACGGTATTGCCAACATGGTTGTATCTAGCTGAGCAATATAACCGCTAAAAATATAAAAGACTGAGAGAAGAGGTCGTGTTGAAAAACACGACCTTTTTTGTTGCCTGTAAAAAACCTGACTATACTGAAAAGCGAGGTGTTAATTAGAGTTGTTAAATGAAGCATTTTCTCAATGTCCTTATTCTTTGTATGTTCAGTTTTATTGCTAGAGCTGAAAATATCGTTGTTTCACTTTATTCTGGTGGAAATCCTCCCTATACAATCATTGAAAACGGCATACCAAGTGGAATCTTTGTCGACCTATTCAAGGAAATTGAAAAGCGTACTGATTATACTTTCGAATTTAAAATTCTGCCGATGGCGAGAGTGTTAGTAGAGTTTGATGAAGGGACAATCGATATCGAGCCCGGTGTAAGTGAACTCTGGCGAACGAGTAGTAAAGTCCCTGGTGTTTATTCAATAGCGTTTGAAACTTCGACTGAAGTACTTGTATCAGCGCCAGAGCATAGTTTTGAGCTAATACAAATGTCAGATTTATTCGGTCAACGTGTTGGTGTAGTAAGAGGTTACTCCTATCCAGGTTATGACGAGCTTTTTGCAACGCAAAGAATAACTAAAGTAGAAAACGTCTCTGAAATTAATTTATTAAAGCAACTTTCAATAAACCGTCTCAATCATATATTCATTGGTTACCGCACTATTTTGTATTATCAAAAAAATTATCCTGAATTTCGAAAATTTAAAATAGGCGGAGTGGTAAATAGTGCAAAGATTCGCATGCGTGTACAACCTGCTAAGGCCAACTTACTTAATGTAATTGATGAAACACTAACACAGTTAAAGTATGACGGTGTTATTGATGACGTTTATCAGAAGTACGCCTATTAAAAATTATATAAATCTCGGTTTTATTTCTTATTTACTATTCACCAATTAAAAAATAACCATGATATAATTGTCGACAAATAAACGATAAAATTAGACGAACATCCTATTTATGTTGCCTCGCTTATCTCATATTGAGCTTATTTCTCCACTATACCAAGAATTTGCTGATTCACTTGCTAACGAAAATTATAAAGGTGAAATAAACTGTCACTATAGTTCTCGCCTCGCAGTGGCAACCGATAATAGTATTTATCAACAACTGCCTCAATTAGTGTTGCATCCTCGCACTGTGCAAGATATTCAAACCATTTGCCAGTTATCCGATCAGCAACGATTTAAAGAAATAAAGTTTAGCGCCCGCGGTGGTGGCACTGGCACTAATGGTCAAAGTTTAACACCCGGTATCGTTGTAGATTTATCGAAATACATGAATCGTATATTAGATATTAATGTCGAGGAAAAATGGGTTAGGGTAGAAGCGGGGGTTGTTAAAGATCAACTAAATGATTTTTTAAGACCTTATGGCTTCTTCTTTTCACCCGATCTATCAACCAGCAACCGAGCCACCATTGGTGGTATGATCAATACCGACGCATCCGGTCAAGGCTCTTTAGTTTATGGTAAAACGTCAGATCATGTGCTTGCGCTGACATCTGTGCTGGCTAATGGTGATCGTATAGACACCCAGCCGTTAACTTTTGAACAAGCGAGTGAATTAAGTCAAACAGATACCACTTACGGTAAAATTCTTAAACAGGTAATTGATACCTGTAAAGGAAAAAGAGAAGAAATACTCGCTAAATTTCCAAGACTTAATCGTTTTTTAACCGGGTATGATTTAGAACATGCATTATCGGAAGATTTAAGCCACGTCGACGTTTCTCGTCTTATTGCCGGTTCAGAAGGCTCTTTAGCGATAGTTTGTGAAGCTAAACTTAATCTTACGCCAATAGCAGAAGCCAAAACGTTAATTAATATCAAATATGACAGCTTTGACTCAGCACTTCGTCATTCACCAACATTAGTTAAAGCGAACGCTACTTCCGTTGAAACGATAGATTCGAAAGTATTAAACTTAGCCAAACAAGATATTATTTGGCATTCAGTAAGTGATCTTATTTCTGATGTAGATAATAAGACAATGGATGGTATTAATATTGTCGAGTATAACGGCAATAGTAAGGAAGAACTGGCGCATCAAGTTGAGCAATTAACTCAACAGTTAGATAAAGACATTTTATCCGATAACGGCGTCATCGGTTATCAAGTAACCTCAGACTTAGACAGTATCAATAAGCTTTATGCGATGCGTAAAAAAGCCGTAGGTTTATTAGGAAATACCAAAGGTAGCCAAAAACCATTAGCCTTTGCCGAAGATACTGCGGTTCCTCCAGAAAATCTTGCCGATTTTATCGTAGAGTTTAGAGCATTGCTTGATGAGTATAATCTTCATTATGGAATGTTCGGCCATGTTGATGCTGGTGTTTTACATGTTAGGCCAGCCCTAGATATGTGTGATCCAGAACAAGAAAAGCTATTAAGAGTTATTTCAGATAAAGTGGTCAAACTCACTGCAAAATATGGTGGTTTGATGTGGGGGGAACACGGAAAAGGCTATCGTAGTGAATATGGGCCTGAGTTTTTCGGTGAAAGTTTGTTTAATGAACTACGAAAAATCAAATCTGCTTTTGATCCATTCAACAAAATGAACCCTGGTAAAATTTGTACCCCGATTGATTCTTCTGATGAACTTGTATCTGTCGATGGCATAAAACGAGGTAGTTTTGATCGGCAAATACCGATAACCGTTAAAGAGTCTTTTGATTCAGCATTAAACTGTAATGGTAACGGGTTGTGTTTTAATTACGACGCTGACAGTCCAATGTGTCCATCGAGTAAAGTGACTCGTGATAGACGTCATTCACCCAAAGGTCGTGCAGGATTAATGCGTGAATGGTTGAGATTATTAGAAGAAAAGGGCGTAGATGTTCTTAAGTTAGAAGAAAACATTAACGGTTGGTCCGTAAAACAACTGCTTAATAAAGTAAAAAGCAGTTTAACACGCGCTAAAAAGACCGATTTTTCTTATGAAGTCATGGAAGCAATGAGTGGGTGTTTAGCATGTAAAGCTTGTGCTAGCCAATGCCCAATAAAAGTCGATGTACCTGACTTTAGAGCACGCTTTATAAATCTTTATTACTCTCGTTATTTCAGACCGTTAAAAGATCATTTGGTTGCCAACGTAGAAATAATGGCACCTATGATGGCAAGGATCCCTAATACGGTTAACAGGGTGCTCTCATCTAAAATTTATAATAAGATTTCTAAAAAGACTATTGGCTATGTTGATACTCCGCTATTATCAGTGCCTACACTTGAAGAACGCGTTAACCGTAGTCACTACGAAACGTTTAACTTAGCTCGTTTTGAACAAATGCAATCAGAGCAGCGTCAAGAATATGTATTTATTGTACAAGACCCGTTTACCTCATTTTATGATGCCGACGTGGTTTTTGATATGATGCAATTGATTGATACGCTAGGATTTAAACCGGTATTGTTACCGTTTAAACCCAATGGTAAACCGCAGCACGTAAAGGGCTTTCTCAACCGTTTTGCCAATACAGCTAAAAATACCGCTGATTTTCTAAATCAATTGCACAAACTTAATATTCCTATGATTGGTCTAGATGCTTCTTTAGTGCTTTGTTTTAGGGATGAATACCAGCAGATCCTCAAAGAGAAACGAGGTGACTTTTCAGTGCAGTTAGCTCATGAGTGGCTAATTAATCTGATCGATCACCAAAATGTGAAAAGTAAGCAATTAAGCAGTGTAATTGACTTTAAACTCTTCGCTCATTGTACAGAAAAGACCGCATTAGCAGGAAGTGAAAAACAATGGCAAAAAATATTTTCAGCCTTTGGACTTTCATTAACATCCGTGTCTGTTGGATGTTGTGGTATGGCAGGCACTTATGGGCATGAGCAAGCTAACCTTGATAACTCAAAACAACTTTATCAAATGAGTTGGCAAGCCAAAATTAATCAATATACGCCAGAGCAAATTGTCGTAACAGGGTACTCGTGTCGAAGCCAAGTTAAGCGTTTAGAAGGGCAAAAAACTAGGCATCCAATTCAAGCATTATTAAGTTGCCTATCATCGACTAACCCATAACGTTTATAAGTTTCTACTATTGAACAAAACCAAGAACAAATTGTTTTTGGCTTTTTTTTATTTCTAAAAATCATTTTTTAAACATTTTGTTGCAGAACTTGAGTTAACAAAAACATCACTTTTCGTTCACCTAATCTTAATCTGAGATTGTTAGATTATTCTCAGTGAGTTGGATGGACTGGCTCACATTTCCCTTAATTTTTTTTTCAAAAAGGATCACATGATGAGATTACCTAAAGTTTTACTTGGTTTAGCCTTAGCAGTTACCGCTAATGCGAGTTACGCAAACGATTTATCAGACGTAAATACCTTTATTGGCTACCAAACCAGTGAAGAAGTGTTTGAACTGGGTTACCAAACTAATATTGTTAAGTTTCAATTAATTGCAGGTAACTATCAGTTAGATAGCTGTGAAGAGCAGTTCATTTATTATTATGTTGAACCACAAGCTGACATTTATAAAAAGTCGACATATAAGTGCAAATATAAAGGCCCTAAAAATCACATGAGCTTTGAGCATGACTGGGCAGAAATCAGTACTGATGTTTACTGGAACAAAACCATTGAACTTCATCATGAGGGTCAAGTTAGCGTAAATTACTGGACGGTTTACTAAAAACCAAAGTGGCTAAGTGGAATAGGGTAAGTATGTATTTGTGCTTACCCTAGAAGGTTAACGAACAAGCAACTATCTTGGCCTTGTTTTCTCCCATGCAACGGAAAACTTAGTTGCTTGTTCGTTTCTATTCTCGGTACATTTAGCAAATTGCTGTGTTGTTTTTGGATGAGCGCATTCTTTCGGGGCTTGGTAATGTTTTAACCAAGCATCTTGCTTTTCACCGCTAAATTTACCGCTAACGTTAATGCTGCGCGTATACTTTATCGGCTCACTTTTATTTATTTTACTTTTTGAAGCCGTGTTCTGACGTTGTTTATGAGTAGAGTTTGTCGTTAAATTTTTTTTATTTATTTCAATTTTGGGTTTTGTTTTCCCTCGACGACAATCTTGATAAGCTTTGGCTTTTTTATGCTCTTTTTGACGTAGTGTCTCAGTAGATTTATGCCGCATTAATTGTTGGGTGTGTTTAAGGCTTTGCCATTCTGACTGACATTTAATAGAAGCATTCGCGTTGGGAGAAAAAACTGCAGCTAGCAATAACCACAAATAAACTTTATTCATGATAACAATCCTTGTTTGTTGAATAAGACGCATACAGTGTAGTCGCAAATAACAACTTAATAAATGATACTTTTGCATAATCACAATAATGCTATTAACCAAGCAGCAACTTGTTGCGCCTGGTCAATGTTCGTCAAGGATTTTTGTGTCGCTTTAACCCCCGTAAATGTATTACGGGGGTAGATTAACCAGAACAATGCATCTTACGATGAATACTACAAAATTACCCTTTAAACTTATTATTATTTATTTTAAAGTTAATCACTAACAAATAGGGAGAATTGAACTTATGGACTTAAAAGATTTTGTAGCAGAATCATTAATACAAATTGCACAAGGGGTAAGTGAATCACAATTAGCGGTAAAAAACTTAGGTGGCTTGGTTAATCCAGCAATAAGGGTTCATAAACAAGGAGACTCTCATGTTTCATCATTACCTAATGGGCAAAATATATATATAGTAGATTTTAATGTTGCTATTTCTGTAGCTGAAAACACTGGTACAGAAGCAGATGGAAAACTAAAAGTGGCTTCTGTGCTTTCTATCGGAGGTGGTGTTAAATCAAGTGAAACGAATTCAACGCTTAGTAAGGTTTCCTTTAAAGTCCCATTAGCTTTACCTGTTGATCCATATTCTTTAGAAGACTTAAAAAAAAGGGATATGGAAAGAGAAGCCGAACATCAACGGGCTACCGAAAAAAGGAAACAAGGGAACAAGAGTATTTTTTAATAAACTTTAAACGTATTAATTATTCTTTATAATCGAGTTATCAGATGGAATTGGTATTAGTATTACTATTTTTATTTATAATTATAATTGGGTTTGTGTTTCTTTCGAAAAATTTAAATAAACCTATTTCATATAGACAAAATGGTCCTCTTTTTAGTCCAGCAGAGCGCTCTTTTCTTGGTGTACTAGATTCGGCAGTGTCAGAACATTATCGAATATTTGGAAAAGTCAGAGTAGCCGATGTTTTATCTCCACAGAAGGGACTAAATAGAAAAGATTGGCAAATCGCTTTTAACAGAATTTCAGCTAAACATTTTGATTATGTTCTTTGTAATAAAGATAGTTTGGATTTAGTCGCTGTTATTGAACTAGATGATAAAAGCCATAATAAGAAATCAGTTAAAAAAAGAGATGCTTTTTTAAACTCAATTTGCGAAATGGCGAACTTAAAATTGATAAGGTTTCCAGCAAAAGCAAGCTACTCAATAGTTGAGATAAAGCAAACTGTTGAAAATATAATAAATCCATGTGACTACAATCAATGAGTAGATAAAAATGGCTATCACTAAAAAGGACACTTGTTCGTGTCCTCAATAGATGTCTATTCATAACGTATTTGGCTTTTAATTCTTTCTATTTCTATACACAAAGTTTTTAGTTCTTGTGCAGAGTATCGATAGCCGTTAGGGGTCATAATTTTGTCGTTTAGAATTCTAAAGTTTTCCCAGTAGTTGTTAAGCATCCGTTCTCTATCATTAAGAATTTTAACGGCTTGTTTAGATGGTTTATTTGTTTTAATCCATCTTCTTATTGTTCTTGGACTAACACACAGGTACTTAGCGATATCCTCGTTTCCTTTAGTTGAAGTGTCTGTAAACCCGCATTTCCATAAAAGGTTTTTAAAGTTTTCTGTTGGAATGTTAGAACAATTTTTCATAAATAATACTTCCTATATTATTGAATAAGATAAAAAATTGTTTTCTAAGCAAAATGCAAACCTTAACAAACAGAAGGCTTAATCAAATTTTCTATCAAACCCAATAAAACCAGACGTTTCATATTAAACACTGTAAATATTACTTATTAAAATACATAATGATTTCAATAAGTTATGAAATAATTAACTAGCAGGTAGTCTTAACATAGGCATTGGTATGCCAAAACAATGTGCAACTCCATAAACAATCATAATACTAAACCC